>CALEDV010000017.1 GCA_937949555.1 uncultured bacterium | reverse complement strand
ACCTTTTTATGTGTTAGGTCCCCTTGTTACAGACTGTGCAATGGGGTATGACCATATTGCTACTGCCATAGGAGGTGCGGTGGCAGGGATGGCAGGTGCTGATTTCTTGTGTTATGTGACCCCTGCTGAACATATAAGACTTCCAAATGTGGAGGATGTAAAAGAGGGTGTAATAGCCGCAAGGATCGCTGCTCATGCGGCGGATATTGCAAAGGGTCTGCCTTCAGCCATAGAAAGGGATAAGAAGATGGCCCATTACAGGAAAAATTTAGATTGGCAGGGGCAGATTGCCCTTAGTTTTGACCCTGATAGGGTGCGTAGTTGGCGGGGTGAAAGACCGCCTCAGGACAGCGAGGTGTGTAGTATGTGCGGAGAGCTTTGTGCAATAAAAACAGTGCAGAGGGCGTTAGGAAGAGTATAGCTTCCTTATGCTCCTACAATAATTGCTGATGATTGGGATATAATTAGGCTATGACAAAAAGGATTTTAGGTGAATTGACTATAGAGGATCTGCCTAAGGTTCCGCTGGTACTTAATAATGTCTCCTCAAGATTTATTCAGGAAAATCGTATAATCCCTATTGAGTACAGACACAACTGCCTTAAGATTGCCCTCTCAGATCCCTTTGACCCATTGGCTGTGGATGCCCTTGAGATAGCCTCTGCTGCGGAGGTGCAGGTTTATAAGATAAGCCCAGAGGCGGCTGAGGAATACCTCTCAAGGTTTTACGGACAGGAGTCTCAGAATATCAATAAGATGATTGAGGATTTGGGAGAGGAAGGCTTTTCCTTTATTAAAAATGAAGAAGAGGAAGACATAGGTCATCTGAAGGATCTTGCATCGGAGGCTCCGATTATAAGACTTGTGAATATACTCATCACGAGGGCTGTAGAAAATAGGGCAAGTGATATACACATTGAACCCTTTGAGGATGAACTGAAGGTTAGATACAGAATTGATGGGGTGCTTCATGAGATAGAGTCCATTCCTAAGAATCTCCAGGCTGCCATTGTTTCAAGATTAAAGATAATGGCAAAGCTCAATATAGCAGAGAGGAGGCTGCCTCAGGATGGCAGGATAAAGCTAAAGGTAAATGAAAAAGAGATAGATCTTAGGGTATCCACAGTGCCCATAGTATATGGAGAAAGTGTTGTAATGAGGATACTTCGCAAGGAAGGTATTATCATAGATCTTCCAGCCCTGGGTTTTTTCCCTGATACCTTGCAAGCCTTTGAGGGACTCATAAGGAAGCCAAACGGGATTATCTTGGTTACTGGTCCCACAGGCAGTGGTAAGACCACTACCCTTTATGGTGCCCTGGACAAGATTAACTCTCCCGATAAAAAGATTATTACTGTAGAGGACCCTGTGGAATATCAGCTTAAAGGGGTTAATCAGATTCAGGTTAAACCAAACATTGGACTTAATTTTGCCTCAGCCCTAAGGCATATAGTGAGACAGGATCCAGATATTATAATGATAGGAGAGATCAGAGACCTCGAGACTGCGGAGATAGCTATTCAATCATCTCTTACGGGGCATCTGGTCTTTTCAACACTCCATACAAATGATGCACCAAGCGCCATAACCCGTCTGATTGATATGGGGGTAGAAAGTTTTCTGCTCTCATCTACAATACGGGGCATACTTGCTCAAAGGCTTGTGAGGGTTATCTGTCCAGAGTGCAAGATGAAAGATCCTAATGATCTTGGAAGGGAAGATATAGAATTGCACTGGGGAATTAAAGACTTCGAGCTCTTTAAGGGTAGAGGTTGTGAACACTGTGCCCATACTGGATTTTACGGAAGGATGGGTATTTATGAACTTCTGATTGTTGATGACTCAATAAGGACACTGATTCTTAAAAACTCTGATGCCAATGTTATAAGGGCTGAGGCAAGGAAGAGAGGTATGGTAACTCTTTTGGAAGAGGGATTACAAAAGGTTATCAAGGGGCTCACAACCTATACTGAGGTATTAAGGGTTACCCAGGAGTCTTAAAAGATGCCCCGTTATGCCTACAAGGCAGCAACCAGAGAAGGGACGGTCATAGAGGGCTCTTTTGAGGGCGCTGACGAGAGGGCTATTGCAGATAGGCTGAAGGGCACAGGTCTAATTCCCCTTTACATTGAGCCGATAAAGGATAGCTTTAGAACAAGAATATTTTCGGGGGTATCTGGAGGCGATGTGCTTGCCTTTACTTCCGAGTTGTCCACTCTTTTGAAATCAGGACTTCCCCTTGACAGATGCCTTAATATACTCGCCGAGATAACTCAAAACAAGGCATTGGAGGCTGTAATAACAGAACTCCTGAAATCTATCAGGGAGGGAAGCTCTTTTTCAGAGGCCCTTCAAAGGCATCCAAGGTTTTTCTCAAGACTCTATATCAATATGGTAAGGGCAGGGGAGGCAGGAGGTGTTCTTGAATCGGTGCTTGAAAAGTTAGTAGAATTCCTTGAATCGGCAAAGGAGCTTAAGGACAGCGTGTTTTCTGCAATGATATATCCTTCAATACTTCTGGTAACAGGAGGTATATCCATTATAGCGCTCTTGACCTATGTGCTCCCTAAATTTACCTCTATCTTTGGGGAATTAGGGGCATCGTTGCCCCTGAGCACTGTGATTCTTATCTCTTTTAGCTCAGCCTTTCAGGATTACTGGTGGATTGTGACGCTGGTAATGATTGGAGCTGTTGTCTTGTTAAACAGGTATATCAAGCTTCCCCAAGGCAGACGTAGATGGGATGCTCTAAAATTAAGGCTCTTAGGCAATATTATAAGAGAGATAGAGACAGCCCGCTTCTGCCGCACCTTAGGAACCTTACTAAAAAGTGGTGTTCCTCTGATAAATGCACTCAACAATGCAAAGGATATTACTAATAACACAATAGTAGCCTCTTCTATAGAGAAACTTTCCATAGATGTTAAGGAGGGGAAAGGTATATCTGCATCTTTGGCTTCAGCAGGGACTTTCCCAAGGCTTGCCCTGTCAATGATAAAGGTGGGAGAGGAGTCAGGTCAATTAGAAGACATGCTGCTTAAAGTAGCCTCAGTTTATGAAAAAAACCTCAAGCAATCCATTAAGAGATTTGTGGGGTTTATAGAGCCAGCCATGATACTGATGATGGGGCTGATTATTGGATTTATTGTGCTTTCAATGCTTACAGCAATCTTTAGCATTACAGAACTCCCTTTTTAGCTTTTTCAATGAGAAATCTCTTTCACAATAACAGGGGATTTACCCTTTTGGAAATGATAATATGCCTATTGCTTATAACTATAATGGTTGGACTTTCTACAACGCTCTTTGCATCCCGTCAACCCTCAGAGCAATTAAAATCAGGGGCAAGAGATATTGCTACTGCTGTAAGACAGGCACGGATGCTCGCACGGGTTTCAGGGGAGATACAAATTGTAAGCATAGATATAGACAATAAAAATTTTGGCATTGAGGGAAGAGGCAGGAGGAGTATTCCTGCAGGGGTGAATATTGTTGTAACTGATCCAGTCAACGGAAGGGTTACAAGGGGCATTTACAGAATAGAATTTTATCCCTCTGGTCTGAGCGGGACTGCGGACATATCATTAGAGGGTTACAGCAGGAGGATAGATATACATCTTGATCCTGTAATAGGGGCATCGGTTGTTAAATAGATTTAAACATTCTAAATATGCCTGTAAAGATAGAGGCTTTACACTGCTTGAGGTGCTTATTGCCGTATCTATTCTTGCCATTGCGGTTACAGTATTGATGCAGGTTTTTTCTAATAACCTAAGGTCCCTTTCCTATTCCGAAGACCATATCAATGCCCTTATAAGGGCTGAAGAGGCAATCAGGGATTTATCTATCAGTAGCGAGATAGCAGAAGGGTCGTATCTCTCAAGGACCCCTGAAGGTTTCATAATCAAATCTGATGTGATAGCAGTCAACTCAGAGAGGACAAAGGACATACCTGTAAGTATGTTTGAGGTAACTGTAACAGTGCTTTGGCAGAAGGATAAAGGAGAGCGATCTATAACACTAAAGACCTATAAGACAATCGCTAAGAAGGTGTAGATTGAATCAGCGAGGTTTTACTCTCCTTGAGCTACTAATTTCTATCACTCTAATGGCTTTGGTGGTAACCATATCAATAGGTGGGTTCCGTCTTGCAGCCAGCTCTATAGATAAGGCCGAATCAAAGGCTGAGCAGCTTCAAAGGATCCGTTCCGCTTTTTTTGTCATCGATGCGCAAGTGCAGTCTATACTCTATGTTTTGAAAACTGAGGAGACTGAGAAGGTAAATTATCTAAGGGGCGATGGTCACAATCTACAGTTTGTATCAAACACATCCCTATATGATAGAGAAGGCGGTTATGTGTTGGTAAATTATAGGGTCCTACAGGACAATTATGGTAAATATGAACTTCATGTCTCTGAGAGGCTGCTAAATCAGGAGCAGGAGGGCAGATCAGTATTGTTGCTGAAGGGTTTTGATAGGATTTACTTTGAGTATCAATACGCAGGTATTTCAGAGGAACAGATGGGATGGCATGGATATTTCAGTGAAAAGACAGGCACTCCCTATGTAATAAAGATGACCATTATTGAAGGGACAAAGACCTATACTCTTTTGATGCCTGTGCGCAACTTCAGAAGGATTGAGGGAATAAGGTGATTGTTCAAGACCGCAGGGGTATTGTGCTTGTGCTTGTTCTTTGGATAATTACTATTTTAATGGTAATTGCCCTTTCTCTGTCCTATCTTGCAAGGACAGATTTATCGGGAACGATAGCATTTATGAGGGATATGCAGAATAAATACTATGCCCTATCGGGCATGGAAAGGGCAAAGGCTGAACTGGCATACAGGCATTTCAATCTCAATAAGGAAGGTTCAGATATATGGAGTGTAGATGGCACTGAATATGAGTATAGTATCGGAAATGGCACTGTAAGGGTCAGGATAAATAACGAGAGTAGCAAGATTGATATTAATCTTGCCCCAGAACCAGTCTTAAAAAAGTTGTTAATGAATCAAGGGATTACCGAAGAGGAGGCCGAAGGCATAGTGGACTCAATAATGGACTGGAAGGATGCCGATGATATACCCAGGCCCCGTGGTGCAGAGCAGGACTATTATTCCTCGCTCCCAGTTCCCTATAGGGTAAAAAATGGCCCCTTCGAGAGCGTCGATGAACTCGTCTATATAAAGGGCATGAGCAAAGAAATTCTTTATGGTGATGCTCAAAGAAGAGGGATTATAGATTTGGTTACTGTAAATTCAGGCAACCGACATATCAGTATAAAGTATGCTCATTTAGAGGTGTTGAAGGCAATTCCAGGACTCTCTGAAGAGCAGGCTGAGGCAATAGCGCAGAGGAGGCAGGAGAGGGAGATCACAAGTATTCAGGATATTCAGGATATAGTTGGCGATGCAATGGCAGAGGCATCAAGATATTTTTTCTTCAACCACAGCCATGTATTCACTATTGAGTCAGAGGGCAGAACTGCTGGAAGCAAGGCTGGTAACCGCTATGGCATAAGGGCAGTGGTTGCCCTTGAGGGAATCAATAATTTCGTAATAAGATATTACAAAGAGCCTGCAAGGGTTAGGGACTAGAGGCTTATTATTTATAATGAGGAGAAGGGTTTGCTAAAGTTTGTTATGTGTATGTATTGTGGATTGTTATTCCTGCCCTGTATTGCTGTTGCTGAAAGCTGGAAGTCCTTTATCCCCGATGATAAGACTGGTTCACAGATTATTCAGTATGATGTGGAAAGCAAGAAGAAGGTATCGGATAATGTGACCAGGGTATGGGTAAAGTCTGAGGCAAAGGAACAGACTGACAAAAAGGGAGCCTCTCCTGTGGCAAGGAGCTTTTATCTTATAGAGACCAATTGTCAGGAGAGGATGTATAGAATACTCTCTACTGCTGAATATGCAAGGGATGGAAGACTCATGGGATCCTCAAATGCTGAGGATGCACCCTGGTATCATATTGTTCCTGAATCTACGGTCTCATACCTGCATCGGGTGTTGTGTCAGAGGTGATGCAGTAAATATCTTCATGGATAGTTTTTAACATCAGTATCCCTTCTTCAGTAGGGTTGCAGTAGTATTGTTTTCTGATTGCTACTATTTGGAATCCCATTTTTTTGTAGAGCCTTAGGGCGGCATCGTTGCTTTTCCTAAGCTCAAGAAATATCCTTGAGGCGTTAAATGGGGCAAGCCTATTTATGAGTTCCCCCATCAAAGCTGTCCCGATGCCCTTGCCTCTATAATATTGGCTTACCCCTAAGTTCTGCAGGTGACATTCATCGATGACTACCCTTGCGCATAGATAGGCAATTATTTGGTTTTCATGTTCTGTAACAATTGAAATGGAGTTGGGGTTGTGAATTTCCTTTAAGAACAGGGTCTCAGACCATGCAAGTTCAGGATACTCCAGAGAGATATTGATGACCTTTGGAATATCCCTCTCAGTCATGGCACGATAAATCAATTATAAGCCTACCTTAATCTCTGCCTCAGATTTCCTTAGATAGGCTGGAGATATATCCTCTGCACCTATTGCTATACCCCTCTGCGCCCCTCTAAGGGCTAAAAAGGCTGCATTAGCAGGGGAGGGAAACATCTGGGCATCTCTTGCAAGGACAGCCTTGCTTCCAAGGGAATCCTCAATGACCTTTCTGTAAACCTCTGCTCCATCACCAAGGAAGATAGTTTTATCCTTAATCCTTAAGAGAATATCTTCCACTTTGCATGCCCGTTCCTCAATTAATGCATGGAGATTTTCATCCTCCTGTCTATAAAGTGCTGTATAAACCTCTTGACGCCTTGCATCAAGCATAGGACATATAAGATAGTCCTTAGCAAAGGGGATATTCATTGCAAGGGTCTCCAGTGTAGATACTGGGATAACACCCTTGCGGGCTGCATAAGCAAGTCCCTTGACTGTGGATATCCCCACCCTTAGACCTGTGAATGAACCTGGACCAATAGAGACAGCGAGATAATCCATATCCTGTATGCTTAGTTTAAGGCTTTTTAAAAGGAGGTCTATCAGCCCCATGAGCCGTTCTGAGTGGATTGCTTTGAGGCTGAGGCGCCCCTCTGCAAGGAGTCTTTTGTCTTCTACTATAGCAGCCCCTCCCGTGATTGTTGAGGTCTCAACGGCAAGTATCTTCACAGCTCCTCCTGAATTTGACTGCAAAAACTATTGTCATTAACATAACGACTGCAGAAAAGATCTTAAGGGCTGTCATGGTGCCCATAATATCTGCAGCCAGGCCCATCAATGCATTGCCAATTGGAGCTAACCCAAGAAATACGAATATATAAAGGCTTACAACCCTTCCCCTAAGAAAATCACTTACGCTTTCTTGTATGAATCCGTTGGATAGGGCAAGGTATGTGACGATGCCCCATCCACTCATGACCAAGGCTGAAAGGGTAATGTAAAAATTATGTGAAAAGGATATGACAATCAGGGATAACCCGAAAATAGTGGCTGAGAAGGGGATGAATAGATCTTTTCTGTATATTTCTTTCATAAAGGCTATTATAAGGGCGCCAGAAAAGGACCCTATGCCTATGCAAGCCATTAATATGCTCAAGCCTGTTATGCCCCTATGGAATACTTCTTCTGCAATAACCGGCAGAAGGTTTATATAGGGAATTGCAAAAAGGCTGAATAGGGCTATCAGTGACAGTATATATAACACCGGTCTGTTATTTCTTACAAATCCCAAGCCGCCAATTATCCCCCTTTCTCTGTCCTTGGTGGGTCTATGGGAAATGCCCACTGCCTTGATCCTGTAAAGGGCTATTATTACTGGTATAAAACTAATTGCATTTATATAAAAGCATGAGGTAATCCCGAAATATTCTATTACGAACCCTGCGATTACAGGTCCAGTTATGCGAGCGCCATTGAAGGCTGTGGAATTGAGGGCAATAGCATTGGTTATGTGTTGTTTCTCTACGAGGTCAGCAAAAAAAGACTGCCTCACTGGAATGTCAAAGGCGTTTATAGTGCCGAGAATAAAGGCCATGAAACCAACATGCCATACCTCTATTAGTCCTGAGCCAGATAGTCCTGCTATAACCAATGCAGGGGCTATCGAAAGGGACTGAGTGATGAGCAAAATGTTTCTCTTGGGGTAGAGATCTGCAATAACGCCTCCCCAGAAGGTGAAGAGCAAGATGGGCAGCGAACCTAAGGAGGCTATAATGCCCAGATATAGTGGGGATTTGGTTAGGGAATATACAAGCCAGCCTTGGGCAGCAGAGTGCATCCATGTCCCTGAAAGGGAGACTAACTGGGCAAGCCAAAAGAGTCTGAAATCCCTTGAATACAAGGCTGGGAAATGTCTGCCCTTCCCTATTTTCTACCCCTTGGAGGATTCATTTCTAACATAAAGCACCCTATGCGGGAAGGGTATCTCGACCCCCTCTTTTTTGAAACGGGACAATATCCTCTTGCGCAGTTCGTGTAATATAGGAACCTGTAAATTGATATGTTTTATCTGACAGATTACGGTAAAGTCTAAGGAACTCTCTCCAAAACCAGGATTGAACCTCACTACAGGTTCAAAGTCCCTTTCAAGCCCCTGTATTTCTTCCTTTGCCCTTGAGATCTCTTCGATAAGGATCCTTTCTATAAAATCAGGGTCCGCATCGTAGCTGACACTTACTGCAACAGGCATCGACATCTTATCTTCAGGCAGAGAGTAATTTAGGACTATGCTTTGAGATAGTTTGCTGTTAGGTATTATGACCATGTTGTTTTGAATCATCTTGATCCTTGTGGTTCTCCATGTAATATCCTCTACATAACCTTCCTGTCCGCTTTCGAGTCTTATAAAATCTCCTACCCTTATTGTTTTCTCAATCAATATGTGAATGCCAGCAAAGAGATTTTCCAGAGTGTCTTTAAATGCAAGGGCTACGGCAAGGCCTCCTACCCCAAGGGCAGTCAGGAGAGGAGCAATGGATATGCCGAGAAAGGACATTATGACTATTAAGCCTGTGACAATGACAGCGCCCTTTAGTATCCCGTAAAACAGTCCTGTAGTAGGTATAGGTATTTCAAGCCTTTCCACATAGGTCTTAAAGAGCCTGCCCAATAGGTTGGCAATAGCCAGTGATACTGAAAAGATTATCAGTACAACCAGGGTCTTGTTTATCAACTCATATTGACTTCTGTGCAACTCAGAGGTCTCTAAGGCAAGATAAAGGGCTGCTGCAATACACCAAAACACAGAGGATGTCTTTACGGATTTCAATAACAGGGTGTCTATCTTAAAGGGTGTAAGAGAAAGCCATTTTTTTAAGTATCTAAAGAGCACACCCCTAATAAGCAGAAAGATTACAAGGCTTATCAGAAAAACCACTGATGGCAGGAGTATTGTTTTTGCGTCAACAAACATGGGATATTTTATCATAATTGTATGGTCTAAACAGATTTATTGCCTCTTCAAAGGAGTCAGTTGTATTTTTATGTATGCCTTATTTCTCAGTAATTGGAGATGGTCTTGAAGTCTCCTGTTGGTCTCTTCTTCTATGAGTAATTGTTCAATCTTATCCTTTACCGATGCAAACGGTATGTTCTTAAATGTGCCTTTATTGGAGTCATAGTACCTCTGCAGGTCTTCTTCTCTAATAAAGATGAGGGATTTGATCTTTATGTCTATGTATTCCTTGATTTGATTTGACTCTGGAGGGTCGAGCTTCATCTTTTTTGCTTCCTTCAGCAATAGCACCCTGTTTATAAGGGCATTAACTGCCTCCTCTTCAGTGATTTTATCTAAGGACTCCCTCATATCCATTAGTGTTTTGTTGAGTTCACTTTTGGTTATTGCATAATCATCCACATAGGCAACTATGCGCTCTACGATCTCAGCCCTTAGAGGAGCAATGAAAAGGATGTTCACAATAAGAGCCGCAAGTATGCTATTTTTCAAAGGTTTCATAAACTGACTTTTTGTGGCATGCTTTGCATAGGGGTTTTATGGATTTAACAGTTGCATCCCATGAATGGGGGAGGTGACAGGATGAGCACCTTATGTTGTTGTCATAATGGACACTGTGAACTGTTTTTTTATTTATCTCTTTGTGGCATTTCCTAAGACAGTCCTCTATCATTACCTTATTACTTTTATGAGGTTGGTGGCATTGATGGCATTTTAGATTAGACATGGTGCCCTCTTTGGGTATTTTCTTGTGGCAGTTGTCGCACCTCTCTCTGCTTATCCCAGGGGCCTTTTTGTCAGTAAAGTTATGGCAGTAAAGACAGGTATCCTTATAAGTGGCTGTATCTCCTGCAAAGCCATGGATACCCTTGTCCTTATGGCAAGAGACACAAAGTAGTTGCGAAGGGGAGAAGTTGTGAAGTTTGCTTTTATGACAAACACTGCAATCAAGCTGCTTTAGGGTTACATGATTGGCATGACCTGTTTTCACTGCAATGCTTGCTCCCTGTGTCAGCACATCCTCATGGCAGTTTCTGCATCCCTTCCATGTCTTAACCCTGCCGTGGGTCTGTGAAAAGCCCTGTTGAGTTCCCCTGACTACATAGGCAACCAATAATTGGTTTTGCTCAAGCATGCTCAGTTGATGACACTTTTGGCACACCACATTACTGTGCTTACCAATACTCCACTCCTTAATGGCATCCTCCATCAAGTGACAGGTTGCACAGTATTGAGGCTCCTCCTGTGTGTAGTTGTAGTATTTGTATCCTGTAATAAATCCAAGTATTGTTACAAGGGATACGAGGATAAGTATAATGCCCCGTAGATGTTCTAAGACAATATTGATGATATCGATGTATTTCTTATGCCATTTAGAGTTCATGGAGAGGACATTTTAACATAGAGAGGTTGATGCAGTGCGGAGAAAGAGATTCAAGCTAACCTTAACCTCCAACCCTTTAAGTAGTAGACCACTGTAATTTGTAACAAAAAAGAAGGGGAACTGCTCCCCTTCTTTTTTAAATTTTATCAGCATTTTATTGAAGGCTACTTTTTAGTGCTTCCTTTGTCAATGTGGCATTTTGCACAGTCCATGCTACTAAAGGCGACACTGCCGTTGTGGCAAGAACCGCAGTATTTTCCTTGGTACAGGTCTTCCATTTTCATTTTATTAATACCTGCCTGCATCGGCCAGTGTTTTGTATGACAGGACTCACAGGAGAATGCCTTTGCGTGAAATTCATGGGAGAAATTCACAGGACTTGCCCCCTTAACAGTATATGTGATTGGAACCGGAGGAGCCGGTGTCTTTTGCTTATGGCAGGCAGTGCAGTTTTTCCATGAGAAGGCTTTATCGCCACTGTGGCATTTGAAGCATAGGGTTGCACTTAGATGTTCTTTATAAGAAACAGAGGCAGAATCCTTTTTCATCTGGAATATACTACTATGGCAAGTGCTGCAATTAGAGCTTACAGTATGGGTGCGATGATTGAAATCAACTGGATTGCCTGTCCTTTTAAAGGTGATGGGGTCTTTAGGGATTACTCTGTCAGCCTGTCTATGGCAGCTTGTGCAGTCCTCATTCTTGGGCATTTTAGGGGTCCTTGATCTATCGTGGCAGTCAAAGCAGGTCTGCATCTTCGTGAGATTTCTCTTTTCTCCACCATGGGCTACGCCTAAATGGCAGTCCATACAGGTTAGTCCCTTTTCGAGGTGTTGCTTGTGTTTAGGCTCCACATCACCCCTTGTCTGTTCTGTCAGCACATCTATCATATTCATCTTCTTTCTGAACTCGGGGTTGTATATACTTTCCATCTTTCTCATCTTTATACCTATGGTCATCCAAGTGTTCTTACGTATATTCTGATTGTACTCATCGGAGTGACAAAACAGGCAGGTTTCACTGGGTACTAACTTTGCTGCGTAGGCTGGCTCTGATGCCTTTTGTAGTACAGTCATCTTGTATTCCTTGGGTTTTAAAAACTCTGCATACACATCATAGAGTCCGCCCATCTTTGCCCTCATGTATCCAATGAATCCAGGTTTGCCATGACAGTCAAGGCATTCTATCCCCGCAGAGGCATGGATGTTCTTGCTCCAGGTATGCACCTCACTTAGAGGTCCAGTCTTTTCTTCGGGGTGGCAGTGCTGGCAGAACTTCGGTGCGCTTGTATAGTGTAGTATCTCAATATTAATGAATATATACGAAGCAGTGAGGATAAGTATAATGAGAACAGAGAGTTTCGGGTTAGAGGTAATGAACCTCTTTACAACATTAAAGACGGTCTTGAATATATTTAACAGCCTTGCAAAGAAAATCCCCATAAATTGAATTCCCCCAATGTTATTTGTAGAATTATTTAATTTCTAAAAAACTATTGTACGCGGATATGATGGTCTTGTTAATATCTGCAGCAGAATGTGATAGCGATAAGAAGCCTGCCTCAAACTGAGATGGGGCAATATATATCCCCCTGTTAAGCATCTTTCTAAAGAAATTACCAAATTTAACGGTATCAGAAGATTTAGCCGTAGAGTAATCAATCACCTCGCAGTCTGTAAAATAGGTGCAAAACATTGTACCCGCCCTGTAAAATCTTGTTTTGATGCCAGCCCTTTTGGATGCATCCTTCAGTCCATGCTCTATCATTTCAGCAGTTTTATTAAGCTTTTCATAGGTGCCTTTCTTTGCCAATTCAGTAAGGGTGGCAATTCCTGCGGTCATGGCAATGGGGTTTCCAGAAAGGGTGCCTGCCTGATAGACAGGACCCTCTGGAGCAATAATTGACATGATCTCCTTCTTGCCTCCATAGGCTCCCACAGGCAAACCTCCTCCTATGACTTTGCCTAAGCAGGTAATATCGGGCTTTATTTTGTAGAATGATTGGGCGCCTCCATAGGATACCCTGAAGCCTGTCATAACCTCATCGAAGATCAGGACAATCTCGTTCCGTTCCGTTTCTTCTCTTAAGGCCTCCAAAAAACCTGGTGCTGGTAGGACACAGCCTATATTGCCTGCAACAGGTTCAACTATAACCGCTGCGAGGTCCTTTCTATGTCTATTAACTGTTTCTTTGAATACCTTTATGTTGTTAAAGGGTATGGTGATTGTGTTTCGTGCATAGTCTTCAGGCACGCCTGGGCTGTCAGGAATGCCTAAGGTCGCTGCCCCAGAGCCAGCCTTTGCAAGAAGTCCATCAGCGTGACCATGATAACAGCCCTCAAATTTGATTATCTTGTCCCTTTTCGTGAAGCCTCTTGCAGCCCTTATGGCACTCATAGTAGCCTCAGTACCAGAATTGACCATGCGAACTTTTTCAATGGAGGGAAATGCCTTTTTGATTAACCTTGCAAGCAGGATTTCCTTTTCCGTTGGAGCGCCATAGCTTGTACCTTTAGATACAGCCTCCTTTATAGCCTTTGTTACCTCAGGGTGGGTGTGTCCGAGTATCATGGGTCCCCA
The DNA here is from genome assembly GCA_937949555.1 of uncultured bacterium. Lineage (GTDB taxonomy): Bacteria > Nitrospirota > Thermodesulfovibrionia > Thermodesulfovibrionales > Dissulfurispiraceae > DUZI01. The sequence continues at coordinate 74,202 of CALEDV010000017.1, read as the reverse complement.
GGAGAGTACATAATCTATGAATACATTTCCGTCCACATCATAGAGCCTTGACCCCTTTGCCCTTTCAATAAACAGAGGATTGCCGCCTACAGCCTTAAATGCCCTTACGGGGCTATTGACCCCGCCTGGCAGGAGTGAGTTGGCTATTTGGAATAGTCTTTTTGATCTCTCGGACTTCATAAAACGGCTTACAAAATATCACATTTAAAAAGGGTTTGTCAAAAAAGTGCCTGTTTATTTATGTTAGTATTGTATTGTGTTAGCCATGTAATTAAGGTAACTAATGCTTATAAATAATCTTGCCAAGATGTGACAAATGACAATATTCATTTTAAGAGAAGATATCACAATAGGAGAACCCATACTGCTAAATAGGGAAAAGTCTCATTATTTACTAAAGGTAATGAGATGCAGGGTTGGGGATGCTCTTTTTGTCATAGACGGCAGAGGCGGAAGATATGAGGCGGTTGTCCATGGGCTGTCAGAACCAGGAGCGCTTTTGGTTATTAAAAGGAAGATTGCCGAGGATAAACATCCCTATAACACTGTACTGTGCCAATCAATTTTAAAGGGCAGCTCTATGGATGAGGTTATAGAACAATCTGTGGAGATAGGGATAAGGGAGATTCAACCGATCATAACAGAGAGGACTATTGTGAGAGATACTAATAAACTGCAAAGATGGCGTAAAATAGCGGAAGAGGCATCGGAACAGTCAGGCAGAAGTCATCTGCCAGTTATCCATGCCCCACTATCTCTGGCGGAACTTGTTAATTCCTTTGTTTCCCTAAAGAATGCAGAGGGTCTTGTATTTATTAAGGAGGGCGCTGATATGCAGCAAACCCTTAGAGGGGGTATCCCTAAAGAACATTATTTTCTGTTGTTGGGACCGGAGGGTGGTTTTACAGATAAAGAATTATCTGTTTTGTCGGAGATCCGTTTTAAGCCAGTAACCCTTGGTAAACTTACCCTTAGGGCGCGCACTGCATCCACTATTGCAGTTGCATTAACCCATTATTTTATTAACCTATGTAATAGCATTGAATAATTTGATATAATAGCAACCCAAAAAAAGGAGGATAGACCAATAAAAAGCAAGGAAGAGGCATTATTAGCGGCTAAGGCTGCTGCTGACAAAAAGGCAAAGGACATAAAGGTCCTTGATTTGAGAAAGGTTACGGTAATAGCAGATTTTTTTGTGCTTTGCTCTGGGGAAAGCACCACTCAGGTAAAGGCTATAGCTGATTGGGTAGAAGAGATGCTCAAGGAGAGGGGTATAAAGCCCTTGAGGATAGAAGGGGCATCCCATGCACACTGGATTCTTATTGATTACGGCTCAGTGGTAGTTCATGTCTTTGAGTCAGAGACCCGCGACTATTACAGTCTTGATAAGCTTTGGATAGATGCGGAGTTAGTTCCTACATTATTTACATTGTGAAGATTCGTTTGCTATGGATAGGAAAGACGAGATCTAATTTTCTGCACTCAGGGATTGAGTATTACCTCAAACTCCTTAGACCGCTGGCAACGCTTTCGTTGGTTGAAATCAAGGAATCCCGAGGAAAAGACAGAGAGTTGACAATGGCAATAGATGCCCAAAGGATATTGAAATGTTCTCAGGATTATGTGCTCCTTGATGAACAGGGTAAGGGATATTCATCCTATGAATTTGCCTTTTTTTTGAACAAGTCAATGGGTATGCAGAAATCCTTAGACTTTGTTATTGGGGGCGCCTTTGGGGTATCAGAGGAGATTAAGACACGGGCAAGGGCGTGCCTATCTCTCTCAAGGATGACTATGACCCATGAGATGTCCAGACTTGTCTTCTTAGAGCAATTATACAGGGCCTTTACTATTATTCAGGGAAAGGAGTATCACTATTAAATGGACAAGGAGTATCTATTGAGTGTTAATAACGACTCCCTCAAGGCGGTCATAGATACAAGTCTCTTTGTAAACCCAGAGGTCAGATATCGTTTTGGTGAAAATCCCACTGAAGCCTTCAGGTCCTTTTTAAAGGATGCCCTTAGAATAAAGAAAGTGAAGTTTTATATGCCTCCTTTGGTATTCGAGGAACTTATGCATTTTGTGGAGATAGAGAAGATAGACAGAGAAGACCTCTTTGCAATAGTAATGAAGTCTCCAAAAAGACATGAATTAAGATGTCCGGCATTCTTGTTGTATGATTATATTGAAGAGATGAGAGAGAGGGTCAATAAGGGACTAAGGGTGGCAGAGAAGGCTGTTCGTGATGTGAACGGCACAAGAGTAGATGAGGTTATACAGGACCTGCGTCGAAAATACAGAGATGCCCTTCGTGAAGGCATCATAGACAGCAGGGAGGATGTAGATATGCTTCTTTTAGCTATGGAACTGGATGCCTATTTGATAAGCGCTGATAAGGGTTTGGTAAAATGGGCAGATAAGCTTGGAATAAAATGGATATTCTCAGGAGATTTTGCTGATTTTATGAACTATGTCATAGAGAGTGATTCCTAAGGCTGCAACTTCTTAGGATTATCGCTTGATAATTTGTTTTCAGTAAGCACCCTCCCTTTTTAAAACAACCTTTATAGTTTTTAGGAGTATTACTATATCAAACCATAGAGACCAGTTAGTAACATAAAAACCCTCAAGCCTTGCCCTGTCCTTCATGGTCAGTTTGTTACGGCCTGAAACCTGCCATAGGCCTGTAATGCCTGGTTTAACCTCTATATATGAGTGGGCAGAGTCTCCGTAATACTGCTCTATCTCGTGTCTAAAGGCTGGTCTTGGACCAACAAAACTCATGTCTCCTTTGAGGATATTAAAGATCTGGGGCAATTCATCAAAGGAGCATTTCCTTAATACCTTACCGACCCTGGTTACTCTAGGGTCCTCTTTTAGCTTGCAATAGGAATAGAATTCTGTTGCTAAGTCAGGATTCCTTTGCAGGTGCTCCTGGAGTATCTTGTCTGCCTCTAGGAACATTGTTCTAAACTTATATAGGGTGAATTCCTCGCCACCTCTTCCAACCCTTTTCTGGGTAAAAAGTACAGGCCCCCTTGAATCAATTTTTATTATCAATGAAAGGATGATGAGCATGGGAAAAATAACAGGTAGAATTAACAGCGCGAGGGTTAGGTCAAAAAGATTCTTTATAAAGATATTAATTGGGTCCTTGAGATTGTTTTTTACATAAAGCAGCGGAAGGTCTCCTTCAAAAAGGGGCACTAACTCGGTGTTTAACAGACCAATCCCTTCAATATCAGGAACCAAAAATACATGTTTTACCTTGCGTTGTATTTCTGGGAGTATTTTCTTTATATCCTCCTGTCTCAGGGTAACAACCACCGCAGATACACTAAGCACAGCAGAGAGCCTATTTAGCCATTTTATGCCTCTGTATATCTGTATCTCTCTATTGTGTATCCTCACATTCCCTCTATGATCTCCTATAAAACAGGCAATTCTAAAGCCTGCAAATAAATCGCCGTCAAAGACCTGTGCAATATTTAACGCCCTTTCATCACTGCCGATCAGTATTATCCTCTCAATGCCAAATCCTCTACAGTGAAGGCTCTTTTTTATATGGAATCTGCACAGAGGAATTATGAATAGTCCATAAAAAAATAATAACAATACGAAGAGCCTTGATACCTCATGGGTCATCTTGGCAAGGGTCAAGATGGAAAGGACGATTACAGAGGTTAAAAGCACTGACTTCGTGATGGTCTTTGTCTCCATCCAGAAGCTTGCCCTTTTTGAGTAGAGTCCTTCATAGGAGAGGGTTAATAGAAGCACAAGGGGTATCCATAATTGTATAAGAAAGAATTCCATAGAGGTTATCAGAGCAGGTATTGAGGGCATCATTGAGGCAAGGCCAAGTCGTGTCAAATAGGCAAGTCCTAAGGAGATGTAAAATCCTGACAGGTCAGTCAAGATAAGTATTATTATGTACAGGGTATGTTTCATATCTTTTTGGATTGTTTAAAGAACTCTTCAGCCTTGTTTTCTATAAAGGACTTAAATTGTCTCTTAAATCTCTCGGTACTAAAGAGTTCGGCCTGTTTCCTTATGGAGTCCCTATCAAGGCTGTTTTCAATGGCTTGAAACCTTTTCAGGGCATCTTTCAGAGACTCTACAGTCTGTTCTTGAAAGAAGATGCCTGTCCTGTTATCAATTACTGTCTCGGTAACTCCGCCTTTACCATAGGCGATTACAGGACATCCGCAAGCCTGAGCCTCTACTGGAAGTATGCCAAAGTCCTCTTCGGCTGCAAATATGAAGGCCCTTGCCCTTTGCATGTATTCCTTGAGTCTATCTTTCGGCTGCCATTGAAGTAGCTCTACATTTTTCCCTGACTTTGCCCGCACCTTTTTGAAGTCTGGCCCATCTCCAATGATAATAATCCTCTCCTGGGGCATCTGAGAGAATGCCTCAGCAATCAGGTCTATCTTTTTATAAGGCACCATTCTTGAGGCGGTTAAAAAATAATTTTCTCTTGAAGTTGACACCTTGAAAGTATTCACATCTACTGGCGGATAAATAACCTCTGCCTCCCTGCGGTAAGTCTTTTTTATCCTGCGAGCGATGTAATGGGAGTTAGCAATAAAGTAGTCAACACCTAAGGAGTTTGACCGATCCCACTGTCTTATATAATGAAGTATCACCTTCGCCGCAAGTCCTTTAAGACCCCTATGCAAACCTGATTCTTTGAGGTAGAGGGGCTGTAAATCCCATGCATATCTTATGGGGGTGTGAATGTATGAGATGTGAAGCTGGTTTGCAGAGGTAATAACTCCCTTTGCAACGGCATGGGAACTGGAGATAACTATGTCATATCCAGACATATCAAACTGCTCCACAGCCAATGGCATTAGTGGGAGATACCTTCTGTAGTGTTTTAAACCAAAGGGCATCTTCTGTATAAAGGAGGTTGTAATAGGGGCCTCTTGAAAGGCAAATCCTCGCATATTGTCTTTATTTGCAACTACTGTATATATAGGTGAAGGAAACACCTCATATATAGCCTCAAGAACCTTCTCAGCGCCTGCCATAGTGTTAAGCCAGTCATGGACTAATGCTGTTTTATACATAGTCAACCCTTCCTTTAACCTGCCTTATGCCGTCAATAATACCTCTTGCAATAGCCTTGAGATTTCCTATGTCTCCTTTCAGTAGTCTAAATAAAAGTCCTCCTATAGAAGCAATAAGCACTGTGAAAAGGCAATAGGGGAAGAATTTGAGGGTAAATAGTATCCTATTGCGATAGGCATAATAATCAGTCGTAATGCTTTTTGTCCCCCTGCCTTTGCTTGAACCTATGGTAGCGCCTTCTTTATGATAGACCAGGCTTTCTGGGCACAGTGCTGGAGCCCATCCTTTCTGAATGCCCCTTAATGTCCAGTCAAGTTCTTCGTAATATAGGAAGTAGTCCTCGCACATCATGCCTGTTTGAGATATAAATTCCCTGTCAATAAAAAGGGATGCCCCAACTATATAATCTATCTCTGAGGTGTATCTGTCGTACTGTCCTCTGTCTATCTCCATTATACCAATCTGCCTTGACAACCCTATCCATTTGTAATATTTGGCGCCTACTGCATTGATCCTTTCGGGATGATGATAATATAAAAGTTTGCTTCCCCATAAACCATACCTGAGTCCAGTCTTATTCGCTCGCTCTGCCTTTTTAACGAGCCCTCTTAATGCATCCTTCTCTGCCACCGTATCGTTGTTAAGCAGCCAGAGATATTTGCATTTATCGTTGTATAGGGCTAGTCTCATTGCCAAATTATTAGCCCCTGCAAAACCTAAGTTAGTCCTAGAGGATATTATAAACAGCCTATGGTCTTTCATTTTCTCAAGATTCAAAGGTGAGATCTGTTCGGCACCAAGTTGTATATATTTGATCGGCTTTGATACGGGTGGGTATGAATGAATGTCGATCCTATCTGTATTATTTCTTAATAGGTCTAACCTGCCTTCTGCCCAAAGTTGGATGTTCTCAAGGGAGTGGTCTGAAGAACCGTTGTCAACTACTATTACAGCAAAGTTTTCGTAGCTACCCCTGAAAAGGCCTTCCAAGCATTCAATGGTATGCTGCCACCCCTGGTAATTAACCAGGATAATATATACAAAGGGTGCATAGGTCATAGCAAGATCATGTTTGGTGTTCTCTATCTCTTAAAGGACTTGAAGTGTAAAAAGATTAGTTGCTGCAATCTCAAGTATTTCTATAGGTGAAAATTGCTGTTCACACCAAGCCTTGCCTCCTGACCGTCCTTGAGGGCCTTACGAAGGATATGGTACCTTGAAAGTCTATTTTTTCTGAGGGCATTCAGAAGGAGTATCATCATGTATAGATTTTTGTTCAACCCATATAACATGCCCTTACGTTTTAAACAATGGGCCTCAAAATAGACCTCATTCCTAAAGGCATAGTAAACCAAGGAATCGCTGCTACCGAGTATAAGGGCATCAAAGGGATTGCCAAACTTGCCTCTACACCACCAGGAGACCTCGATATCATTGATTTGAGCCTCAGGAATGAGCCAGATACTACCGCCTCCTGAGGTTATCCGGTAGGTGAATTCAAGGTCGTCTCCATAAAGGACAAAGGATGGCTCAGGTAGTCCATATCTATCTAAGAGGGATTTGTGAAAGAAAAGTCCGCTGTAAACAGTATAGGGCACATTCATTATCCCTTTTTTAACAGGATTGGGGAACAATCTTCTGAATATCCTGCGGGGTATATCTCTTAGATGGAACCTCCTGAAGGCTGAGGATATTCTGAGTGTTTCAGACAAAACACCTTCATCAATGTCACTTCCATGCTGGATCCTCAGGGCTGCAAGGGCAAGGTTGTCGCTTTGGTGGCCTGAGGATAAGAGGCTATCATAGGAGCTCAAGAGCCTTGTGAGGCAGTCAGGGAGCATCTGGGCATCATCATCGAGAATAAAGATATAATTTGGCGCAGCGACCTGCGCCCTTTCAAGGACACTCCTATAGCCAATGGCTGATCCAGTATTATAGGCAAGGGATAGGGTATTAATATTGACACCAATCTCTTTAAACTCCCTGACAAAATCATCTAAGTCATAATTGATCCCGTTTCCGAGGATCACAAAGTTCATTATGCCTTCGTTGTAAGCAGACATTATGGACTGCCTTAAATAATTCCTCCTGTCACCATAGGTTACTGTAGTAATTACTATGTCCTTTTTGTCTATACTCATGTTCTAACTTATCAATAATAAAGAAGTGGTAATAGATATTTAGTTTAAAAAAACCTTAAAGAAACCATCCTAAGGCCGTTCTATTGCCTTAGGTCCCACCAGTCCTTATGCGTGGATCTACAAGGGCATAGGATAGATCAGCAATAAGATTGCCTATTAATGTAAGGGTTGCCCCTATAACCAGTATGCCCATTATAGTAGGGTAGTCTCTTGCCATTGCCGAACTATAAAAGAGCTGTCCCATGCCTGGAATTGCAAATATCGTCTCAAATATAACACTTCCCCCTATAAGTCCTGGAACAGAGAGTCCTAATATTGTGACTACAGGCATCAAACCGTTGCTTAGTCCGTGAACAAGTATCACAGAGGGCTCCCTCAATCCCTTCGATCTTGCAGTCCTGATATAGTCCTGTTTTAGGACCTCGAGCATACTAGAACGGCTATATCTGCTGAGCCCTGCTATGCCTCCAAAGGCGCTCAGACACACAGGGAGTATTAAATGATGAATCCAGTCAAAGACTCTCTGCGATGAACTCATGCCCGATATATCAATGCTCTGTATGCCAGAAATAGGTAGAATACCAAGGTGAACTCCAAAGAACAACATCAATAGCAAAGCAAGCCAAAAGGTGGGTGTTGAAAAACCCACAAAGACAAAGACTGTAGTAAGCCTGTCAAAGCAAGAGTATTGTTTTACCGCTGAGATCACCCCAAGGGGAATAGCAATAAGTACAATTATCACTAATGAAAGCAGATTGATTGTGATAGTAACAGGTATCCGTTCCTTTATCTTCTGTATCACTGGCTTTCCGTCGGTGAAGGATTGTCCAAAGTCAAGGGTGATGAATCTCTTAAGCCAATCTATGTATTGCACATGCACAGGTTTATCCAGCCCGTAGAGTTTTCTTAGGTTATCCCGGGCCTGTGCAGAGGTTTTCATAGACATCTCTGTCTCAATCTCTACTGGGTCACCAGGTGCGAGATGTATGACTAAAAAAGACAAAAGGGTTATGCCCAGCAAGAGAGGTACCATCATTAGCAATCTCTTTAAGATGTAATGGAGCATGTGTTAATATCTTACATGACTTGTTTATGCAATCACAACAAGTATGTACGATGTTTATATAGATGTGTTTGAAATATAAATATTAAGACTCTGTTGTTGGTTAAATTTTAAAGCCTATCATTAAAATTGGTTTTGATAGTTTATGGGTTGATATGATATTATCTAACAGTTGTCCTCCTCTGAGGCAGACCACTATAGCCGGAGTGGCGGAACTGGCAGACGCAAGGGACTTAAAATCCCTCGGGACTTAGTCTCGTACGAGTTCGACCCTCGTCTCCGGCATTAGGTGTCTTTTTTGAGCCTCTGTTGATGATAACTCTCATCGAGCCCTTTGCCTTTCCACAAAAAGTAGATTACTGGATAGATAAGTAGTTCCAGTATAGCAGAGGTAAATACTCCACCTATCATGGGTGCTGCAATCCTTTTCATCACATCTGAGCCTGCCCCAGTGCTGAACATAATTGGTATTAACCCAGCAAGGATGACCCATAGGGTCATTAGCTTAGGTCTTATCCTTTTGACAGCCCCGTGCATGATAGCTTCTTTAAGGTCGGCTTTTGTATTGAGCCTGCCTTCGCCTTTAAACTTCTTATAGGCAAGGTCAAGGTAAAGCAGCATGATTACCCCTGTTTCGGCATCAAGACCTGCAAGGGCTATGAGCCCTACCCAAACAGCAATGCTCATATTGTAATTCAGTATATATAGAAGCCAGAAGGATCCAACCAGCGAAAATGGCACTGCCAGCAGCACAATGCCTGTGCTTATTATGGATTTGGTATTGAGGTAAATAAGCACAAATATAATAAAGATGGTGAGTGGGATAACAATCTTTAATCGTTCTTCAGTGGTTTTTATAAACTCATACTCGCCGCTCCATTGCAGCCTATACCCTGTAGGTATCTTCAATGATGAAAGGGATTTTTGAGCATCCTCTACATAATTACCCACATCTCTGTCTGTTATGTCTATATACACATAGGCAGTAAGGAGTCCCTCCTCGCTCTTTATCATAGTGGGTCCGCTGACTATCTCAAAGTCAGCAAGTTGTCCTAAGGGTATTTGAACTGTATTCATGCCAAACATTGCTGATACAAGGGTCTGTTTAATGCCCTCTATATCCTCTCTGAAATCCCTGTAGTATCGGATATTGACAGGAAAGCGCTGCCTACCCTCAACGGTAACTGTAAGATTCATCCCTCCAATGGCTGACTGTATAACCTCCTGCACATCTTCTATGTTAAGTCCATATCGAGCTATTCTATCTCTTTTTATTTGGATGTCCAGAAAATAGCCTGTGGCAATTCTTTCGGCATAGACGCTTCTTGTGCCTTTGACTCCCTTTAGTCTTGATTCAATGGCAACGCCGAGGCGCTCAATCTCATCTATATCTGAGCCCATAATCTTTATGCCTACCGGTGTCCTTATCCCTGTGGCAAGCATATCAATCCTTGCCTTGATGGGCATGGTAAAGGAATTTGCAACGCCGGGTATAGAAAGAACTTCACTCAATTCATTTTTTATATCATTCACTGTAATACCAGGTCGCCACTGGGATTGAGGTTTCAGATTTATTACTGTCTCAAACATCTCTAAGGGGGCTGGATCGGTAGCTGTTTCAGCCCTTCCAGCTTTACCAAAGACCTGTGCCACCTCTGGGACCTGCATTATTAGGCGATCCTGAAGGTTTAGGAGTTTGGATGCCTCTGTTACCGATATACCAGGAGCAGTTACAGGCATATAAAATAATGATCCCTCATAGAGAGGAGGCATAAACTCGGTGCCTAATTTCATGAAAGGATAAAGGGTTGCAAGCATTGTTAAAATAGCAAGGGCAATTACGGATTTTCTAAATCTTAGGGCAAGTCTCACCACAGGTTCGTAAATCCTATGTAGTATCAGGCTTAGGGGGTTTTTCTCCTCTGCTATTATCTTTCCTTTTATAAGCAGGGTCATAAGTGTAGGGGTGAGAGTGATTGCGAGGAAAGAGGCAAAGAGCATAGCAAAGGTCTTTGTATAAGCGAGGGGTTTAAATAGTCTTCCTGCCTGTGCTTGAAGGCTAAAGACCGGCAAGAATGCCACTGTAATGACAAGGAGTGAAAAGAATAAGGAAGGGCCTACCTCTTTTGCTGCATTTATAATTACCTCTGTTCTTGGTGTCTGCATATCACCTTGTTCCCATTCTTCCAGTCTTTTATGGGCATTCTCAACCATTATAATTGAGGCATCTACCATTGCGCCTATTGCTATGGCAATGCCGCTTAGACTCATTATATTTGAGGTGACTCCTAAATAGTGCATACATATAAAAGATATGATGATTGCAAGGGGAAGGGTCAGTATTATTACCAAGGCGCTGGGCAAATGGAAGAGAAAGACTATGCATACTACACTAACGGCTATGGAAAGTTTGATGATTTCATCTTTGAGGGTTTCAATGCTACGATAAATCAGGTCTGAACGGTCATAGGTGGTTATAACCGTCACCCCCTCTGGGAGCCCTGGTTTAATGTCTCTGTTTAGCTTTTCCTTAACCCGCTCAATAACATTGAGCACATTTTCTCCAAATCTCACTATCACTATACCGCCTGTAACCTCGCCTCTGCCATCAAGGTCTGCTATGCCCCTCCTTATTTCAGGACCTAACTGTACCTTTGCTATGTCTTTAATCAATATGGGTGTACCAGACTGATTGGCGCCTACAGAGATAGTCTCAATATCGGCCTTTGCCTTGATATAACCTCTTCCTCTGACCATGTATTCGATGCCAGAAAATTCCATTACCCTGCCTTCCACATCTCTGTTGCTTCTTCTTATTGCCTCCATTACAGTACTCAGTGAAAGGTTATAAGCCTTTAACCTCAAGGGATCAATATTGATTTGATATTGCCTTACAAACCCGCCAATGCTCGCTACTTGAGATACGCCCTCTACGCTCTCAAGGGCAAGTTTTAGGCTGTAATCCTGCAGACTTCTCAACTCTGATAGGTCGTAACGTCCTGATTCATCCACAAGGGCGTAGCTAAATCCCCAGCCGAGACTTGTAGCATCTGGACCCAGAACGGGGTTGACCTCTGCTGGGAGTTTGCTTCTAACAGACTGTAGGGACTCAAGAACTCTGCTTCTTGCCCAGTATATGTCAGTGCCTTCCTGAAAGATTACATAGATAAAAGAACTGCCAAGAAATGAGAATCCCCTTACCGCCTGTACCTTTGGTGAGGCAAGGAGGGTGGAGCTGATAGGATAGGTTATTTGATCTTCTACAAGATCTGGGCTCCTGCCAGTCCACTCGGCATAAATGATAACCTGAGTATCACTCAGGTCAGGTATTGCATCTAAGGGGACATTCTTTAGCGACCAGTAACCCCAAAGAAAGAGAAATAATACCAGGAGAGAGATTATGAATCTGTTTCTTGCGCTCCAGTCGATAATAGCTGGAATCATCTATTGAGCGATTCCCTTGAGCTTCGATTCAGAGTCTATGAGGAAGTTGGCGGAAAGGGCAATCCTATCACCAGCCTTAAGTCCCTTTAATATCTCTACCATTCCGTCGGTCTTTATACCAGTAATTACTGTCCTTGGCTCAAAGTACCCATTGCCCTTATCAACATATACAACCCTCCTTTTGCCTGTGTCAATGAGTGCATCCTCTGGAACGGTAAGTCTTTTGCCAAGGTCAATCCTTATTTCTACCTCTGTGAGCATCTGTGCCTTTAATATATCCCCTGTAGGATTCTTTATGGTCATCCTAGCCTTGGATGTCCTTGTGTCGCCTGCGATAAGGGGATGTATAAACTCTATAACTGTTCTGAATTCTCTTTCAGGCATATAACTCAGCCTTATGACAACGGGCATACCAGTCTTCACATAGGGTATGTCGTACTCATAGATATCTGCAATAACCCATAGGTTTTTGGTGTCTGTGATGGTAAAGAGCCGTTCTCCAGCATTTATTCGCATTCCTAAGGTTACATCCTTTCTCGTTGTATATCCCTCATGTTCACTGTAAAGGGTAAAGGTCCTATAGGGTTTACCCGAATCCCTGAGGGACTTTATCTGATCATCGGTCATGTGCCAGGTCTTGAGTCTTGCATGTGCAGCCTCGGCAAGAGCCCTCTGGTCCTTTCTAAACAGGGTTTCTATTTCTGACTTTGACTCCCTGCCCTCATATTTTGACTCCCATCTAATGAGGTTAATATACTCTTGTTGCGCAGCGAGCAATTCTTGGCTATATATCTCAAGTAGGGGTTCTCCCTTTTTTACATACTTGCCTGTGTAATCTACATAAAGCCTCTCTACCCAACCTCCTATCTTTGATGTGATAACTACATTACTGCGCTCGTCAAAGTCTAATTTGCCTGTTGTCCTGATAGTCTTTCGTAGGTCTATTACCTGAACCTTTCCAATTTTGACCCCTATTAACCTCTGTTTGTCTAAGGGGATTTCTATCTGTGGAGATGACTCCGCCTCCTTTTGAGATGACTCAGAGTAAGTGGTCAGAGCGAAAGCTGTTAAAAGCAGCAAGGTAAACAACAAACAATTGATTACAGGTTTAAAATATTTCAAGGAATCACCTCTCGGATTAAGTGTTAGTTATTATCCTGAAGCAATGTGCCCATCAATGCCTTCACCCTAACTATTGCCTTCTCTCTCTGAACAAGCTGAGTCCAGTAGGCGGTTTCTGCGTCAATGATGTATTTTGCTTTTTCAATAAGTGACAGAGTGCTGAGCCTACCTATCCTGTAATAGGCAAGGGCATTTTCGAAGTCCTGATAGTTTTTAGGTACAAGGGCTTGTTTATACAGATCCATAATCCTCTCAGAGGAGCCTATCATTGCCATGTTTTCTCTTATAGATGATGCAATCATTGACCTTGAGGCCTCAAGATCATATTTTGCCTCCTCTGTCATTGCCTCTGACTCATGCACTCCCTGTCTCTGTTTTGTTTTATAAAAAAGGGGAATGTTCATTGACAGTGACAGACTCCACATATCCAAAAATGGACCAGACCTTGGATATATGCTTGCATTAACCGTAAAATCAGGAAGATACTCCTTCTTTGCAAGTTCAATTCTTGATTTCCATGCGTCTATTGCCTTGCCCTTAGCCTTGAGTTCAAAGGAATGTCCCTGGGCAGTCTTTAATGCCTCACTGAGTGTAATAGGGAAATCCGACTTGTTAAGATCAGGAATAGCTCCGATCTGTGCATCAATATCCCTGTTGGCTAAGGAGTTGAGCATCCCTTCAAGGCTTACGATGCGTTGACCGAGCATTAACTCTCTTTCAAGGAGCATGTATTTCTCTCTCTGCACTGAAAGGACATCCTCTTGCATCAGCACGCCTGTTGATAGTCTGGATAGTGCGGCCTCCTCCATCTGCTCGAAGAGGTCTTTGTTGTTCCTTAAGAATTCAAGGGTTTTTCGAGCAAGAAATAGGTCGTAATACAGTTCATATACCCTGAGGGCTATCTTAATTCTTAAATCTTCAAGGGAGTTATTTATTGCCTCTGACTCCTTAGTTGCAATGTCTGTCTTTAGGGTAAGTTTCCCCGGGAATGGGACCATCTGTGATACAGAGAACATCCACTGGGCTCCCTGCATCTCCCCATAGGTGAAGCGACTCCAACCCTCGTTTTGATACCCAAACATAAACATTGGGTCTGGAAGGGCACTTGAAAGGTATATCCTGTGTCTGGCTCCTTGCGCCTTATGGGCATTCATTAGAATCTCAGGATTTTTCTTTAGGGCAGCAGAGAGTAATTCATTAAACTGTTGCTCCGCTGCCTCTGTAAAGGCTGAAGTGCATATTATTACACAGAAGATTGCAAGCACTTCAAAGGTGAGGCATTTAAGGCAAGTTCCCATGGCACTAAATACTATTGCACATCAACAGTGAATTTAGCGGTGCTTATCTTTGATCCTCTGTCAATCTTCAGATCAATATTCCATGCTCCTCTCATAGAGAATTCTATCAAAGCAAAGTACTTACCATTTTTGAATTCAGTATTTTTCTTTGCGTTGTGAGGAGGCATTCCTGGCATTGCGGGCATACCGTATTCAACGGTTACCTTTGCATCTGAAACAGCCTTGCCAGATTTGTCCTTAATCTCAATGGATAGGTTGTTTTTGCCAATGACAGGGGGATTTTTATCCAAAAGGGCAATTACATCATAATCACCTACCTTCTTCTTTAACTCTAAGTTTGCCGCACTTACTACTGGAGAAACCAATAAAAACGTAATCAAAACTAATAAAATCTTTTTCATGTCATGTCCTCCCTTTTGATTTTTCGAAATAATAACATATTCCATACTAAAAAGGTAGTGATTATAATAGTTAAAAAAACTCAATTGACTTTCAAGCAAGACATTCTTTAAGTCCTATGTCCTCCCAGATAGACGTTTTTTACTCCCTCATTGAGCAGCAAGTCGCTGCTGAGTCCCTGAAGTTTTACGCTTCCATTCTCTATAACATAAGCCCTATGGGAGAGTCTCAGGGCTGCATAGGCGTTTTGTTCAACAAGCAGGATTGTGATCCCCTTTTCATTGATGGTTCTGAGGGAGTCAAATATCTTTTCAGTAAGCATCGGAGCTATGCCTAAAGAAGGTTCATCGAGCATAAGAAGCTCAGGATTGCACATAAGAGCCCTTGCAAGGGCAAGCATCTGTTGTTCTCCTCCGCTAAGGGTGCCCGCCTTTTGCTTTGCCCTTTCCTTTAACACTGGGAAGAGCCAATAGGACATCTCAAGGTTTTCCTTTTTTAATCCCCTCCTGAATGCCCCAAGTTCAAGATTCTCAGCCACTGTCATTCTGGGGAAGATTCTTCTCCCTTCGGGACAATGACTCAGACCTTTTTCTATGATTAGGTGAGGTTTAATATTTGTAATGTCTTCATTCATAAAAAGGACCCTACCAGATCTTGCCTTTAGCACGCCGGATATTGTCATTAAAGCAGTAGTCTTTCCTGCGCCATTGCTGCCTAATAATGATACGATTTCCCCTTTATTTACCTTAATTGTCAATCCATCTAAAGCCCTGACATCGCCATAATAAGTACTTATGTCAATTATCTCAAGCATTGTTAGAATTGGCCATTGGCAGAGCCAAGATAAGCCTCTATTACTTCGCTGTTGTTTCTTATCTGGTCAGGGGTGCCTTCAGCTATCTTTGTCCCATAATTTAGTACCGTTATCTGCTCTGACAGCCCCATTACGAGTGTCATGTCGTGCTCAATTATCAGCAGTGTAACCCCTTCTTCTCTAAGTCTAATGAGTTGTCTCATCAGTTCAAGGGTCTCCGAGGGATTCATCCCAGCGCTCGGTTCGTCAAGAAGGAGCAGCTTAGGATTCATAGCCATTGCACGGGCAATCTCAAGCCTCCTCTGCAGTCCATAGGGTAATGAGCTTGCAAGGTGTTTGGCGTATTTAGACAGTTCAAGCATATCGAGAATACCCATAGACCTATGAAAGTTTGATTTTTCCAGGGAACTAAATCTGCGCCCTCTCATCAGGGCACTAAAGAAACCATAGCCTTTACTAATATGGCACCCTATAAGCATATTTTCTATTACACTTAAGGCTCCAAATAGTCTGATGTTTTGGAAGGTTCTGGCAATACCTATACCTGCGATTTTATGGGGGCTCATTCCTGTTATTTCTCTCCCCTTATAGAAAACGGCACCAGAGGATGGTTTTGAAAAGCCAGTCAGACAGTTAAAGAGGGTTGTTTTTCCTGCACCGTTAGGACCTATTATGCTTGCAATAGCGCCCTGCTTTATAGACAGGGTAATGTCCTTTAATGCCCTTAAACCGTCGAAACTTTTGCTTAGGTTTTCAACCTTTAATATAGACACTTACTGCCCTTTTACCGCCAATGCCTCCAGGCATAAATAGCATCAGTATGATTAGAGTAATGCCTAAAAACAGCATTCGGTATGTCTGAACATCTCTCAGGAGTTCTGGAATCCCTATTAATATAAAAGCCCCTGCTACAGCACCATATCTGCTGCCAAGCCCACCAAGGATAACCATGCAGAGGATTAGCGCTGACTCAAGGAATGTAAAACTTTCAGGAGAGATGAAACCCATTTTTGAAGCAAATAATGCACCTGCAAGTCCTGCCCAGAAGGAGCCAAAGGCAAAGGACATTAGTTTGTATCTTGTTACATCAATACCTAAAGAGGAGGCTGCGATTTCATCCTCTCTTATTGCCACCCATGCCCTGCCAATCGCTGATTGTTCTACCCTGCCTATAACAACAAAGACCAGTATTGCTACCGCAAGGGATAGATAAAAAAAATGTCCTAGGTTATCTAAGGAATATCCAAATATCGAGGGAGGAGGTATTTTGCTGATGCCGTTTGGTCCATTTGTCACCTCTTTCCAATTATTCAGTATAATCCTAAGGATCTCTCCAAATCCAAGGGTTACTATGGCTAAATAATCGCCCTTGAGCCTGAGAGCAGGGAAGGCGAGTATGAATCCAGATAGCGCTGCAATGATTGCCGACAGTGTTGCAGCAAGCCAGAAGGAGATCCCCACATTAATAGAAAACAAGGCGTAAGTGTATGCCCCTATTGCATAAAAGGCAGCAAAACCAAGATGCAAAAGTCCTGTCATGCCTACTATGACATTTAATCCTAAGGCAAGTATGGAATATATGAGGCATAAAGTGAGCACATCCACTGTATAGGGAGAATTGTGAAGCACTGGCGTTATGCACAACAGTAAAGCCAGTAAAAACAACATCTGTGATCTATATCTGGAAATCAGAGAGATTAAAGAAGAGATGCCCTTTATGTGGGTAAATCCTGAGGACAATTTCCTTGATAGCTTTGCAGAAAGCAGCAATAATAAAGAGGCAAACAATAAAAGGACTGCGGTCTTAGGTCCAGTAAAGGGTAGGACAAGCAGGGATAACAGAAGTGCATTGAATAATGGGCGAGAGAAGATATTTTGTAGAAGTGGTTTTATCCTTTTTGTTTCAACGCTCATACCTTTTGTTCAATCCTTCTGCCCATTATACCCTGAGGTCTTATGAGCAGTATCAATAGGAGCATCAAAAAGGCATATACATCTTTATAATCACTTGATATGTAAGCTGCCCCAAGGGACTCCACCAGTCCCAAAGCCATTCCTCCCATCATTGCCCCTGAGATGCTGCCTATGCCCCCAAGCACTGCAGCAGTAAAGGCCTTTAATCCTGCAATATAACCTATATGGTAATTAACTATGCCATAGTATCCAGCCACCATAAGTCCAGCCACAGCAGCCAGGGATGCACCGATTACAAAGGTTATAGATATTACCAAATCCACATTTATGCCTAAAAGTGACGCCATGACCTTGTCCTGTGCTGTTGCCCTCATTGCCTTTCCTATTGAAGTCTTATTTACAAAAAGGCTGAGTCCAATCATTATTAGAAAACAGGAGCCTAGTATTACAGCCTGAAAATATGTTATCTGGGCACCGTAGAGGTTTATAGAGCCTTCAAAGGCATCTATCCTAAATACCAAGTCCGTTGCTCCTTGGGTTAGCATCACAAAGTTCTGGAGGAAAATGGAAACACCAATTGCGCTTATCAGCGGACTTAATCTTGGGGCGTCTCTGAGGGGTTTATAAGCGAAACGTTCTATAAAAAAACCATAGCAGGCGCAAAAGGCTATGGTTAAAAGTGATGTAAGCACTAAGGACAGCCATAGGTTGGATGTAGTTAGTCCAATAGCAGTAAAGAAGGCAAGGAATATTATGCCCAAATAGGCGCCTAACATGTATATTTCGCCGTGGGCAAAATTAATGAATTCTAATATTCCATAAACCATAGTATAGCCAAGGGCTATAAGGGAATAGACGCTCCCCAGTGTTAGCCCGTTTATTATCTGTTGTAAAATCATATTGGATTTTAACAAAAATGAAAGTTAATTTGTATCCTTTTCCCCCTACCGTTAGTGTTAAAATTTATTATACTGATGAAAATAAATCTACTTTTAATTAATCCATGGATCTACGATTTTGCAGCCTACAATCTTTGGTCTGTCCCCCTCGGACTATATAGATGCGCAGAATATCTCAGCCTTTTTGATGTCTCCATTAAATATATAGATTGTCTTGAGGCATACATACCTAAGAGGTTTGGCGCGGGGAAGTATAATTACGAAGTGGTAGAAAAGCCTGATTGCCTCTCTCCTCTTAATAGACATTATAAGAGATATGGAATAGGCATTGATGAATTTCATAAATCCCTAACTAATGCGGGATTTATAGATGCTGTGCTTATTACATCAAGTATGGCTTACTGGTACCCTGGTGTGCAGCAATCAATTGAATTAATTAGAGAATCTAAAGGGGATGTGCCAGTGATCCTTGGAGGGCTTTATCCGAAACTCTATACAGAACATGCCTCCTCCTTTTCAGGGGCTGATGCCCTGTGCTTAGGCAGGGCTGAAGATGCATTACAGGTTATCATAAAAACCTTTGGCTTCAAACTCAAACAAATAAGGCAAACACCAATTCCATATTATGATATGGGTCTGCATAAACACAGTTATGCCGCTCTATTGACTTCTACTGGATGCCCCTTTAGATGCTCCTATTGCGCATCAAGCATAATAAATGGAGGATACCAAAGGAGGAACTTTATAGAGGTTATTGAAGAAATAAAGGGTCTCTCTAAAAGGGGCATATCAGATATTGCCTTTTACGATGATGCCCTGCTTTATGATGCAGAGTCTCATATAAAGCCAATCCTCAGAGAGGTGATAAGAAGAAAACTGCCCCTGAGATTTCACACCCCCAACGGATTACATGCCCGATTCATAGACGAAGAGGTTTCGATGCTTATGAAAAGAAGTGGCTTTAAAACTATACGTATAGGTTTTGAGACCCTTGATAGTGAAAGACAATCTATGACTGGGGGGAAAACTACTGTGGAAGATCTCCATAGGGCGCTGCATTCTCTGAGGTCTGCAGGTTTTGCTGATGAAGACATTGGAGTTTATCTTATGTATGGACTTCCTGGTCAGGATTTAGAGGAGGTAAGGGAAGGGGTAGAGTACCTTAAAAGACAGAGGGTGATTATTAAATTAACAGAATTTTCACCTATAAGGGGCACAAAGGCATGGCAGGAACTTATAAACTGTGGAATTATATCAGACAATCTGGACCCAATAATGACAAACAACACTGTTTTTACTGAACTATTAAGTGGTATTGATTCAGAGTGCCTTAGCAAACTGAGACTTGAGGTAAAGGAGTATAACGATGCCTTTTGTCTTGCTTCCCTTTGAAGGAAGCAAGGCAGTTTCATCGGGATTAAGCTAAGTTATGATAAATGAATTATTTAAATACCTTACTATCTCTGCCCCGGAATATGTAAAGAAGATGGGCTACCTTAAGGAGGCAATATCTATAGAATCAAGGCATCAGCGATGCAGGGAAGGTTGGCAGAGGCATATTGATAACACAAAGGAGACAATCCTTGAAGTAGTAGAAAGAATTCCTGATAGGGAAAAGGTAGTGGTGATTGGTTCAGGTTCTTTGATTGACTTACCCCTCAGGGAACTTGCATTGTCTTTTAAAAGGGTTGTGCTTGTTGATATTGTGCAGATGCCTTCAATGCAGATGGTTGCATCGCTGTTTAACAATGTTAGCCTAATTAGTGCAGATGTGACGGGAGTAGCAGAAAAGATTTATACAAACAAACCAATCCCTGAGTCAATCCTACCTGCACCAGAGTATTTTTTCCCTGAATGTGGTGAGGATTGTAGTCTTGTGATTTCCCTTAATCTCCTATCCCAGTTGCCATACATTCCAGGGCAATACCTTCGGGATAAACTCAAATGGAAGGATTCAGAAAGATTGATTCTTTGGGAAAATGAGATAATGAAGAATCATTATAAAGGGCTTGCAGCCTTGAGTTGTCCTGTATGTCTCATCTCTGACTGGCAAATAGTATATATTGATAAAAAGGGCAATGAGATAGAGAGGCAACTTACTGCCCCATTGCTGCAAAATATCAAGCCTTACAGACATTGGGTTTGGGAGCTTGTGCCTTTAGGGAAGGAATCAAAGAAATTCTCCGTGGAGATGACCGTATCCGCGATACTAATGAATATGCCCTAAAGCAAGTAAAATTCTGCTGTCTGAAGCCTGTTAAAAGGTGTTCCTTGCCCTCTATGATGTTTTTTGTAAACACTTTTATAAGATTACCTCATAGGGCTAATAAAGGGTTATAGCCATATACCTACCAAACCCTATGAGATCTCCTGCCTGCATTTTGGCATGAGTTAGATCTTTAAATATTTTACCTGCTATGCTGACTCCGCCTTTTGCTCATAGATGAGTATAGGTTTCTCATTATTGTTTACTGTATCTTCATTGATAATGCATTCTAAAATGCCTGTCTTTGAGGGCACCTCATACATCACATCAAGCATTATCTCCTCAAGAATCGCCCTTAAACCGCGGGCTCCTGCCTTGCGATTCATTGCCTTCTTTGCTATGGCTGCAATGGAAGGTTCCGTAAACTTTAGATTCACCTTATCAAAGGAAAGAAGCTTCTGATACTGCTTTATAAGGGCATTTTTGGGCTCCGTCAGTATCCTTGTCAGCGCTGCCTCATCAAGGTCCTCAAGGGTTGCCACTACAGGCATCCTTCCTACAAATTCTGGGATAAGACCGTATTTGATAAGGTCCTCAGGTTCAGTCTGTTTTAGAAGTTCCTCTCTACGTTTTTCCTTAGAACCCTTGAGTTCATGACCGAAACCTATACTGGAGCGGCCAATCCTCTTTTCAATAATTGCTTCAAGTCCAACAAAGGCACCACCGCAGATAAAAAGTATATTTCTGGTATCAATCTGTATGTATTCCTGTTGAGGGTGTTTTCTCCCTCCCTGGGGAGGTATGTTTGCAATGGTCCCCTCTACAATCTTGAGCAATGCCTGCTGGACTCCTTCACCAGAGACATCTCTTGTTATTGAGGGGCTATCGGACTTTCTGCTTATCTTGTCAATCTCATCAATATATATAATACCCCTCTGCGATTTTTCAGGGTCGTAATCGGCAGCTTGAAGGAGCTTAACAAGCACATTCTCAACATCCTCTCCAACATATCCCGCCTCAGTTAAGGTTGTAGCATCGGCAATAGTAAAAGGCACATCAAGAAATCTTGCAAGGGTCTGGGCAAGCAATGTCTTGCCTGTACCCGTTGGTCCAATAAGCAGTATGTTGCTCTTTTGAAGTTCCACATCAGATTTTTTATTGAAATTAATCCTCTTGTAGTGATTATGAACAGCCACAGAAAGTATCTTCTTTGCCCTTTCCTGACCAATGACAAAATCATTTAAGAAGTTGTGTATCTCCACAGGGGAAGGCAGTTTCTTATGGCTCCTCTTGTACTGAAGATTTATATCTTCCATAAGAATATCATTGCACAGGCTCACACACTCATCGCAAATATATACATTAGGTCCTGCAATGAGTTTTTTAACCTCCTCCTGTTGTTTATTACAAAAAGAACATTGGAGCGTCATATCTAATATCTTTTTCCCCATTTAAGCCTCCATGAAAATAAATTAGCTTTTTACATCCTTGATTGTGGTTATTACCTCATCAATTATACCGTAGGATCTTGCATCCTCACTAGACATAAAAAAATCCCTTTCTGCATCAGTTCTTATTTTATCAATAGGTTGTCCTGTATGGTTTGACAGTATTGTATTTAGTGTCTCTTTGACCTTTAGTATCTCTCGTGCATGTATCTCTATATCCGTTGCCTGACCATAAAAACCGCCTATAGGTTGATGGATCATTATCCTTGCATTGGGGAGTCCGAATCTCTTGCCCTTTGTCCCTGCAGCAAGCAGAAGCGCCCCAAAACTTGCTGCCTGACCAATACAATAAGTTGCTATAGCAGGTTTTAAATACTGCATAGTGTCATAAATAGCAAGTCCTGCTGTTACAGAACCCCCAGGTGAATTTATGTATATATGTATGTCTTTATCTGGGTCTTCGGTCTGCAAAAAAAGTAACTGAGCAACCACAACATTGGCCACATGATCATCGATAGCAGTACCAATAAAAATTATCCTGTCCTTTAGAAGTCTTGAATAAATATCGTATGCCCTCTCGGTGCGTCCAGTCTGTTCTATAACTATAGGAACAATGCTCATAAGTCTATTAGTCCTCCTTTGAAGATTTCGAATTTTCAGAAGCCACCTGCTCATCAGCATTATCAATTACGGCATAATCAAGTAGCTTAGAGAATACACTTCTTGTATATGCCTTATTATGAATCCTCAATAAGGACCCATCCTGCTCCATGTAGTATTTTAAAAGCTCCTCAGGAGGCACGTTCAGTTGATTTGCAGTGGCGTAAAGTTCCTGCTCAAGCTCATCTTTCGTAACCTTAATGCCCTCCTCTATGCCTATCAGCTCAAGCAATATACCAATCTTCACATTCTTTTCAGCAATGGGTAACATCTCTTTTCTCAATTGCTCTTCGCCTCTATTGTCTTTCTGGGTAGATTTTATTTCCTGTATTAGGGTTGTAAGCTCATTCTCAAGGAGACTTTCAGGAAGTTCAAAGTTGTGTGTTTCAATTAACTTATCCAATATCTGACCAATCTTTTGATTTCTTGCCTGATTTTCTCGAGAAGACAGGAGGTTTTCCCGGATTTTATCCTTCAGTTCCTCAAGGGTTTCATAACCTAAATCCTTTGCAAATTCATCATCTAAGGGTGGAGATATTTTTTTCTTAACAGAATTGATTTTTATTGACAATAGACCCTTCATCCCATGCAAAGGCAGTTTGTCATTATCTTTAAAATCAGCATCCCACTGAAATACATCATCGGTCTTTTTCCCAATAAAGGACTTGGTAAATTCCTCTGGATAGGGTGAAGAGGCGCCTGCACGAACTATCAGGTCCTTTTCCTGTCTATTATCTAAGGAACAGTCAAAGGACACGAGATCACCCTCTTGAATCTCTCCCTCGGACACCTCATAATTTGCCCTTTCATTGGAAAAGGCATTCAACATCCTCTGCACATCCTCATCGGTTACTGTTACTGGCACATCCTTTATTACTATGCCCTTATAGTTTAGTGGTTCAACCTTAGGGCGCACATCAATCTTTATCTTAAGGAGTATTGGCTCATTTGGCTTGTATTCATACTTTTCTTCCAAAATAGGGGCAGATACAGGGGTTAACCCTGAATCCTGCACAGAACTTTTATAGAATTCAGGCACAAGTTTTTCCAGCACTTCTGCCTCAATAGCACTACCATATCTTTTTACAATCATGCTCATAGGCACCTTGCCAGGTCTAAATCCAGGCAATCTTGCCTCCCTCTGAGCCTTCGCAAAGGCACCCTTCATCTCTGCTTGTATCTTATCAGCAGGTATCTCAATAAGCATTCTTTTTTTGGTTGACGATATATCCTCAACAGTCTTCAGCAATTCACCCTCCATAAATTTAAATTTTAAACACAGAGTCTATATGCTCTATTATTTCTTTGTCAAACCCTATCAGCTTAAAGCAGTGGTATTTGCCCTTAAAAAAAGGATCAAATAATCAGGTGCTTCAGCTTTAATTACTTGCAGAAATCTGCTGAATCAGGTTTTTGTCTTGACAAAAAATCGGCTATCTTGTCTATGTCTGGATTTTGAATCTTTGCACCAGCCCTTTTCATAGACTCGATGGTTATTTTCCAGTCCTTGGCATTTTTAGTCCCGAGACTTACACATACTGGAACAAGATTGTGACAGCCAATACAATTTTGTTTCATAAGCCACAGGTCATCTGATTTACTACAGGCAGTGGCAAAAACAACTATAGCAAAAGACAACAAAAAGGGACTGAAGATTTTAAGATTCATGTTGTATACTCCTTTGCAGTCTATCATATTCAGTTCTAAGTATCCCTAAATCACTTATCTGCTTCCAAGGTATTGGCTTAACATATCCTTACAAAAGAGAAGCAGAACAATAAAGCAGGGACAGGATATTGTATTAATTGTTCACGGAATCTTTATTGATAATAACTAAAGGGACTGACCAAGCCAGTCAGTCCCCTTTACACTTAACAGATCTATCGGTTTATTATTTCTTCTTGCTATAATGACACTTTGCACAATCCGTTGAGGGAAAGGCAAGGTTGCTATTATGACAGGCTCCGCAATATTTGCCCTCATACATGCCTTGCATGTTCATCTTCGTTGCACCCATTTTCATTGAGAATATCTTTGTATGACAATCATTGCACCCGAATATTTTGCCGTGGAAGTCATGGCTGAAGTGTGCAGTATCAAGGCCATTGACTTTATAAGTCAGTGTCCCTTTTGGTGCTGGTATCTTTGAGTGACAGGCAGCACAGTTATCAGAGCCAAAGGACCTCTTGCCATTGTGGCAGGCATAACAATACTTATTGGAGCTATGTTCTGCAAAGGTAATCTTGGAGGAGCCTTTCTTTGCTGCAAAAAGTTTGTTATGACAGTCATTGCACTTTGTATTCTTTGTGTGAGAATCATGGTTAAACTTCACTGCAGAATCACCCTTGCCAATTGTAATTTGTCCAGGTATTGTCAGCTTTGCGTGACACTTGTTGCAATCCTGAAATGAAAATGCCTTGGTCCCGTTATGGCAGCTATAACAATACTTATCTGAGTTGTGATCTGCAAAGGTGATCTTTGTGGTACCCTTTTTCATCTGAAAAAGCTTGGTGTGGCAGTCCCCACAGGCCATTGATGCATGGCTTGTGTGATTGAATGGCACAGAGGTATCTCCAGAGCCAATATTGATGGCCTGCTGAGGGCCTTGGGCCGTGGATTTCTGCTTAGGTCTCGTCTTCATGGCAACATACTCTTTTACGCCTCCATGACAACGGGCACATTGGGTGTTCGATGCAAAGGCCTGTTTGCCGTTATGGCAAGCACCGCAGTATTTCCCCTTATAAAGCGCATCCATATTAAAATCTGTATAGCCCTGGGCAGCTAAGGCCTTCATCTCAAAGAGCCCCGAGTGGCAACTGCCACAACCGATATTCTCGTGTGCCTTATGGCTGAAAAGAACCGATTTAACAGGCTTTGTGTATAGGATATCGCCACCTGAGGCATAGATAGTAATTGCCCCAACAACTACAAAAACAGAAAGCATTATAGTTATCAATATTGTTTTTTTCATTTCGTGCTACCCCTTTGTATAGAATACATTTGGTTTTACGCCTGTCTCTTCTCTGAGTACCCATACAGGTTTCTCTATCTGATGTACCATCTTAAATACCCTGCTCTCTGGATCCGATAGGTCCCCAAATACCCTAACATCAGCTGGACATGCCTCAGCACAGGCGGTGAGTTTGTGTCCCTTTTGAAGTCTTGTGTCTATGCAGAAATTACACTTATCTATTGCATGTTTTTCTTCACTGAAATACCTCGCATTGTAGGGACAAGCAAGCACACAACTCTTACATCCAATGCACTTCCTGTCCTCCATCATTACAATACCATTTGTCGGGTCCTTATAAGTTGCCTTTGTAGGGCATGCCCTTACACAAGGCGGATTGTTACATTGATTACAAAGCACTGGGATAAACTCCCGCTTTTGCCCAATGGCATCTGGGGTTACCTTCTCAAGTATTGTAGTCCTGTAACCATAATCAGGCACATTGTTAGTTATAATGCAGGCCTCTTTGCAGAGCTCACAATCAACGCACCTATCCTGCCTCATGACCATGCTATAATGGGGTTTGTAGGGGTATCTCTGCTTGAGGTCTTCCTTTGATGCAAAGACCTTATCGATGTTGGACATGAGGGATAGCACACTGCCTCCAGCAAATATGCCAGTGACAACAAGACCAATCTTTAGGAATTGTCTTCTCTCCATTTCTGGTAGTGTATCAAGGTTTTCTTTTCTTAGGTTATTGAGGTCTATGTGTTTCATGTTTTTTTCTCCTTTCAATGGATCTCAGTCTTGTGTCCCTGAAAGACCTTCTCTCCCAGGAGGAATGTTAATGAGGCAAGGGCTATTCCGCCTATAGATATAACTATCTCATGGAAGCTGGGTTTATAGGGAAGTAACCCTGGATAATCAGTTACATGAAGCTCATGGAAGGATGGCACTAACTGTCCAATCACCACCAGGTCAAACCTCATAAAGAAGATCGAGAATATCATAAACATGGTGGCTATAAACATGAGGTTGATATTCTTCCACTTTGACATTAGGAATAAGAAAAAGGGTATGAGCATCCCTATGGTTACCTCTAAGACCCAGAAATTGAAGGCATAGGGACCAGATATCAATGCCCTTATAGCCTCAACCTTGCCAGGACCTCCAACGGAACCAGTGATGAGTTTCCATGAGGTAAAGAATATGATTACTGTGATCATCAGTGTACACAGCTTTCCAACCACCTCCATAGCCCTCTGCATTGGTCTGTCCATCTGCTCATTGTTTACCTTATAGCCAATCCATGAGAAAAATATGATGGCAGCACAGCCAGACATCATTGCTGAGGCTATAAAATAAATGGGAAGATAGGGCCCATACCAGTATTCCCTGCCATGAAGCATCGCAAAGATAGCTCCAAGGTTGCTGTGTGCCACAATACCTGATATAAGACCAGCAAGACCCGCAATGGTAGCAATCTTATGCTGGTGCAGCAGGATACATATAAATTCAATTATCATAAAGACCATATATGCCCCATAAAGCGTTCCCATCCACCATATATTGGATGTCAGGTTTGGGGAGATTGCATTGTAGATAGCCATCCTGAAGGGATTTTCAATCTCAAAGAAGATAACTGTAAAGCCTGCCATGATTGTTACTATAGATAGAAACACGGCCCTTTTAGCTATAGGCATAAGGTCCTTAACCCCGAACACATGTCCTATGGAAGATACTATACAAAGTCCAGTTGAGGTAACCACAAAGAATATGTAGGTAGATATCAGCAGACCCCAGGCTACCTCTCTGGTAACCCCATAGGCGTGCCTATACCCAATCCTCATTGCATCGAGCCCTGTCATTGCAGCACCGAATACTAAAAGGCCAAATAGGAATACAAAGAAATAATAAGTCTTTGTGCCTGATAGAAAACCTACTAGTGTAGAAAACCAGTTTTCTACAAAGGATGCGTTAAGGGACCTCGCCATATCCCCCATAATGCCCGAAACCTTAATTGGTTTGGGTTCCTTCTCCATATCCAATCCTCCTTATGTGATTTGCTTTTTAGATAAAAAATGACCTTTGAAGATAGATTTAATGGATGCCCTACATTAAGTTAAATCATACTTCACACACTTTCTATGCCGCATAAATTTTATATGGTTAAGTAAATTTATTCAAGAGATATTTTTTGCCTTTATCCCGCTATTATCAATGTTTTTGTTTTTCAATATATCATCTTATTAGAAGTATCTTCCTGTTCAATTTAATCCATTACAATAAAAAATAAGCTCTCTCTTGGGATTCTAAGCAAACAACACCATTGCATTTTAAGTTAAGCGCCTGTCACAAATATTTTTGCAATTCTGCTATTTTTACTAAAAGCTTATAATGATAACATAGAAACCCTCTTCTGGTGATATTGAATGTCTTTGGTATTGCATTGATTGATTTAACAGAGTCAATTCCATATAATAGAGTAAATTTTAATAAAAAGGGGGAAACAAGATGAAACTGTCTTTATTTATGTTTACCTTATCGCTTTGTTTGTTTATAAACATTGGGTGTTCACAAAAACAATCTCCGCCAATTCAGGACCAACAGGCGATCTCAATGTCCGATGATGCTTCTAAGAAGACGTCAGAAACAAAGTCAGATATAGATAGAGACAGGATGCCACAGGAAACAATTAGCGAAAGACAACATCAAAGGGCGCAACAGGAGGATTTCAAGATTGCTTTAAGAGAACTTCAGACAAAGGTCAAGGATATATACTTTGGTTTTGACAGTTATAACATAGAGGAATCGGCTAAGGTTATGCTAAAACAGGTCTCTGAGATACTATCCAACAATCGCAAGGTAAAGGTAATTATTGAAGGGCATTGTGATGAGAGGGGGACAAGAGAATACAATCTTGGTCTTGGCGAAAGAAGGGCTAATGCAGTAAAAGAATACTTGATATCCCTTGGCATACCATCAAAAAGGATTGACACAATAAGCTATGGTAAGGAAAAACCACAGTGTTCCGAAAAGAGCGAGGCCTGTTGGGCTAAAAACAGAAGGGCTCACTTTGTATTTTTGGAGGATACAGAATGATTGCTCTGCCGTTCAATGCAACCTTTAAAATTGCCCTTGTATTTGCACTGTTAATAAATTTTGGTTGTGTAAGCACCTCAGAGATGGACAGCCTTAAAAGTACCGTTGCACACCTTCAGGTGCAAAATCTCACTCAAAAAAAGGAGATAGAAGATCTACGCATCCGTTCCGAAGAACAATCCAGAGAGACGGCACGGTTGAAGGAAAGATTTGAGAGCGTCTATGCCCTGAGAGAAAGTCAAACTAATCTTTTGTCTCAAACCTCAGACTTCTCTAAGGAATTGCAGATAATGAAGGGGAGATTTGATGAAAACAAATACTTTCTAGACAAAACCCTCAAAGATATTGCCTCAGACAGAGAACTTCAGCAGGCAAAGATTGCTGCCTTGGAAAAAGAAATACATGAAATAAAATCAAGATTATCCTCAGAGGACAAAAAGCCAGAGATTGACAGAGGCAAAACAAGTGAAATGCCAACAACAGAGCATGAGGAAACCATTAAAGACCAGAGGTTATATGATGATGCGCAGATAGACTTTAAGGACAAAAAATATCCTGCTGCTCGGCAGAAATTTGAGAAATTCATAAAAGAGAATCCAGACCACAAGCTTGCATCAAACTCACAGTACTGGATTGGAGAGATATATTACAACGAAAAGAAATATGAGGAAGCAATACTTGCATACGAGACCTTTATAAAGAAGTATCCTAAGCATGACAAGGTAAGGGCTGCTATGCTCAAGCAAGGTTACAGTTTTCTTGAGCTCGGTGATAAAAAGACAGGCAAGGTCATATTAGAACGGATAATAGAGAGGTATCCAAGGACCAGCGAAGCCGATCTGGCTGAGAAAAAGATTGCAGAGATACTATCTCAAAACAAAAAGGCTACACCCAAGACCACAAAGAAGAAACAATAATGCAGGCTTTTTATGCCAGGACAAAATCTTGCAGAAGACCTCTGAAAAAACAAAGGGCTTTATATACATCGATTAATTACCTTTATTATTATTGTCCCTTAGGTTTTTTATAAATTCCCCTTTTTAGGACAAATCAACTCTTCTTACTGTTGATCCCTTTAGAAAATGCACCATATAACAGACAGATATAAAAGGATTATTGACTACATGCGTATCTCTATTACCGACAAGTGTAACTTGAGATGCATCTACTGTATGCCCAAGGATGGTATAAAGCTGTTCGAACACTCTGAGGTGCTTACCTATGAGGAGATCGTCAGGATTGTCAGGGTTGCTGCAGGACTGGGTGTTAAAAAGATAAGGATTACCGGTGGCGAGCCACTTATCAAAAGAGACCTCCCATTCCTTATATCTTCGATAAAGGCAATAGAGGGAATTGAAGACATTAGCCTCACAACCAATGGCCTATTGCTCAAGCAAAAGGCCTTGCAATTAAAAGAGGCAGGACTAAATAGGATAAATATAAGCCTTGATTCCTTTAGGTCTGATCGATACAGGGAGATCACAAGGGGTGGAAATATAGCGGATGTCCTTGATGGTATTAGGGAGGCTGAGATGCAGGGTTTGAGACCTATCAAGATAAACATGGTCCCTATAAGGGGGATCAATGATGATGAGATAGAGGACTTTGCAAGGGCCACCATGACCTCTGAAAACCACATCAGGTTTATTGAGTTCATGCCCTTTGGATCAAAGGACCTCTGGAGTGTAGACAGGTATATAGGCACCGATGAGATAAAACAGAGGGTCTCAACTATTGCCCCATTAGAAGCGGTTAAGGCCAGAAAATCAGGACCAGCCAGATATTATAAATTCAGAGAGGCAAGGGGGGTTATTGGATTTATCAGCCCCATTACCCATCATTTCTGCAGTAACTGTAACCGGTTGAGACTGACCTCCAATGGCCTTTTAAGACCCTGCCTCTTTTCAGATACCGAGATAGACCTAAAGTCTGCCCTTCGCAGTAACAGTGACGATAGCGAGCTGGAAAGGCTCTTGAGGTTGTCTATCGAGGTCAAACCACAGGGCCATGAGATGGAGCACCAGAGGAGCATGACCCTCCTAAAGCCCATGTCAAAGATAGGCGGTTGATAGGCCAGATCAAAAATGCCCTAAATTTCAGTGATAAGGATAAGTCTCTTTTATTGAGGCGGGTGTTCACCCTTGGGGATGCAAATGCCCTCGATTTCATGACCAACTAAACCCTAATCCTGGCAAGGAAGGGCTGTGCTACTGCCACCACTCGGCCTTGTCGATCATCGAGAACTATAAGTTGCGTCTCTCTATGAGGAACTGGGGGCGCTTCTCACAGACAACGCAAAGTCAGGAGCCTTATAAATATAGGCATTGAGTTTAAGGACCTATCTTTTTCATGAAATCAATCCATATAGGCAATGCAGCCCTTGCACCAGCCTCTTTTCCCCCAATGGGTTTGTGATTGTCTCTGCCAACCCAAACACCTACGACCAAAGAATCATCAAATCCTACAAACCAGGCATCAGAGAAGTCATTGGTTGTCCCAGTCTTGCCAAACACCTCTTTCTTTAATTCTTTAGCCTTCTGGGCAGTCCCTGATACAACCACAGCCTTCAACAATTCACGAATCTCCAGGGTCTCTTCCTCAGTGAATACAACCTTTTGTGAAAAGGGAGACCAAATAGGCTCTTCGATCACCATGCCCTTATTATTTGTGATCCTGTCATATGCCTTGATCTCTAATCTTTTGCCTGTAGCAAAGGCGCCATAGGCTGCGGTCAATTCCAGTGGAGTCACATCAGAGGCACCAAGGGCTATGGGCAGATAGGGCTGAAGTGTAGTTTTGATACCGCATTCCTGTGCCGTCTCTATAATCTTTTTTATTCCAATATTGTGAGCGAGACGTACGGTAGCAGTATTTAAGGAAAGTGCCATAGCAGTCCTCAAAGATACATACCCTCGATACTCATTGTCGTAATTTCTTGGGGACCAGACAGAGTTAGGTTTTGATCCTGGAAAATTTACAGGCTCATCTAACACCTCATCGGTGCTGCCTAAGCCCTCCTTTATAGCGGCTGCATATACAAAGGGCTTAAAGGCTGAACCGGGTTGTCTTAGTGCCATCGTAGCCCTGTTGAACTGGGTCTCCCAGAAATCAGTACCACCAACCATAGCCTTTATATTCCCCTCTTTGAGGTCTATGGCAATTATTGCAGCCTGCACCCCCTTTTTAACCCTTTTTTCAATATCTAAAATGCCCTTAAGAAGTGCCTCTTCTGCCTTCTTCTGCATCGAATAGTCAAGGGTTGTATAGATTCTCAAACCTCCTGTGTACAAGGCATCGCCATATCGTCGTTCGAGTTGCTGCCTTAGGTATTCTACGAAATAGGGTGCCTCATACCGACGATAATTAGGTTTTGCAGGCAATGGTTCATTAATCGCCTGCTCGTACTGCTCCTTTGTGATGAATCGGTTCTCGAGCATCTTGCTTAATACGGTATTTCTCCTCATCAATGCCTTCTCTGGATTCCTGAAGGGGGAGTAGGCAGAGGGCGCCTTCTGTAGTCCTGCAAGTAGGGCAGCCTCGGCTACATTCAATTCATTTACGCCCTTGGCAAAGTATGTCTCAGCGGCAGCCTCAATGCCATAGGCCCTGGTGCCGAAATAGGATTGGTTAAGATACATACCTATTATCTCATCCTTTGTGTAGCGCTTTTCTATCTGCGCCGATATAACAGCCTCCTTTATCTTTCTCATGATGTTTTTCTCTGGCTTCAGAAAGAGCATCTTTGTGAGCTGTTGGGTAATAGTGCTTCCCCCTTCCTCGATGCCCTTTGCCTTGATGTTCCTGTAAAGTGCCCTTAGTATCCCAATAAGGTCAATCCCTGGGTGGTGGTAGAAACGCTGATCTTCAATAGCAATAAAGGCCTTTTTTATTAAATCAGGGATCTGATAATGGGGGATATACCTTCTTCGTTCAAGATAAAACTCAGCAAGCACCTTACCATCGGAGGAGTACAGCAGAGTGGATTCAACGGGACGATAAGATTCAAGGGTTCTTATCTCAGGCAGATCAGAGATAGTCCAAGAAAGAAATCCTGCTAATCCTCCAACCAGCGCTGCTATCAGTACAATAATGATTAGTTTTATCCAATGCATTATCTGATATTATACTCATTCAACACACTATAACAAAGAGATATTGTTTAGATTAAATTTGCAGTCTACAGTAACAATGTTTATACTTTTAAAAAAATGTTATTATTAGCCATTGATTATAGAAACAATAGAGAGATACTACTTGACAACTCACTGAATTTATCTTTACAATTCAATTTCTTAGGGCGATTAGCTCAGTGGGAGAGCGCTCCCTTCACACGGGAGAGGTCGTAGGTTCAATCCCTACATCGCCTACTCTAAAAATCAATGACTTACCAGTATCACCCACTCAGCTCAACTCCCAAATTGTGTTCATTTTGTGCTAATTGGTTTGTGATTCATCACATCATCGTCAAAAACTGAATAGGGTTTTATTTAGTGGATAATAGAGCCTGTAGGAACTCTATAAGGGAAAACAGGATGTGAAAGAAAATGAAAGCACGGAACGCTGCATTGAAGGCAAAGATAGCCTTTGAAGCTGCAAGAGGAGCAAAGACGATAGGTCAACTCGCAAGTGCGAGGACTTTTAAAATAGACAGAACATATCTACTCTGGTGTGCGGATATTACATATATCAGGATAGGGTAGGGGTTTAGGGATTTCTGTGTCTAATCGCGGTAATGTCGCTATGTGCTGTCATGGAGGGTATCTAACCCATTGGATGCAGGGTTTTGCCTTGAAGCATTGGTAATTGCGAAAAAAGAATTCAAAACAGGTAAGTTCACTACTCAACTATTATTTAGAGGCAATAATATCTTTGCCTTTCTTGTAAGTGAAAATACTTATCAGTCAAATTTCAACCAAATGTACCTATTAGGTAATTACAACAATGAACTTTTTGAGCAAATTTACGACGATTGTCCTTATGTTGGGGCCTTCAAATTGTCACAATTATAAAAATTCTTCTATATATCCACTGATACTTCCTCTACATGTGTCTTTATAATAATCCTTTCAAAAAGGATAACTGAGTCTCCCTTTGCCCAAAGACCACAATATCCTGTAATAGGTTTATCTATGCTGCATTGAATCATTAAGATATTGTTAAGGTAACCCCTTGCCATTGAGCCTGTTATCTCTACTGTAAGGTTGTGCCACAGACCAAGGTCAATCTTCTTATTTCTTCGTTCCAAAACTGCTGTTCTCCCCTTTGAAACCCTATAGAAAGTAATAGCCCCCTCATGGGCATCTAAAGCAAGGGCGAGATAGTTTTCAACATCTCCTATACCAAAGGCTATGCCTCCTGTTTTGTCAACCTTTCCGCCCAATAGTTTTAACTTTAGATTAATTGCGCAGTCCCTATTATAATTTCCCTTTACAATGGCAAGGGGAAAGTGGTGGCGACTTTCTATGGACTCCACGAAAATCCTATTTTGAATGTTTAGGAATCTATTAAATATATTGGCAATGCCTCTTATCGCACCGCCACTGTTATGAGAACCATCATACATACAAAATCTGCCTTGCTCATCGGCAATAATCTTCCAAAGCCCACCTTTTATATAAAAAGAGGGCATTACCTCATAATTTCTCACATTTATAAAGTCATAATTGCCCTTGAAAAACTGTTGGCAATAAAACTCTATGTCATCCTGATTAGAGATAGTTATATCAAGAAGTCTGCATGACCCAAGAAGCCTTCCTAAATTATCAAGGGTATCCATGGTTGACTCCCTATCGTATCTTGCATAAACAGCCTCAATTAGGTCTCCCTTTAATTCAACCCTAAAACCTAATTTGCTCAAAACTGCTCCCATTAATTGCACCCTGAGCGTTTTGCCGTAATAACTGCCTGCACCGCCTGAAAATTGCAAGGAGATATAGTTTTGTGATTCCTTATCTCCGCAGAGCGCATCAACGGTTGCAAAATGATAAGCAAACTTAATGCTTAGATTCATATAGTCCTCTGCCAATATCGCATAGCTTTCTCCACCAGGCTGCTCTCCAAGTTCTGAGGTGGCTGCAACAGCAAAAAGAGAGGATATCTTTGAGGTCTTTAGACTCATTGTTCCTTCCCAATTAACTCCAGGATGGATAAAACCTCGCCAAATAGCCATGAAAGGGACTGACTTTATATCCTGATACTCAATGTCCCTTCCTTTATTTTCTCTGCCCCCTTCTGATAAATCAACTATCCAGATATTCAGAGGCAATTTTGTCCTCAGGAGTCTCGCCTTATATGTTTTGCTCCTCTGTATATCTCCTATGCCAAACATCTGCCTTACAGCTATCTCATGGGTATATCTTATGATGTCATGAAAGGTCTGTGCCTTTGAGGGAATAAATTCTGGCGAATTAGGGTCAGTCATATTAAGAGGTGATATGAGATCAAGCACATCACGCATCCTCTTATGTACTGCGCTATTGTAAATCACCTTTCTTGAGGGGCTCATATTCTGTAGAAGTTCCTCTATTATGCCCTCATATACCATAGCCTTATCAGCCCAGAGGGTTATATACTGTCCTTGTGTCAATATAGATAGGGCCCCTTTCATACCAAATACAGCGGGCACCCCAAATTCACGTGCCACTGAGGCAAGATGGCTTGAGGCGCTGCCAAACTCTGTGACAATACCCTTGACCTTTCCAATAAACCTCGCCAATTCAGGGGTTGCATTTTTCGCAATTAAAACGATGTCCTCCCTGTTGTCCATTATTGTAGTAATATCATTGTAATGAACAACCTGTCCTGTACATACACCTGAAGAGGCAGTCTCTCCGCCAGTTATAACTGGTCTTGCGCTAACAACATCTCTATGCTCCAAAGGGTCCTCTGGATGCATTTTTGGAACATTGAGAAGTCTTGTCTGAAGCAAAAATAGGTCCTCTTTATCATCAATTGCCCATTCAATATCCTGAGGAGACTCAAAGTATTCCTCAATCATCAAACCTACCTGTCTAAGTCTCATCAGCATGTTATGTTGCAACGAAGGTTTGTGCCTTATTGCATCTTCCACCGGATTAACAGAGACACCTCCTCCCTCATTGGCTACCATCCTAAAGTCCTTTGATGCGATAACAGAGTCAACAACCTTATCTTCCAACCTATCAAGCAAGAATACATCGGGTGTGGAACTTCCGCCCACAAGATGCTCTCCAAGTCCAAGGATGGCCGTTACCTTAAGGGGGCAGTGAGGTCTAATAGCAGGGTCAACAGTATATAAGACCCCGCTTGTCTTTGCCTTTACCATCTCAAGAATAATAACTGCCATTGGTGTATCCTTATCATCGAGACCGTAAAGAAGCCTGTAATTAATGGAACGGGCTGAATACTTGCTTGCAATTACCTCTTTGTATGCCTCTATAAGCCTGTCCTTAGGCACATTCAAGACAGAATCATACTGGCCTGCAAAGGTCGCCTCAGTATCCTCCCCTACAGCGCTGCTTCTTACGGCAACCATAACTTCATCATTGGAATGCCTCTGCAATTCCTCAAAGCCTTTAAATATGGCATATTCAATATCCTCAGGCATCTCACCCTCAAGGATCTTGCTCCTTATTGACTTGCTTTCTCTCTCTATAGCCTCATAATCATCTACCGATAAAGTGGATAAGCCATTCTCAATCGTGCGATTAAGGTTATTGTGTTCTAAAAATCTATTAAAGGCATAGGATGTAATAACAAATCCTGAGGGGGTCTTAAGACCAAGCTGGTTTCGTAGCATTGCAAGGTTTAGCGCCTTTGAACCAACCAGTTTTTGCATATTAGCCTCTATGTCCTGCATTGAAATCGTTAAGGTCTTTGAGGGCAGTAAACAGGAGGGGGAAAAACTGGCGAATAATTTCTCATCTATCTCCTCAATCCTTCTTATAAGCTCTGGAAATCTCTCTCCTGTCATTGATTCAAGGCAATAGGCAAGCCCTGTAATTGACTCAAGCAACTCTTCATAGGTTATCCTAATCTGGTTAAGGGTAAAGGGGCGTCCGCTAAAATAGAGCTGCTCCATACCTGCTATTAGGCTCAAAGCCCTGTGATTATGACCAAGCAAGGATCGAAAATACTTGTATCGTTCCATTAAGGAATCTATAGGCTTTGTCTTTTTAGTTTCAAACAACCTTAGTCCTTTTTTCATACAAAATATTGTATCATTTCTAAAAAGACAATGGCGATAAAAATACTTAAAGAGGATTATCTCCAAGCGGAATTTATTACAAGACTAAATAGGTTTGTAATACAGTGCAAGGTGGGCTCTGAGATTACATCTGCATATCTACCCAATCCTGGCAGGCTTATAGAGTTACTAATTAAGGGAGCAACATTATATCTTGTCAATTCTCACAAGGGCAGCCTCAGATACAAAGTCATAGCTGTACTTAAAGGAGACAGCCCAGTGCTCCTTGACACCCATCTGAATAATCTCGTTGCAAAGACACTGCTTCAGAGAGGTCTTATAAAGGGTTTGGATAATTTTGATGCTATTAAAAACGAGGTAAAGGTTGGACAGAGCAGATTTGACTTTATGCTTACAGCTCACAAGGATAAACATCACTATTTAGAGGTAAAGTCCTGCACCCTTTTCGGGAGAGATATTGCCCTTTTCCCAGATGCACCTACTAAAAGAGGGATAAAACACCTAAAAGAACTATCTGAACTGTCAGCCAAGGGCTTTAAGGGGCATGTCTTATTTATTGTTCATTCTCAGAAGCCCTCTTTTTTTATGCCTGATTACCATACAGATATTGATTTTTCAAAAACCTTTTTAGAAGTTTACAAGAATATCAGTATCAGGGCAGTGGGCATAAAATGGAACAAGGACCTTCAGATTGAGGACTCAATTAAAGAACTTCAAATACCCATAGACATAATTGAGCAGGAAGCTCAGGACAGAGGCAGTTACATGATACTATTTAAAATAAATAATGACCAAGATATAGACACAGGTTCCCTTGGCAGAGTTAGATTTAAAAGGGGCTATTACATCTATACGGGTTCTGCAATGAAAAACCTTTGCTCTCGTATTGAGAGACACAAAAGAAAGCTAAAAAATAAGTTTTGGCATATCGATTATCTAACAGGGCATGGGCAATACATAAATGCCTTTGCCATAAGAACATCGGAGAGGATTGAATGTCAGATTGCCGATAAAATGCACGAAATCTGTGAATGGACTATCGCCAACTTTGGAGCCTCAGATTGCGGTTGCAAGGGTCATCTCTTTGGATTCAACGATAATCCCATACTTTCAAAGGACTTTGTTGAATGTCTCCTTTGGTTTAGAATAGATAGGTTTGGATGGGGGTCAGGTCTTGAAATATGATCTAAAACGCTAATATAGCTAATCCAAAGGGCGAATACACAGGGTCGGTATATCATGTAACATCTCAAGGCATGGAGCGGCTATCTTAGCTCATTATACGGTTATACACTAAAGGAGATTGCGAAATATCTCGGGCTACATTACACAAGCAAGGCGTTAAGGGAGAATTGCCTTAAAAACTGATGATTCAAGACCTGACCCCACATATCTTCACTTAAGGTGTTTATAAAGATGCTTGGTGGTGTAAAATAGGTGCTCAAGGTCTTAAAAGCTCAGACATAAAAAAACAAACAGATTAGGTTTTCATTGTCCTCAAGGGGCTATAAGGATTAGCTTATAAAAAACATGGAGGTTTATTATGAGGGGGAATATACTTATAGTAGATGACGAGCCTATCATCTTGCGGAGTTGTGAGAAGACATTGGTACCTGAGGGGTTTGATGTAGAGACTGAGACCTCACCCATAAGGGCACTGAAGCGAGAGGACCTCAATAGATTTGACATTATTATAACAGACCTAAAGATGCCCGAAATGGACGGTATGGAGTTTATCAAAGAGGTCCGCAAAAGTAACCAAGAAGTCAGTATATTGATAATCACAGGGTACCCATCTCAGGAAACCCTCAAAGAGTCTCTTAGCCTCAAGGTCCTTGATTATCTGCCAAAGCCCTTCTCCCCTTCAATATTGCTCGAGGTTGTTACAAAGACCATGGAGATGAAGTCAAAGGTAACGGCTTCAGAATCGAGGCCTGCAGAGTATACCGACGAGATGGTCCAGAGACTTGATGAGATAATAGATGCTTACAAGAATAAGCCAGGCGCCTTGATACCAGTGTTACAGGAGGCACAGGAGTTATTTGGCTATCTGCCGCCTGTTATACAAAAGCATATTGCACGAGGGCTGAGGGTGCCTGTGAGTGAGGTACACGGTGTTGTCTCTTTCTATTCCTTCTTTACCATGAAACCAAAGGGCAAGCACAACATAAAGGTCTGTCTGGGCACGGCCTGTTATGTCAAGGGCGCTGAAGAGATTATGAACAATCTGAAGGCTGGACTGAGGATTGGGGCAAGTGGGATGACAGAGGACCGTAAGTATTCCGTTGATACGGTTCGATGCCTTGGGGCCTGCGGTTTGGCGCCAGTGGTAGTCGTTGACAAAGACACCCATGGCTCGGTTACTCCTGTCAATATAATGCACATTGTAAAACAGTATGAATAGGGGGGAATAAGGATGAATCTATACAGATCGAGCATAATGCTTTGCGGGGGGACGGGTTGTATGGCCAGCGGTAGCCTTAAGATCAAAGAGGCCCTTGAGGAGGAGCTCTTAAACAGGGGACTTGAGAATGAGGTCAATGTGGTATTTACAGGTTGTAATGGCTTTTGTGCCCAAGGGCCTGTGATGACGGTGTATCCTGAGGGAATCTTCTATGAAAAGTTTATGCTAAAGGATATACCAGAGATAGTGGAGGAACACTTCATAAAGGGCATGCCGGTTGAGAGGTTGATGCATAAGGACTCCACCACAAAACACCCTATTGCCCTCATGGATGAGATACCCTTTTTTAAGTATCAAACAACCTGGGCACTAAGGAACAAGGGGCTTATAGACCCTGAGAAGATGGAGGAGTACATTGCCAGGGAGGGATACCTTGCAGCAGCAAAGGCCCTTTTTGAGATGACACCACAAGAGATCATAGAAGAGGTAAAGAAGTCAGGCATCAGAGGTAGGGGGGGCGCTGGTTTTCCCACAGGCCTAAAGTGGGAGTTGAGCGCAAAGGTAGACGCCCCACTTAAGTATATAATTTGTAACGGAGATGAGGGTGATCCAGGGGCCTTTATGGACAGGAGTATTATGGAAGGTGACCCCCATGCAGTCCTTGAGGGGATGTTGATTGGGGCAAAGGCAATAGGGGCAAATAAGGGATACATATATGTGAGGGCCGAGTATCCCCTTGCAGTTAGTCGGCTCAAGATCGCCATAGCTCAGGCAAAAGAATATGGATTGTTAGGTGACAATATCCTTAACAGTGGTTTTGACTTCGATATAGAGATCAGTCAGGGTGCAGGGGCCTTTGTCTGTGGTGAGGCCTCGGCCCTCATGCGTTCTATCGAGGGCAAGAGAGGTATGCCGAGGCCCAAGTTCTGGCGTTCTGCAGTAAAGGGGCTCTGGGATAGGCCTACAGTCCTTAACAATGTAGAGACCCTTGCCAACATCCCTCAAATAATACTGAGAGGTGGAGACTGGTATAGGGGCCTCGGTACAGAGAGATCCACAGGCACAAAGGTATTTGCCTTAAGCGGATCCATAAAGAACATAGGTCTTGTAGAGGTACCAATGGGTACCCCCCTTAGAAAGATAATATTTGACATAGGTGGGGGTATCCCAAAGGGTAGAAAGTTTAAGGCCGTTCAGTTAGGTGGTCCCTCTGGTGGTTGCATCCCTGAGTCCCTACTTGATACGCCAGTGACCTTTGAGGATATACAGAAGACCGGTGCCATAGTGGGTTCAGGCGGTATGGTTGTCATGGATGACCTAAACTGCATGGTCAGTGTGTCTAAGTTTTTCCTGGAGTTCTCCACTGAGGAGTCCTGTGGCAAATGCACTCCCTGCAGGATAGGTAATACGGTACTGCTTGACCTATTGTGCAAGATTACAGAAGGTAGAGGAGAGAAGCAAGACATTGAATTGATTGAAAATATAAGTAAACAGATAATCAATGCATCGCTCTGTGGATTGGGAAAGACCTCTCCAAACCCTGTATTGACCAGCCTTAGATACTTTAAGGATGAGTTTATAGAACATGTGGAGCAAAAGTGGTGTAAGACTGGTGTTTGTAAAGAATTGTGCACCTTCTATATTGATGAGACTAAATGTGTTGGTTGCGGGGCCTGTGCAAGGGTATGTCCTAAGAAGGCAATAAGTGGAGAAAGGAAAAAGCCCCATCACATTGACCAGTCTCTGTGTATCCAATGTAGGTCATGCTATTTAAAGTGCAATTTTTACAGCATAAAGATAGGTCCTCGTGCAATGAGGGAAAGTATATTGTCAAATACAGAGGCGCCAAAGGGAGATATTGCGGATAAGGAGGCAGGGCAATGATAGAACTGACCATCAACAATAAAAAGGTGAAGGGCGAAAAAGGTGCCACAGTGTTGGCTACGGCCTTAGAAAACGGCATATACATACCCAACCTCTGTTACGACAAGAGGCTAAAACCCTATGCGGGTTGTAGGCTATGTCTTGTGGAGATTGAGGGGCAAAGGGAATTATCGGCGGCCTGTGCGACACAGATTAGAGATGGCATGGTAGTAATCACCGAAAGTGATACCATTGCTGAGGCAAGGAAGACTGTCTTAGAGTTCCTGCTTTTGTATCACCCTCTGGACTGCCCCATATGTGATAAGGCAGGGGAGTGTAAGCTTCAGGATATTGCATTCCGTTACGGAGGGCACGGAAACAGGTTTACAGCAGTCAGGAGGAAGGACAAGGAGAGGCTCGAGGCGCCCTTTGTGGAGCGCAATCCAAATCGTTGTGTGCTCTGTGGCATATGTGTTGGTATATGCAATGAACACCAGGGGGTAGGGGCCCTTAATTTTATAGGTAGGGGCTTTCGCACCAACATAAGCCCAGCCTTTGAAGAGACCCTTGACTGTGAGTTTTGTGGGCAGTGTATAGACGCATGTCCCGTAGGGGCGTTGGGCAGCAAAGACTACAGGCATAAATCAAGGATATGGTATATGGATGAGCATACAATCATCTGTCCTTTCTGTGGCTGTGGGTGCACAATCGCTGTCAATACCAGAGAGAACAAGATAATACGCTCGAGGGGGAAAGAGGGCACTGGTATTAACGACGGTAATCTATGTGGGAGGGGTAGGTTTGGTTTTGATTTTATTTACTCCGAAAATAGACTCACTCAACCAATGATAAGGAAAGATGGAACCCACGAGCCAGTAACTTGGGATGAGGCGATTGATTACATCGTTAAAAGACTAACAGACATTAAGGACAAATATGGCCCTGCATCTATTGGTGGGATTGGCTCACAGAGGTGCACTATAGAAGACAACTATATGCTCCAATTCTTACTCAGGGATGTTATAGGCACAGACTCTATAGACTCTGCTGCCAGATTTGGTTACGCAAAGGCCTTACAGGCCTTCAAGGCGGCATTTGGTATTGACTACTTACCTATTCAGTGGGACAAACCATTATACTCAGACTTTATGCTCATCATCGAGTCTGACATCACATCCACATTGCCCGTCTGGGGACTTAATTTCATACACAGCAAGAACGCTGGCTCAAGGCTCGTGGTGGTAGATTCAAAGGAGACCAAGCTTGCAAGGAATACAGCAGACTGGATAAGGATCAGGCCAGGTCATGGCACTACCTTTATAAACTCCCTTATGAAGGTGATCTATGACAGGGGGCTTTACAACAGAGAGGCCCTCTCTGGGATACAGAATCACGACAAGATGGTGCACTTTTTAGACAATTTCTCCCTCTCAAAGGCTGCCTCTGAAGTTGGGGTCGATGAACAAATAATAGTCAGCATTGCTGAAGACTACGCTCGGGCACAGAAGAGGCTCATTGCCATTACCTCGAGCTTTTCAGAGAATACAAAGGATGTCAATATATTGCTCGCAGCGGCAAATCTTATACTCCTCATGGGTGACTCTCCTGACCAACTCCAATCACCTGCAGAGCTCTGCAATACCCTTGGTACATACTTTAGCGGTGTCAGACCTCAGGACAATGGCTTAAACGGCTACCAGATGATGTATGAGAGTACTGAATTGAAGGCTCTCTATATTCTCGGTGAGAACCCTCTCGTGGTCTTTCCAAACCTAAAGGCTGTGGAGAAAAGGCTGAGGGGGCTTGAATTCTTGGCAGTCCAAGACATCTTCATGACTGACACCGCCAAGATAGCTGATGTAGTCTTGCCTGCATGCAGTTGGGCCGAAAAGGATGGTAATTTCTTATCTGCATCAGGATTGATACAGGGTATATCAAAGATCTCTTCTGTGGTTGGGCAGTCCATGCCCGATTGGATGATACTAAGGAATGTGGCAAGGGCAATGACGACTGCGCCAGTCCCCATGACCCTTGAGGAGATAGGGGTAAAGTCAAAGGAAAAGATAGGGCTTTCTATAAAAGGGCGTGAGTACTTTAAGGCATTTAACCCAGTGGAAAATGTGATCCTTGAATCTACAGACAGTGAGTATCCTTTAACCTTGGTAACTGCCAATGTGTTGCAACACTCAGGGGCCCTCTCGGGTCTATCAAAGAATCTCTCTGCCTTTGTCCCTGATGCCTTTTTACTCGTAAACAACATTGATGCCGAGAGGTTTGATATCAAGGAGGGCAGACCAATAAGGGTTACATCAAGAAGGGGTGATGTCTTTATAAAGCCCCTTATTACAAATGAGGTGCCTCAGGGCTGTGTATTTGCACCCTTACACTTTATCCATGCAAGGCTAAATACACTCACCTATCCATCTATTGGTCAAGGGGTGCCCCTTGTGGCAGTAAGGTTGTCAATGGATTGATATCATATAAAATTGCCATAAGTAAGGGGGTATGCCGAAGGGTCCTTATTTTCATGCCAGTGGAAATAGGTTAAATCCTTCAAGCAGTCTTTTTGTCGCATACCTCTTGCTCGTTACAAATACCTAAGGGCTATTGGGGTTTAGAGGGGCTTGACAGTATCAGGCATTAAATGTTATATCCATAGCCGTTATTTACACTAAAGCCCACGAAGGGTCTTAGATTCATTTTTATTTAAAGAATAACCAAAAGCCACGAAGGCAACGGTCATGAAGACAGGTTCTTTCGTGGCTTTTTGTTTATAAAAAGGAGGTGGTGGTGATAAGATGAACTACTTAAAGTTTTCAAGGCGCTACAGTATCGTCTCTTTTTCTCTGTGGTTTGTTGCCCTATTGCTCATGCCTTGTTTTGCTATTGCTGGCCCTGTAGTAACAGACATGGCAGGCAGAAAGGTGACAGTGCCTGAGAAAATTGACCGCATTGTGGCAATCAGTGGGGCATTGAGGTTGATAGTGTATTTAGATGCTACTGATAAAGTAGTGGGGCTTGAAGGGATTGAAAAAAGGATGGAACATACAGCTATGAGACCTTATAGCCTTGTTGTCAAAGATAGGATAGATCATCTGCCTGTTATCAGTGAAGGTGGGCCAGGGAAACTCCCTGATTTTGAGGCGCTAATAAGGGTAAGACCTCAATTGATCATCACCGCTGACCCAAATGTAGCAAACGCAGAGATCATTCAAAAAAAGACAAACATACCTGTACTTTTAGTTTCCTATGGAGACATTGGTTCTCTTGATGCAGGAAAGATAAAGGAATCAATTAGACTATTGGGCAAGGTGCTTGACAAACCCAAAAGGGCTGAGGATGTCCGAACATATATTGACAAAATATTATCTGACCTCAAAAAAAGGACAGTGGACATAGAGGACAAAAAGAGGGTCTATGTTGGTGGTGTTAGCTTTAGAGGCTCACAGGGTATTAAAAGCACCCAGGGACTTTATCTACCCATTGAGTGGGTAAACGCCATTAATGTGGCATCGGTGGTAGATAAAAAGGGTGCATACTTCATAGATAAGGAACAACTGATAAGCTGGAATCCAGATTTAATCTTTCTTGATAGTGGCGGGCTTAACATAATAGAAAATGAAAAAAAACAGCAGAGCCTTTTTAAAGCTCTCAAGGCATTTCAGGATAAAAAAGTATTTGTGACTTTGCCTTTTAATAGTTATTACACAAACATTGAATATGCCCTGTGTAATGGCTACTTTATTGGTAAGACCATATATCCTGATAGGTTTAAGGATATAGACATAATGAAAAAAACCGACGAGATTGTAAGGTTTATGATAGGTAAGGGCGTAATTAGAGACATTGCAGGGCTTACAAGGGCATTCAAGGGGTATGAGTAAGAAACTCTCTTAAGACTCATTTGACTGATAGTGTCTTTAGACCCAAGAAGGGTTTTTAGACTGATTTATAAAGAATAACCAAAAAGGCCACGAAGGCAGATTATTTCGTGGCTTTT
This sequence comes from uncultured bacterium, assembly GCA_937949555.1. Lineage (GTDB taxonomy): Bacteria > Nitrospirota > Thermodesulfovibrionia > Thermodesulfovibrionales > Dissulfurispiraceae > DUZI01. The sequence continues at coordinate 29,211 of CALEDV010000017.1, read as the reverse complement.
TTTGTTGATCAATGCTCATAAAAGAGAGGAGGTGGTTCAGTATTTTGTAGGCAGAGATGTTTTTTTGATGTCCTTAATCAGTCTAAGGGTTTCAGGCAATTGAGATTTAAAGGTAAAGAGATGATTATTGAATAAACAGAGCGAGGAGGATTTATCTATGTGGACTGTAAGATTTTGCATCTTAATCCTAGTTATTCTGTTTTGTCAGGTTGCTTATACGCAACCTTCAGAGGACCCTATGAAGATGGAGGAGATATCAGTGGTTGCTGATAAGATAACCACACCTACCAAAGAGACAGAGGACACCGTCTATACTGGGACAGAGATTACTAAAAAGGGCATAGAGATACAGGGGGCATCTACAAGCACCAGTGTCTATGAGAGCCTTAGGATACTGCCCTCAGTGAGTGTAGAAAGCGCCGATAGCAGAGGGCTTGCTGCAGAACAGAGGACAATCAGGATGCGTGGTGTCAGGGGCTATTTAGGCGGACTGACTGTGTTAGGTGTGCCTAATTATGGCGGTAATCCTATTGGTCCGAGGGACTACCTCTACGACATGGAAAACTTTGACTCCATTGCAGTTTATATGGGGGCGGTCTCTGCCGATTTGGGTGTTGGGGTAGGTTCAAGAGGTGGTGCCATTGAGCTAAGGCCCCGTTGGGCAAGAAAGGACTTTGGCGCTAACCTATCAGGTACGATTGGATCAGATAAATATTTAAGAACCCTTTTGAGGATTGACGCAGGTGAGATAAAACCCATAGGCACTGCCTTATCAGGCTCATACTCTTACACAAATGCAGATAAATGGCGTGGACCTGGTAAGTTAGGACCAAGAAATAATTTTAACCTTACATTGACCAATGCCTTAACAAAGGACATTGATTTAAAGCTGTGGTTTAATCACAACCATCAAAAGCAGCACCTGTATAGACCTTTAAGCTATGCTCAGGTTGTCAGGCTATCAGATAATTACCCTGTTGATTACAATAACAATCTCACAGGCACTCCTGCACAGGACATCAATTATTATGACTACAACAAGTCTGACTTAAAAAACACAGACCTCTTTGCAATCCTCACAGCAAAGCCCTCTTATGATTTGAAGATTACCCTAAAGCCCTACTATAGCAAAGAGGACTCCGAGATACTTCAGGGCGTCACAGTAGGTGGTGGTCAGGTGCAAAAAAGACTTAGAGATATCGACCGATTGGGTGTTATTGCAGATATAACCTATGCCTTTAGTGAGGAAGTAAGGGCAGGATTGGGCTATCAGTTTGAACGGTCAGATATGAACATATCTACAGAAAACTATACCATTACTACAGGAGGGCTTCAATACAGAGGGAGGGGTGTATTTGCAACTACTGGCTCTACATACATAAATAGCCCATATATAAAGGTTGCAGGTACTCATGGCAAATTTAACTGGCAGGCAGGGGTGAAGTATTTTGCCTTTAAGGACTCTTCAAGTGAGGGCTTTGTGACAGGTCCTGCACCAGATTATAAACCCCTTAGGGCATCGGACTTAGACAGAGAGGGCGAGACATACAAGATTTGGCTACCATCGGTTGGGGTATCCTATGATTTTACCCAAAGCGTACAGATATATAGTAGTTATGGCAAAAACTTCATCAGACCCTATTCATATCTGCCATTAGTGTCTCTTTACAACGCTAATCGTCAGACCTTTATCTCAAGGGGCATCACGCTCAATGACCTATTCAAAGGCTACGACATGGAGGAGTCTGACAGCGTTGATTTAGGGGTAAGGTTCAGGGTGTCTCACTTTGACCTATCACCAACAATATTTTATGCAAAGCACCGAAAGCTACTTACCACCATATACGATCCAAGGGTAAGCCTCAATTATCAGCAAAATATCGGTAAGGCAACGAGCTATGGCATTCAGATCGACTCAAATATAGTGCTATCTGGTGCCTTTAAATTCTTCATTAATCCCTCTTATGTGCTTATGAGATATGATGAGGATATGGTATTTGCAGGTAATAGACTTGCCACAAAGGGCAATCAGGTTGTTGATACGCCCAAACTACAGGTAAAGACAGGTGTTTTATACAACCATAAAGGGCTTGAGATAATGCCTTCTTTGAGATATCTCGGCACAAGGTATGGCGATGCCACAAACCTTGAAAGGATAGACCCTGCATGGCTTGCTGACTTAAGGGTAAGTTACACCCAACCATTAAGGTCTATTGCCAAAGAGGTGAAGATTTCATTAGATATGAACAATCTCTTCAACAAAAAATATGTGGCTGTGATAACATCCTCTGACGATGCCCGTCAGGGTGCAACGAGCTATTTACAAGGTATGCCCTTTACGGTGATGATGACATTGTCAGCGGGGTTTTAAAATTTAATTGTATGCAATAAATTGTGATAAACTAAGGGCTTGTGAAGACCTTCAAAACCCTTATGCCCTTTCCATAATATGACAAAAAGGAAGAACTACGGTCTTATAATATCATTTTTGGTGCATATACTAATCCTTGCGATACCCTTTTCAATGATTGTATCAAGGCACTTTAAAGAGGTTGAGCTCCTTGTGATCGATGAACCACCAAAAGCTCAAGTAAAAGAGAAAAAGCCCAAGCCAACGCCTCCACCTAAACCACTTGCGATTCAACCTCAACCTCAACCTCTTATTGAGCCTGAACCCCAGATAATTGAGCCCTCCATCCCCACTACAAGGCAGGATGCGCAAGTTTCATTGCCTGCACCCAAACCAGCCCCTGAAACACCAAGGGTTGTTACACCGCCCGCACCTGCACCAAAGCCTATGCTTGATGTGGAATTTGGCTCACCCAATGCCCCAGCATTTTTACACAGAGAGATGCCTGTGTATCCACTCATTGCAAGGAGGTTAGGCAAGGAGGGGAAGGTATTGTTAAGACTTACAATCGATGAAAAGGGCAAGCTCTTAAATATAGAGGTCATTGAAGACCCTGGTTATGGTTTTACTGATTCAGCAGTAGAGGCAGTGAGAAAATCAACATTTAGACCAGCCATGCAGGATGGTAAAGCAGTCATGTCAAAGGCACTACTGCCAATTAGATTTAACTTGAGGAGGGATTAATGGGATTTTGGATTGCATCTATAAGCACCAAGGCAAGTGCCGTTTTTTCGGTCACAATTAAACATCAATTAGGATATATCACACAGGAGGCATAGATGATTGACCTTTTCATTAAAGGCGGTTTTTTGATGTATCCCATTGCCCTATGTTCATTCATAGGGCTTGCGATATTGATTAACAAGGCTATCCAGTATCGTATGTTACTGAAATCATTAGATGTATCTGCTGATGAGATACTAAAGCAAAAACCAGCAATAATGATACAATTAATAAACGCACTCAAAGAGGGGTGCAACGAAAAGGAGCTTTCGGTAATCGGCACTCGTCAGGTCAGAGAGATTGAAGGTGGGCTAAGCTGGCTTGGATTAATCGCAACAATCACACCGCTATTGGGATTAACAGGCACTGTTACGGGCATGATAAAGGCGTTTATGGTGATAGCAGAGAGCTCCAGTGTAAACCCATCAATGCTTGCAGGGGGTATTTGGGAGGCATTGATTACAACTGCGGCAGGGCTTCTGGTGGCAATCCCCGTTCATGTAGGGCATCACTATCTTGAAAAACAGGCCGATGACATTGCCTTTTTGATGAAGGAGTTAACAATAAGTTTATACATGAGGTGTAAAGGTGGAATTTGAAAGAAGGCGTCATGATCACTCTCACGTGAATATTGCAGCCCTTGTAGATGTAGTGTTTCTGCTACTTCTATTTTTCATGCTCACATCTCACCTCATGCAAGAACCCGCAATAAAGATAAAACTACCAGAGTCCAAGACAGCAGAATACCAAAAAGAGGAGATTAAGACCATTTATATCTCAAAAGAGGGCGATGTATTCTTTAGGGATGTCAAGGTTAATCTAAAGGACTTACAGTCCCTGGTTAAGGGTGCTTTAAAAGACGATGGGCATGATTTTGTAAAGATTAAGGCAGACAAGGAATCTGATGTCGGCGTGCTTGTCAGCGTAATAGACGAGGTAAGACTTGCAGGGGTGAAAAACTATAGCATTGTCACTGAGAGAAAATAAACGGGGTATTATAATGAGAGTTTGGTATCAAGCAATTAAGTCAGACAAAATTCAGACAGTGGCAGAAAAGAACGTCAACATATTAAACTATTGTCAATTTACCGTTATCAAATGAACTCATGGATTCATTAGCTTCATTAGGAGGTATCGTGGTAAAAAACGATAAGTGGATAAGGGAGATGGCTCGAAAGGGCATGATCGAGCCCTTCAGTGAGTGTTTAAAGAAGGAGGGTGTCATATCCTATGGGGTGAGTTCTTATGGATATGATGTTAGGGTAGGGGAGGAGTTTAAGATATTCACGAATATAAACAGCACCCTGGTCGATCCAAAGGCCTTTGATCAAAAGTGCTTTGTTGATTTTAAAGGCTTAGAGTGTATCATACCGCCAAATTCCTTTGTCCTTGCCTCATCCCTCGAATACTTCAGGATACCCAGAGATGTGCTTGTAATATGTCTTGGTAAGTCAACCTATGCCCGATGTGGTTTGGTCGTTAATGTTACCCCCCTCGAACCAGAGTGGGAGGGCCATATCACAATGGAAATATCCAATACTACACCCCTGCCTGCGAAGATCTACGCCAATGAAGGCATAGCACAGTTGATATTTCTTCAGGCTTCTGAATTGTGCGAGGTGTCCTATAGGGATAGGGCGGGCAAATACCAAGCACAAAAGGGCATTACCCTGCCGAGGTTATAGTATGTCCTACAGAAAAAAACTAATCCTTGCCCTTGATGTGTCCTCCGAGGACAGAGCCTTAGAGATAGTTGATATGTTATCTGACTATGTGGATATCTTCAAGGTTGGTTTTGAACTCTTCTCTGGAGCTGGTTTTTCTGTGATTGAGAAGATACACAAGCGTGGAAAGAGGGTATTTTTGGATCTCAAATTTCATGATATACCAAATACAGTCTCAAGGGCTGCATCACTCATAACTCAACTTGGGGTTTATATGTTTAATCTCCATGCCAGTGGCGGCATTGAGATGATGTTAAGATGCAGGGAGGCGGCTATAAACACCTCTGAGAAAATAGGTATACCTGTGCCAAAGATAATTGCAGTAACAGTACTGACAAGCCTTACAAGTGAGATCTTAAAGGAGGAACTGTCAATAGCCCATGGTGTAAAGGGCCATGTAAAGACCCTTGCAAGCCTTGCCAAAAGGGCAGGTCTTGATGGGGTTGTGGCATCATGCCATGAGATAGGTCTGATAAAAAAGGCCTGTGGCGCTGATTTTATTGTTGTAACACCAGGAATAAGGCCTTCATGGACACCGCCTGATGACCAGCAGAGGACAGCGACCCCCAGGGAGGCCATAAGACAAGGGGCAGATTATCTTGTTATGGGGCGGGGAATACTAAGACATCCAGAGCCCTTAAAGGCAGTGGAACTGGTCTCCATAGAGATGTTAACGGGATAGCAAAAATTGCAGGGCAATAATCACTGATTTATGTATGCAGATGTAGTGTTCCCTGTTCGCCTAAAGCCACTCACATACAAGGTACCCGACAATCTCAAAGACTGCAAGCCCGGATGCATAGTAAAGGCTCCTTTACAGGGTAAACTGAATTATGGACTTGTATTCTCCTTGAGAGATGATTACATTGAGACAAAAAACATACAACACATCAATGAGATAGCTTGTAATTTTGCAAGCAAAACATTAATCGAATTTCTGCTCTGGATGTCTAAATACTATCTTTCTTCTGAGGGTATTGCCCTAAGGTCATCTTTTTTCAAAGAGGCTGTCGAATTAATTAATAAGAAGAAGGTTTACCTACCAACAAACTTGCACAATCCTCGTGCCTCAGTGGATGTAGCACTCACAAGCAACAATTCCTTTTCCAACGATCCAGCCTGTGGTGCTCTCATATCGGAAATTTTCAGGCTTGTATCAGAAGTATCCTATAAGACAATACTTGTTCAAAGTGAAAAGGGTTCTATTGAGCAAGAATTACTTTTAGAGGTCATAAAAAGGACAGGCGTTTATAGAAGGGGGATAATAGTAATAGCTCCTGAAATCAATGAGGTCAAATCACTTTATAAAACCCTCGTATCCATCTTTGCTAACCGAATTGGTATGTTTCACAGTAATATGAGGGCCTCTGATAGGAGAAATACCTTAGAGGGGATTTTAAGAGGAGATATTGACATCTTAGTAGGAACAAGATCTGTCCTGTTTGCCCCCCTCAAGGGGATTGCCCTTATCGTCGTTATAAGCGAACATAGTGATTCATACAAGGCAGAAGAGGGGTTAAGGTACAATGCAAGAGACGCATCGGTAATGCTTGGATATATGCATAACTGTCCAGTAGTGCTCTCTTCCATAAGTCCTTCAATAGAATCGGTTTATAATGGGAAGATCAAGAAGTATAACTATTATGTGTTGTCAAATAAATCTCGATGTAAGATCATACCTGTGCTGCACAACTTTAAAAGACAACTCAAATCAGCCCTCTCTAAAGAGGTGCTATCTGAGGCTAAGAGGATAATTGAATCCGGAGGGTTTTTTCTATTCCTAGTTCCAAGGGAAGGTTATTCCCTCCTGTACTGCACCGATTGTGGGAATGTTGCCCGATGTAAAAATTGTGGAAGCAGCCTTATTTTTTCCCAAGAATCAAAAATACTTCTTTGTAATCACTGTAATAAAAAGGATTGTGTTCCTGCAGCCTGCGAATACTGTAATGGCTTTAACATCTCACCAATAGGCGGAGGCATTGAAAGGATAAAAGGCGAGATGGAATCCCTTTTCAGGACATACAACAAGACAGAAGTTCCAGATATTGGTCAATCCTTAGAATCCTTAATTATAAAAAAGGGAGCCGAGCCCCTTAAGAGGCTTGATGTGGATATTGATGGTGCGGCAATAATAGACTTTGATTATCTTATCCATAGGTTTGGTTTCAGAGCCCAAGAGAGGGCATTTCAAGATGCCTTAAAGATTGCCTCAATAGTTAAACCTAAGGGAACCTGTTTTATACAAACAAATAATCCTTCTTCTATATTAGTAAAATCCCTAAAGTCCTATGATTACAATCTTTTTTATGAATATGAGCTATCACTTAGACGCTCTGCTGGTTATCCGCCCTTTAAAAAGCTGATAGCCATGGATGTATATATATCAGGAACCTTCACTGATGCTGACACATTGAAAGTGATAGGGGATTTAGCTGAAGGCATTGAATTGCTTGGTCCCTTAGAGTTGGATATTAACAACAAACCCTATGATAGGGCTTTGAGATTGATATTTAGAGCCACAAACAAGGGTACAATGGATGGCTTTGTAAGGGATGCTCAAAGACGACTTCAAGCCATAAAGGGTATAAAAACAACCATTGAGGTTGATCCCTTGAAGCTCTGATTCAAGGAAATTACACCTATTCCTCAAGGCTAAAGTAGGCGAGATATACATTTTTTACCCCTTCTATCTCCTTTAGAGACTCAATGACCTTTTTAGCCTCTGCGGAGGTCTCTCTCTCTATGAGATACAATATCCTATCTTGATGTATTGCAGGCACTTCAATATCTGAGACTCTAACAGCACATTCAACCTTTCCAATTACCTCCGTGCTATCAACCTCTATGAATCCACTCGCAAAGACCATAAGAACTACCTCCTGAAGGTTAATTTAAGTGTTTTACCCTTTTGGGCACAGGCCTCTATGCATCTGCCACATAAGATACAGTTAGTATCCCTAATGGCGGCCTGTTCTGTATGTCTTGATACGTCTACACCCATATAACACTCCTTATCGCAGGCCTCACAATGGATACAGGTATCCTTTTTTGATGTCAATCTCAACAGGCTGAGTTTGTTGAAGAGACCATAGGTCCTCCCCACTGGACAAAGACCCCTACACCATAGACGGGGATACAATGACTCCAAAACAATTAAAAGCGTTAAGGCCGACAGGGAATATACAATAAGGTCTATATCTACTGGCAAGGATGATAGGGCGAAGTAGCCTGCCGTAATACCTCTGTAGAGGTTTGTAAGGTGCGACATATAGTTTGTAAAAAAGGGCACCCCTAACATAGCCGATGTTAACAAAAACAAAAGGGCCAAGAGGTATCCTGTCTTTTTGTAACTAAGCCATTGATAGATGCCTTTTTTATGGGTCTCTGGGACTGTGCCCTCTACATTGTTTTTGAATCTGCTCTTGAAAGACGACCTTATACTATTCATTAACCCAAAGGCATAATCCATTGGACAGAGCCATCCACAGAAGGCTCTACCAAGGATTAAATACAACATGACCACAAGCATCACTGACCATAGGGCATGGGCTACAAGATCTCTTGAGGCCAAGAGGCTCTCAAGGTATGCAAAGGGGTCTAAGAACCTGATATATGAAAAGGCAACAGAGCCAGTCAGGCTTCCTGCTACAATGTTGATCTTGGCCAGCTGGAGGATAAAGAACAATAAAAAGACCAACATTACTCCCCTCCGGGCCTTTGTGTATGTCTTCAACGGTACTCCCTCTCTATTATCCTTCCTCTGGACATGATACTGGGCAGGTTCTGGCCATAAACCATGTTGTACCGTTCTTCGTTACTTAAGGCCATGAGGTTTTTGAATTGATAAATATAGGTGCCTTTTATCTTTTCATACTGACCCTTTGTAACTACCTTGATGGCAGAACCTCCCAAGGGACAGTACTTGACACAAAGCCCGCAGCCCACACAGTTTTCATTTATATATGGCTGATTGCCCCATTCACTGTTGTAGAAGTCAAATACCTTGGCACCAAGGGGACATGCCTTGCTACAACTCAGACACACATCGCCATTGTATCCAAAGCAAAGCGAAAAATCTATTAGGGCCATACCCATCTTGACATCTTCCTTTTGCAAGTTTACTAAGGCACCAGTAGGGCAATGTCTGGGACACTCCATGCATAGTGCACATGGATGATCCCTGAAGTCTTTGATGTAAGGTAGAGCAAGATCTGAAAGACCATGCTTGAGGCCCGAGGCAGTAAGGGCATCGTACTTCGCGATGTGACAAAGATTAATACATACCCCACAACCAGTGCACCTGGCCCTAAATAAGGGCTCCTGAACTGCACCGGGTGGTCTGATATAACCTTCAACCCTTATATCTGGCAGGGGCTCTAAGAGGCCTTCTTTATCTGACCCTGTGGTGGTTTTATTGACACAACCCCCAAGAAGGCTAAATGACAAGGTGGTTGTAGCAAGGAGTGTCTTTAATATAAATTCTCTACGGTTCATTGGAACATGTAGGGGGCATTTACAGCCCCCCTAAATTAGGCGATGACCTTCCCTGCCTCTGCCTGCCTACCTCTTGTCTTGCCTTTGTATATCTTTACGGCAAACATCTTGTAGTCAGGCTGGAAACTAAAAGGATCAAAGGCATCTCGCATAATCATGTTGATGAGTTTGTATTCATCAAACCATGGGACAAAGATATAGTCATATCTTGGCCCACCAGTTGCTTTGGTAACATCAAGGAGTTTGGCAGGCAACTCGATCTTGCCCCTTGGGGATTCAACAATAACGGGGTCGCCATTTTTGATCCCCAGTCTTTTGCCAAGGGCCTCGCTAATCTCAACATAGGCCCCAGGCACTGCACGATTGAGCTCTGAGACCCTCGTAGTCATGCTACCTGAATGCCAGTGTTCAACAACCCTGCCTGTACAGGCACCATAAGGATATTGTGTTGTATCTATTATCAGAAGCTTTGTCCCATCGGCCTTTACATACTCATGCCTAAGACTTGGAAACTCAGCAGGACTCAAGGCAATGTTCTTTAGGGCATTTGGGTCTTTATCAGGGTCTCCTATGACATTTACTGTGTGTTTTGTTGTCACATCGAAGGGTAGGGTGCTATCTTCATTTACCTTCTGTGGATTAAATAGGCGCTCGATTATCTCTACGGTCTTGTATTTCACAAAGGATTTACCATCAAACTTACAGGCCCACCATGGGTTTGCCCATGCAATAGCCCTACCATCCCAACCAGGTGCCTTTCTGGTCTTGCCATCAGGGGTAGGGATGTCTATCATCCCGTTTATAAATGCATTGGAATTGTAGAAGCTGGCATACCAGTTTTGAGGTAGATTCTCTCTTTTGTGGTATTCCTCGTCTTTCTTCATGGCCTCGATGTTTTTCTCAAGCCATGCCCCATATACGGGGTTGAATTCCTTCATGTTTTTCAGATAAGCGGCTGTAAGTTTTTCTATATGGGGATCATAGGGGTACGCATACTGTATCCTCGAGTTATACTTGTCATATCTGGCTTTTATGTCTGCATTGGTATGATACTCTGCTGGTAGCGGTATCCTGTATCCATGGTTTTGATCGAGGAGCATCTTGCGGTTCATACCACTGAAGTCATAGCCTGTGCCTTTTGAGAGGGCCATAAGCTCGCTCCAGATGTTTGAAGAAAACTCCCTGTTCCACTCCTTTGTCTTTGCTGCTGTTATGGTCTTTTTGAGCCAATCAGCACCATCATACTCCTTTGGCCAGAATTGGGAGATATGGCCTTTGGGGACAATGCCCTTCTCCTCGAGCCTCCTCATAATGCATGCAAAGATGGTGTGGTCTGGCATAGTATTGCCGTAGGGCTCGATGGTCTGCTTTATAACCTGATAGCGCCTTTCAAGGTTACCGAAGACGAACTCCTTTTCATACCAACTGGAGGCACCGAGTACCACATCAGATACCATAGTCGTTGCATTTGGAAATGCCTCGAGGGTAACGACCAAAGGCCAAGGTGTACCTTTTTGTGCACCACCCATTGCAAGTCTGTAGGGCCAGGCATAGGGTAGTGATTGACCAGCATTGACTGTGGAAATGAATTGTACCTTTATCTGGCCTGCCCCAAGGCGTCTGAACATCTCAACGGTGTGTGGACCAGGTTTGTCATGTATCTTTATCTTTTCTATCTCTTTTTTTATATTACCCTCATCTATGCCGATCTTTTTGAGATATTCTGCTGACCTGTCTTTCCATATCTTCTCTACTGCTGCCCTGTGTAGGGGATTTGCCACTAATCGACCATAGGGCAATGCGTGGCAAAGTGCACCAGGTGCCCTTATGCCACCACAGGCATTAGGTTGACCTGTGAAGCTGAAGGAGTGTCTACCTGGCTTTACGGCCTTTCCTGTAATCAGATGGAGCATGTGAAGTGTGGCATTTACCCAGGTACCTTGAAGCTTTTGGTTTACTCCCATACACCATGCCGATAGGGTATACCCTTCAACAAACCACTTGGCTGCCAACCTTATGGCCTCAGGGCCTGATAGAATCTTCCATGTCCTTGTGGTCTTTTCATAAATTAGAGGTGACTCACCCTCAAAGATTAGTTCAGAGACCTTTTCAGGTTTGTAGTCCTCAAGGAACGTTAAGAATATTGCAAAACCCTTATAAAGGTCTTTGATTATTGCCTCCTCGCTATCATATTGTGTCTTGAGGGAAGGATAGGTCTTTCTTGGTGTGGCACTATATGTCAAATCCCAGGCCGTATCCCTTGTGCCACCGTATACCGTCTTTATCCATGTCTTCTTTACATCCTCATGGATGCCAAAGCTCACATGACGCTCAATGAACTTCTTGTCAAGATACTTCCAGCTTGCCTCTACAGTACCTTTTTCAATATCATATTTTGCCTTATCTAACTCATGGGTTATGACATAAGCCATGGAGTTTAAAAGCAATATGTCTCGGCCTGAGGCAAAGGGGAGCCATAGATCAGCTATAGTTCCAGATCTTGTTTTGCGTGGGTCAGCAAGGATGACCTTCATATCAGGGTTCTTAGACTTCTGTGCGGCCATCCTGTTAAATAGTATTGGATGGGCCTCTGCAGTGTTATTGCCTATAATAAATAGCGTATCTGCAGTCTTTCTGAAGTCTGGGTCTGGTACATCGATATCATCAAGGCAACCATAGGGTTCGTCTTTGCCAAAGGCGTAAAGATAACCCACCACTGCAGAAGCCATACAGGTGCGTGGCTGTCCCTCAATGGCATTATTGGCAAGCATACCCCCGCCCTTGAAGACCTTATTCATTATGTGGGTCTCTTCAGTGCCAAGCTGTCCACTTCCATAATAGGCCACACTGTGCTTACCATTCTCCCTAATTGTCTTAACTACCGCCTCTGTCACAAACTCAATAGCCTCTTCCCAAGGGACCTGGACAAAGTTCTCCTTCATATCTATCTCAGAGGCCTTTATGCCCTTAGGATCCTTTGTTGTCTTACCCTCTAAGACCCTTGGAGAGTTGTAAAGGTCTGGTTTGCCTGTCTTCGGGTTTATCCACTCCTTTCTAATGAGGGCCCCTTTAGGTCTGTCTTTATACTGTAGGGCCTTGTGGAGGTAAAAGCCCTTTGTACAGAGAACCCCTCGGTTTACCGGACTCTTAAGGTCTCCCTTTAGTGCAAGCACTTTGGTCACCTTATTTGCACTATCCAGCTCACAGTCTGCTAAAATAGTGCACCCCACTGCACAGTAGCGGCATTGCCCAACTGGTAAGGTCTTTACATTGTTTGCTGCAAGCAATGACTCAGGCAAAGAAATGCCTACAGCAGCCGCAGCTGATGCTATAGCGCAGGCCTTTAAGAACTCTCTTCTATGTATATCCATCTCTTTCCCCTCCTTATTTAGCTGAGGCTTTGATTGTAAAGCTCTGAGCCCCTATTTCCTCTCCAAAAGGTGAGTAGTCGCCATTTGAAGCTACTGCCATTATTGTGATTGTAACATCCTCTTTTCCCTTGGGAGCCTGCCATGTAAAACTCCAGTCTCTCTTTTGTGCCCCCTGGAGGGTGTGGGTGAGAAAGCTGCCAATTATTTGGGTGTTTTTCTTGTCAGAAACAACTATCTTCCCACCAGAGGCCTCTAAGGCAAAGCCGCCTTGAGGTTCCCCTTGAGCCTGTAATTCGCTTTTGACCGAGATCTTTATACTGTAAGATTTTCCTGGGGTATAAGTCTTTGGCATGCCAATTACTGTTAACAGATCGCTTTTTAGATCGCCCTGATGACAACTCATACAGTCCATTATTGGGGCGCTGTTTGAATGACTTAAGGATTCTTTGATATAGATGAAGGTTGATGCAACGATGCAGATCAAACAAATTAGGAATATACTTTTCATATACACTGCCTCCTTTTTTGGTTTTAATAACCTGATTTGTCTCTGATCATAGAGACATCGAGACATACAAAAGACTCTTAACCTCCCTTAGTTCTTGTGCCCCCCTGTCTCTGTGGTTCATTTATTGTAAATCTGCTGCACCCTCTCTTTACCAAAAACCACTTTAATGCCTCCCAAAAATAAGGGCGGGTATAAACCCGCCCAATTATGCAGTAAACCTACTTACTCGTTGTCTTAGGATCCATAGCTTCGTTTAGGAGCTTGATTCCCTTCTGAGAGGCATCGATAGAGAGCGTGAGCGATTGGCGGGCAGCCTCAGGATTGTGAAAACCGTCGGAATTTTCAGCAGTCCACCACTCCCAATAAGTATGGGCAGTGTCATGAATTTTTCTTGCCTCTTTCAATACATCCTCACTGACACCCCTTGATTTAGCCTTAGCAAAGGTGTCTATAAACTGCGCTAACCAGAACTCAGCCTTAGACATCTTTCCGCGGATGTAATTTTGAACTGCCTCAACCTGATACTCAGCCTCTTCAGGAGTCCATCCTTTATGGCATTTTACGCAGGTGTCTTTAAGCATATACCTTGCGCTTCTCTGTCCATGCCAAGTATAGGTTTTTTTTCTATCCTTGGTCTTAACCTTTGGCATATGGCAGTCTTTGCACTCTACGCCTGCCCTCTCATGCTTGCTACCCCAGAAGGTCTCAGTCTCTGGGTGCTGAATTTTTGACAAAGAGGCACCAGTGATGGCATGCTTAAAGTCCTTGAATTTATACTTCTCTGCCATGACCTTGTTGTAATCAAAGACGTTGACCCACTGAAAGAGGTTCGTGCGCCTGTCGGCCATACCTACCGCCTCCCCAGTCTCTGGGTTGTGGCCTGGGTTGCAGTTGTATTCCACATGGCACTGTGCACACATGAGATTGGAATCAGATTTATTAAGCAGACCTATTGCCCTATAATCCCTGAACATAACCTTTTTCATGGTGATCTGCTTGCTCTTTTCCTTGTCATATGGATATGTTCCTTCGCCCCTGTCAACTACTGCCTCAATGAGTCCATCTCTGACAACCCTGGGTTGTGTTGAATGGGGGTCATGACAGGCAAAGCAGTTCACTGGATGTTTCATAGAACGTGCAAAGTCAACAACCTTAGAGGTTCTATCCCATTTTGCTTTGGGGTTTTTATCACCCATATAAGCCCAGTCAAGGATCATATCCTGTGTTTTACATTGGAAGCACACAGGATTTGCCGCTGTAAAGGTCTGAGGGATGAATGTCTTCTGATCTGAGGATGAGGGGTCTTTATCGGTTATGAGGCTCCATGCATCCTTCTCGGCGCCTTTAGCGTCCGATATTTTAGTCCAGTCCTTTAATTGAAATCTTCCCCCATAAGCCCTGTCTACAAGCAGGTGGTCAACTAACATAAACACATGGCTCCTTGGCTCTGCATGCTCCTTTGTAAAACCATGGGGCATCATCAGCTTGTCAAATAAGGGAGATCTGCTCTTGTAGTTTGCCTTTTCAACCCTTGCCTTGGAGTGGAGATTAGTTGCCACAAAGGATTCATACTGTTCCTTATGGCAGCTTCCACAAGTGGCAAGGTCCATCTTTGTGACCGGTTTTGCCGAGGCATCTTTGAGATGTTTGTCTGTTCCATCATGGCAGGTAGTGCAGTTTACCTTCGCATGCTTGCCTGACTTATGAAAGTCCTTGATATTGCTGTGACATCCATAGCAGGTATCAGCAGTCACGGTATTTACTGCAGGTTTTGCCTTTTGTGCATCCGCTGAATCCTGAATCGCTGTTAAAAACACCAATGATGCAACAACCAATAGTGCTATAATGAGTGTCTTCTTTCTCATTTGCTACCTCCTTTTTATTTTTTAAAACCAAAGAAAATAAATTTATCACCCCCCCTTTTTTGTGTAACATTTTGCTCAACTCATGCTTGCATATTCAATATACACAAATCTAGAGTTAAGGAAATGTTAATTTATCTAAATTATCTGTAAATTTTAGACCTATCCATTGTTTGAGGTCCCTTCTGTGCTGCACCCATTTGTAAAGACAAATTTTATGCCTTGAGTTTGTAGAGGTGTCTTGCTTCCTTCAAAGGGTTAGGAATCTTGCCCATTATTGTCTCCTTTACTATCTCAAACCCCTTTTCAGTGTATAGATGCCTCCTTGATGCCTTATCATTGTTCTCCATTGTGCTCAGGCGCCTTTATTAGAATACCACTTCATGCTATCTTGTTCCCTTTGCTCTGTGAATAAACATAGGAATTCACCCAAAATTGCCGATTTATAACAAAGAAAGGGGGGTATGCCTCAAGGCCTTTATACTGCGACAAAACTATCTAAATGGGCCTTGGTTTTAGATTACCCTTGGGTGAATGCCTTTGCATCGTTTTTAGGGTGTAAGAGTTCTTACAAATAGGTTTCGCAATAAAGCCTATTCGGCATACTCCCCTTTTTTTCTAACGGTAATTTAGGGATGTTTGAAAATCCTCTGATTTAAGTGTTATATTAGCGACAGCCGAAGTGGTGGAACTGGTAGACACGCACGTTTGAGGGGCGTGTGGGGCAACCTGTGCGGGTTCGAGTCCCGCCTTCGGCATTTTTTCACAGTTACAATTAGAAAAAGAAGAACGGAAGCTCGGAAGAACTGAAGGAGAAAATTTTTATTTTAAAACATGTTATTCCTTTTACACTTCTGCACTTCCGCCTTTCCGTACTTCCGCTCTGTTTGTAGCCATATTACGGAAATAGCCTCGTACCCTTACAGATCAAGCATCTTAATCACGTCAATGAAAAGAAAAGGAGTTTATAATGAAAAATAATGTTTTGCGGCGGTATATTATCATCATGCCCAAATCTTTATTCTGGCTTAAAACGGTATCCTATTCCGGAAACGGTGAGTATATATTCGGGCTCAGAAGGATTGTCCTCTATTTTCTGTCTCAGATGCTGGATGTGGACATCTATAACCCTGCTCCATGAATATAACTTTGATTCTTTCCAGAGATGATTTTTTATCTCCTCCCTGCTCAGAACAGAACCCCTGCTGGAAATCAGGAGGCACAAAAGGTCGTATTCCTTTGGCGTCAGGATTATCTCTTTGTTCTTGACCTTTACTATTCTTCTCTTATAGTCGATGTTTATTTTTCCTATTGTTGCCTGTTCTTCCTCCGATGGTTTTGCCCTCCTCATGCAAGCCTTTATCCTTGCTATCAACTCAAGGGTTTCAAAGGGTTTTACCACATAGTCGTCAGCGCCGCTTTCGAGTCCTATTACCTTATCGGAAATCTTATCCTTTGCGGTAAGCATTATTATCGGCAAAGAGGAATACTGTTTTGTCAATGTACGGCATATTTCAACACCATCTCCGTCAGGGAGCATTAGATCAAGAATCAGGAGGTCAGGTTTTCTTGCAGAGATTATCTTTTGTCCTTCTGTCCATGATTCTGCAGTAGTGACATTGTATTTATGAAGCTCGAGGTTTGCCTTTAAGACCTTCAGGATGTCCCTGTCGTCATCGATTACCAGTATTGTATGGTTTTTACCCTCTCTTAGCATGGTGCTGTTATCTTTTTTGCTATTTCCAGCAGTTTATGCTGTTCTGTCCTATTGAAACCTTCCTGTGAAAGGCTTTCATGATGTCCCTTTGTGTAAGGCAGTTTAAAATAGAAACAGCTTCCGTTTTTACCGTCGCTGTTTACACCAATTATACCATCATGCGCTTCTATTATGCTTTTGCATATGGCAAGACCAAGCCCTGTGCCTTCCTTATTTTTTCCGTTTTTGTAGAATTTTTCAAAAACCCTTTCATGCTCCGACGGCGGGATACCTGGGCCGTCATCCCATATTTCTACAACCGCATGATCTTTCTCAGGATATACAAAGATAAGTATCTCAGATTCCTCCGGGGCGAACTTTATGGCATTTGACAGGAGATTGATAATGACCTGCTTTATCCTGTCTTCATCGATGTGGACCGTAATATTGTTGGGTATGTTTGCATTGAAGTATATGCCTTTTTCGTCGGCATTTATCTGGAGATACGTCAGTGCTTCTGCAATAAGATAGGAAAGATTTACATCGGCAAAGCGCAATTCAGAGGTCCCCATCTCTATCCTCTCGATGTCCAGCATGGTGTTAACCATGCGTATCAATCTCTCGGAGTTTTTCTTTATTACCTCAAAGAATATATGAAGGTCATCGAGGGTCGTTTCTTCATGATGAGTTTGCAAATAGGACGAGAGTTTTGCCGATATGTAATCCATTGCGCCTTTGATCGATGTCAGAGGCGTCCGTAATTCATGGGATGCTCGTGCTATGAAGTCGGATTTTCTTATGTTCGCCTCGTTAAGAAGACGGTTGGTTTCGATTAATTTCCTGTTTGTTTCTTCGAGGCCTTTTGTTGCATCCTTTATCTTATTGTTCAGGCAGCTGTGATAATCGGTGAGTGTGCCTGCCATTTGGGAGAATGCCCTGTAGAGGTCCTCGAATTCATCTCCTGTCTTTAACCCCTTTGACGGACAGTACGTGCCCTCCGAGAATTCATTAATCGCGGATCTGAGCCTTTTCATCGGGGTTAGTACAATCTTCTTCATCATAAAAAAACATGGCGGCCATAAGCGTCAGGACAGTAAGGACAGCAGCGATTAACATGCGCTGCCTGTTTTCGGCAATCTCTGCAAATGTTTTATCCATTGGTATTGTGACGCTTATAGCGCCCCTGACATCGCCGACTTTGTAGCCCTGCTTTGCGTGGCAGCTAAGGCATACCTCTTCAACATAGAGAGGCGATATGTACCTGAGATATTTGGAGTTATCGATTTGTTCTATAGAGATAAGCTCTTTTATGGATGCTTTTTTAAATTGCTGCAGCGCCTTTTTTTCGAACTCATCCGGTGCATTTTCAGGATTGGTGAGTTTCAGGCTTGTTATGTGAAACCAGTAGAGTTCTTTGTCCTTTGCATACCTGGATAGCTCCTTTGTAACCATTGCAGGCGTTTCCCTTATGTACCTCTTCCCCTGTGCATCCCTGACCTCGGAATTCTCTATATAGGGAGTCGGCTTTATCCACGGAAGTTTTTCTACGAATATCCCTCCGTGGTCTGCTATCCATTTTCTTGTGATCACTATCTGCTTGAATATGACACGGGCTTCATTCTCCACCTGTCCCATGATGAGTCTTTCCTGTCGCTGATCAATAAAATAGAAGGAAATGCCGAGGGCGATAATCAATGTCAGGCTGCAGCTCATAATAAGCTTAGTGCTTAAGTTCAGCTTGAAGCGGTTGTATTTTCTGAATAAGCACATAAGTAATTATATCAATATTCCGATATTTTTAGACAAAAATGTTATGCCCTATGGGATATAATTTTTTATGTGTAAAATTCTAAACTTAGTCTGACATTTATTTTTCTTTTGCTTGCATATAATGATCGAACCACTGTAATGGACAGGCATATCTCTAATATTTAAATTTACAGGGGGAAAACTCCACTTCCCATATTTCTTGACAAATTATAATGTTTCCGATAGCATAATACCCATGCCGAGGATTGCCAGGGTCTGTGCTGAAGGATATCCCCATCATATAACTCAAAGGGGGAACAATAAAGACAAAGCCTTTTTTGATGATGAAGACAAGGGGTTTTATCTTAATGCCCTTAAGGGATACAAAGATAAATACAAAATAAAAATCCTTGCATATTGTCTTATGCAAGACCATGTCCACATCCTTGCAGTGCCTGAAAGGGCAACATCATTGGCCAGAGGCATCGGCGGGACAAACCTTATCTATACTCAGTACATAAACCGTAAATATAACAGAAGTGGGAGGCTATGGCAGAACCGATTCTTTTCCTCGGTAGTGGAAGAAGATCCATACTTATGGGCAGTGATGAGATACATAGAGCAGAACCCTGTAAGGGCAAAGATAGTTGATGTAGCGGAGGAGTATCAATGGTCGAGCGCAAAGGCGCATATCTTGGGCGCAGAAGATGATATACTTTCAACAGAAGGCTATTTTGATGAAAAGGATATCGAATCCTACAGAACCTTTTTAAGGGAGCAGGACAACGAAATAAATACATTAATCAGAAAAGCAACATCCACCGGCAGGCCCCTTGGAAGCGAGGGATTCATAAAGAAACTGGAGGTGGTATTGAAGCGTGAACTTTTCCCTAAGAAGGGCGGTCGCCCAAAGAAGGATATGAGGGAATAATATGGGACGTGTCCCTATTTTACCCTATTTTACCCAAATCTGCCGGTTATGTATTCTTCTGTGAGTTTTTGGGTAGGGGCTGTAAATATTGTGTCAGTATCACCAAATTCGACCAACTCTCCCACATACATAAAGGCGGTATAATCAGAGATCCTCGCTGCCTGTTGCATATTGTGGGTCACAATAAGTATGGTGAGGACTTTTTTGAGTTCCACTATCAGTTCTTCTACCTTTGAGGTTGCAATTGGGTCAAGGGCAGAGGTAGGCTCGTCAAAAAGGAGAATCTCTGGGTCTGTTGCCAGTGCCCTTGCTATACATAACCTCTGTTGCTGACCACCAGACATATTAAAGGCGTGTTCGTGTAGTCTGTCTTTTACCTCATCCCATAACGCAGCACCCCGCAGGGATTTCTCAACCCTTTCATCAATAATGTCTTTTCCCCGTATGCCCCTTACACGAAGACCATAAGCCACATTTTCATAAATAGTCTTTGGAAAGGGGTTTGGTTTTTGAAAGACCATACTGATACGCATCCTAACCTCTATAGGGTCTATGTTATCACCGACTATGTTTATCTCATCAGGATACATCAGTATCTCGCCCTCATATCTGTTGTTCGGATAAAGGTCATGCATACGATTAAAACACCTCAGAAAGGTGGTCTTACCACATCCAGAGGGCCCTATAAGGGCAGTCACTTTTTTTTCTGATACTTTGAAGTCTAAACCCTTTAGGGCATGAAAGTCACCGTAATAAAAGTTTAGATTTTTAGCCTCTGCCTTGATAATCTCATTGAATTGTTTTGTCTTTGTTGACATTTTTACCTCTACCACTTTATTTTTTTTCTAAATTTATATCTTATGTATATTGCTAATGCATTCATTAAAAGGGTCATAACCAGAAGCACTATGCCTGCTGCAGCGGCATTTAGATGAAAGGCCTGCTGGGGTCTTGATACCCAGTTAAACATTTGTATAGGCATCACTGTAAAGGGCGCCATAAGCCATTTAAAATTTAAAAATGGAAACTCTGGTTCAATGGGAGAGGGTGGCAAGAATGCGATAAATGTGAGGGCGCCTACTGTAATGATAGGTGCGGTCTCGCCAATAGCCCTTGACATGCCTATAATTATCCCAGTAAGTATACCGCCTATTGAATAAGGTATAATGTGGTCTTTAACAGTCTGCCATTTTGTAGCCCCTAAGGCATATGCAGCCTCCCGCATGGAATTAGGGATTGCCCTGATGGCCTCCCTTGTTGCCATAATGACGATGGGCAGGATCAAAAGCGCCAGTGCAAGACCTCCTGTTAGCACGCTCTCGCCAAAATTAAAGAAATACACAAAGAGCCCGAGGGCCAAGAGTCCATAGATTATTGAAGGCACCCCTGCAAGGTTGTTTATGTTTATCTCTATGAGGTTTGTAAACCAGTTCTTTTTAGCGTATTCCTCAAGGTATATCCCTGCCCCCACACCGAGGGGTACAGCAGCAGCAGCAGTTACAATCATCACAAGACATGTGCCTACCCATGCAGATAGTATCCCTGCCTCTTCTGGGAAACGGGAAGGAAAGGAGGTAAAGAATTTATAACTGATCCTTTGTGCACCATCAATGGCAAGATCAATGAATAATACGGCAAGTAAAATTATGCCAACTGTTGTAGATATAAAACCGATAAAGGCAAAAATCTTGTTATAAAACTTGCGTTTTGCTATCTTTTTTTTGAGTTCCTGAAGGGTTTCTTTCATTGATTTTAATATGCCTCCCTAATCCTTTTTTTGAGCCAAAACCCTATGATATTAAAAGAAAGGGTCATTATAAAAAGCACTATACCAGCGGCAAATATGGTCTTGTACTCAATAGTTCCGTGTGGTAGGTCTCCAAGGCTTACTTGTACAATATATGAGGTCAATGTCTGAATGGGTTCCATAGGATTGGCAGTAAAATTAGGCATCATGCCGGCGGCTATTGCTACGATCATGGTCTCACCTATGGCCCTTGAGATACCCATAATGAATGCTGCTGCTATACCTGAAAAGGCTGAGGGTATCAATACCTTAAAGGCTGTTTGCAGCTTTGTGGCACCCATGGCGTATGAACCCTCTCGTATATGCATTGGAACAGCCTTTAAGGCGTCTTCACTTACCGAGCCTACATAGGGTACTATCATTATACCCATTATCAGACCTGGGCTTAAGGCATTAAATCCTGAGAGATTTTCAAAGACCTTTTGAAGTAGGGGCGTCAAGAATAATAGGGCAAAATACCCATAAACAACCGTAGGAACTGCCTCAAGGAGTTCTAATATAGGTTTTACGGTCTCTCGGAACTTATGAGGGGCATACTCACTAAGATATATAGCTGTTATTAATCCAATCGGCAAGGCTACACTAACGGCAACAGCCGTAGTAAGTAGGGTGCCAGCCACAAGAGGCAGTATGCCAAACTGTGGATTTGCAAATAAGGGCGTCCATACTGTGCCCGTTAAAAAGTCCTTTATTGGGATCTCTTTAAAGAATTCAAGGGATTCATAACACAAAACGAAGATAATCCCTAGGGTAATAAAAATGGAAAATACAGCCGACAACATCAGGCTGCCTTCAATCATAGTCTCGATAATGTACCTTTTACTAAATATCTTCTTTTTCACCTAAGATACCTCTATATTTTAAAAAGTTGTTTGCTAATCAAAAAAAATACATATCTACGATATCCTGAATTGCCAAAATTGCCTAAAGGGACAGTGAGGCATTGCTGAAAAAAGGCCTCATAGCAAAACCTTAATACGAGCAGTGGAGCAGATTTTTTACAAAAATTAAATTGGTTTCCCTTTAAGTAATGCTATGTTTGTTACCTTCACATCCTGTCTCTCTGGTAATACTGAGGTATTGAGGGCCTCTTGTCCTTTATACCCCAACCCAAAGAACAAAGGATGTCCCTTACGGCTTCCTCTTGTATTAGTTCGTCCATTTATAGGGCGTATATACCTTTTTAGATTTTTTAAGGCAAAGGCTGTTATAACCATAACCCTTATTGTTTTTTAGACAGTTATAATAAACATGGATTGTTAAATTAATATTGCAATACAGTTACAAAACCGTTACCACATGCGTTGTGCTGTAGATACACAACGCATGTGGGTTTTTATTGCTATATCTTTGGTTTTGTCTTAAAGAGGTCGTCTATAGTAGCACCGATCTTGGCATCTCCACCAAATACAGTGCCTATTTCTTTCTTTTGGAACCTATCAAGACCCTTTTTGTAGATGGCATCTGGTAGGGCTATGTACTTTACCTGCCTTACAAGCTTAGCAGCGTTTTTCATGTAAAATTCTACAAACTCCTTGACCTCTGGCTTTTCTGCCGACTTTGCGTTTACATAAATAAAGATAGGCCTTGAAAGCGGCTGATAAGTGCCGTCTTTAACGGTCTTTTCAGAGGGAATGACAGGGCCCTTACCATTGTCAATGGCTACGAGTTTTAGCTTGTCATGATTTTCTTCGTAATAGGCAAGACCAAAGAACCCGAGGCTATATAAGTCACCAGCAATACCCTGAACCAATACATTGTCATCTTCACTTGCAGTAAAATCACCGCGGCTTGACTTTGACTTGCCAGTAATGGCCTCAGTGAAGTAATCAAAGGTCCCTGAGTCAGCGCCTGCTCCATAGAGGTTTATCTTTTTATCAGGCCATTCTTTTCTTATCTGGTTCCACTTTGTGATTTTGCCCTGGGCAGCAGGCTCCCACAGCATCTTAAGCTCAGCAACCGTCATTGAGGTAACCCAGTTGTTCTTTGGGTTGACCATTACGGCAAGGCCGTCATAAGCCACTGGTAATTCAATGTACTGAATACCATTTTCCTTGCAAAGCTGCATCTCTTTCTCTAAAATAGGCCTTGATGCATCGGAGATGTCAGTCTCACCACGGCAGAACTTTTTAAAACCCCCGCCTGTACCTGAGATACCCACAGTAACCTTAATAGCGCCCTTTTTGGCCTTTTGAAACTCCTCAGCCACTGCCTCAGTAACTGGATAAACGGTGCTTGAACCGTCGATCTTTACGATCTTTTCTGCTGCTGAAACTGCCTTTGCAAAAGTCATTGCCACCACAATTACTAAAACTACTGATAGTAATCTTTTCAACATCCCTTCCTCCTTAATTTTGATTTTTAGATTTTTACAAGATCCATTACATACTCACTAATTACAATGTCTCTTTGTCTCTCACCTCCTTGTTGCCTTTGCATGTTTCACTACTACCATAGAATTGAATTGAGTATATGGCTGGTTAAGCAAGGTATATAAAATATTATTTGTTTATCTTTTTCCTACACAGATAGTAAGAATAACAGACTGTTTGTTACAGAATTATTAAGAAATGATTAAGAACAGATTAAACTGTGTCAGGTTTTGAAAAAATTCAATAGATGTACAAAGGGCTCCATTTCATTCTATGCTTGACAATATCTTTGATCTCAAACAACCCTACCTTAAATTGCCGATAGGAGTTAGAAAGTGTGCTGAAAAGGCCTTATTGCCACACCTTTTTACGAGACCTCTGGACCTTCACAGACAATGCCAAACTAATCACCTCTTGGGGACTGAATGAGCTATGGCTATTTTTAAATAAACCCTGTGGCAGTATAAAGGCTTTCAGGCATGCCCTCTTGCTCCTACAGGTTTCTATGGGCGATTTTGGGACTCATAATATTTAGACTAATTTGTGATATTGAATCAAAATGGAGACACTATGTGCCAATCCTAATAAAATAATTTGTAATGATGTTGCTGAGGAACTCACTTAGAGAAGACCTGTCTGGGCTGTCCTTATATTTTTACAGTAATGTATAATTAAGCAAAACTACCCAGACGAGGTATATCTATTGAATCGTAGAAGACTCCCCATAGGCATACAGACCTTCAAGGAAATAAGCCAAGGGGGTTATTACTATGTGGAAAAGACCCCTATAATTAAGAGGCTTGCCGAAGGGGGAAAGTATTACTTCCTCTCAAGGCCCCGCAGGTTTGGCAAGTCCCTGTTCTTAGACACCCTTGCAGAGGCCTTTTCTGGCAACAGAGAACTCTTCAAGGGGCTTTATCTTCTAGCGGCCTTGGGATTGGACATCACACCAGAGGATGTGACGAGTCATGGGCAATGTGATTTAGCCATAAGATATGGCAATAGGGTGTATCTCTTTGAGTTCAAGGTAATTGAGGGAGAAGAGGCCACAGGGGAGGCGATCAAGCAGCTAATCTCAAAGGGCTATGCTTCTAAATACAGGGATAGCAAGACTGAGGTTATACAGATAGGTATAGAGTTTTCGAGGGTCAAGCGTCAGATAGTGGGCTGGGATGTGGTGGTATAGGGTGAATGCCACCAGGGCACCGGTAGTTAAATAGCAAGGCACCATTGTAATGCGTATAGGTATCAATGCTACCTTCTTAAACAGCAGGCCAACAGGCATAGGAAACTTCACAACAGATATAGCAAGGAGGCTCTGTGACTTGGGTGATGATGTGGTGGTCTTTAGTTCCCAAAGTGTTGGTAACTGTAAGACTGTAAAAACGCCCTTGTCCATGGAAGGTTCTGAGCGATTTATAAACAATCTAAGGCGTTTTTTCTATATCAACTCCCTTTTGCCTCTGTTGATAAGGAGAGAGGGCATTGATGTCTTGTACTGTCCTATCTTAGAATTCCCCTTTGTCCCGATTTCAGGAGTCTTGGTTGTAAGCCTCCATGACTTACATCCCCTATACTTTCCAGAGCAGTTCGGATTATCAGCGCAGTATTTTAGATGTTCTCTCAAGGCATTGTCCTATATGTCAAAGAGGATAATAGTGCCCTCAGAGTTTGTAAAAAGAGAACTATTGAGGGTCTGTACTTTAGATGACAAGAAGATAAGGGTGGTATACAATGGCTATAATGAAGGGCTTTATACCTATGGGATAGTCGAAAGGGGGCTTTGTGAGAGCGAATTATCCATTGACAGGCCCTACATCCTCTTTGTAGGGAGCCTGTTTGAATATAAGAATGTCAAGACCCTTGTGAGCGCCTTTTTGAGGATAAAGGACAGGATCCCCCATATGCTGGTTGTAATAGGCAAAAAGGCATTGGCACAAAGGGGCCTGGTGACTGATGACCGTATTCGATATCTTGATTATGTGGACCTCGACTTACTGCCCCTTTATTACTCCTGTGCTGATGTGTATGTCCACCCCTCTTTTTTTGAAGGCTTTGGGATCACGTTACTTGAGGCTATGGCCTGTGGAGTGCCAGTAATATCCTCAAGGGGAGGGTCACTTCCTGAGGTGGGTGGCGATGCAGCCATCTATTTTAATCCTTATAGAGATGACGAATTAGCGGAGATACTCCTAAGGGTCTTGTCAGATAAGGCATTGCGCAGTGAGATGGTCGATAAGGGGTTGGAGAATGTAAAGAGGTTTTCCTGGGACAGGGCTGCCTCAGAGATACAAGAGATCTGTGAGGAGGCATGCAGGAAAGGGTGATGAGGGTTCTTCATCTATTGTATGAAAGCAAGGGCGATTACTTTGGCTTAGGTGGCGTAGGAGTGAGGGCCTACGAGATATACAGTAGACTAAAGGGACGCATGGATGTTACCCTTTTGTGCAAGAGATATCCAGGTGCCATGGACAGTGAGATTGAAGGACTAAGGCACATCTTTGTGG
Source organism: uncultured bacterium (assembly GCA_937949555.1). Lineage (GTDB taxonomy): Bacteria > Nitrospirota > Thermodesulfovibrionia > Thermodesulfovibrionales > Dissulfurispiraceae > DUZI01. The sequence continues at coordinate 3,057 of CALEDV010000017.1, read as the reverse complement.
GATCTGAGGGGAGGAGTTTTACCCGTTCTCTTATATCTTACAGCCTTGAGGCAGCACGCTTTGTCCATCGATGGGGTGAGCAATACGATATAATTGTCGAAGAGTTCTCTCCAGCTATCCCTACACTGCTCTTTTTTTATAAAAAAAGGCCCTTGGTATTGCAAATACAAGGCTACACAGGCAGCAAGTACTTTAAAAAATATCTATTCCCTAAGGCAATGGTATTAGCCTGGTTTGAGAGGTTGTTTCCAAGGATGTATAAGGCAGTGATATCTGTATCTGATACAACACTCAAACGCTATAGCCTTAAAAAGGGTGCCTTAGTTCGGGTAATACCCAATGGGATAGCTGGTGAACTGTTGACCCTACCAATAGTCAGCGGTGACTATATCCTTTATCTTGGCAGATTGGATCTATACAACAAGGGCATTGACTTGTTGCTTCAAGCCTACAGCAAGCTGTGCAAGGAAATTGATAGATTGCCCTTAGTCATAGCTGGAGACTTCAGGGACAGTGGTCCAGTTATGAGGCTTATTGATTCATTACCAGAAGGGGTGAGGAATAACATAAAGATGACTGGGTGGGTAGGCGGTAAGGAAAAGGTTGAGCTCTTAAGGGATGCTATGATGGTAGTGGTCCCATCAAGGCATGAGACCCAGGGCATTGTGGCCCTTGAGGCCATGGCATCTGCCAAGCCTCTGATAGTGAGCAACATCCCTGAGCTGCAATATGTAGTAGAAGCTGGTGCAGGGGTGTCTTTTGAGTCTGAAGACCCAGAGGACCTCTTCATGAAGATGAAACAAGTGTTGTCAAGCAACAATCGTCAGGTAATGGGAGACAAAGGCAGGAGTTGGGTCAAGTCCTTTGCCTGGGAAGATATTGCACTGAAGTATGAGGACTTTCTATTGAAAGTCATAAAACGCCATAGGGGTAGCCAGTGAAAGTGTTGATAACAGGTGGGGCTGGTTATGTGGGTAGCCATGTGGTTAAGGTCTTAGGTGAGTCAGGCTACAACATATTGATCATTGATAATTTATCTACGGGCTACAGAGAGGCCGTGCTGTTTGGCGATCTTGTTGTGGCTGACTTGTCTGACAAGGATGCGATAGGCATGATAATCAATAGATTTAAGCCTGATGCAGTGATGCACCTTGCTGCCTCAGTGAGGGTAGATGAGAGCCTAACAAAACCACTGCAATACTATAGAAACAATGTCATCAATACCATAAACCTCCTTGAGGCAATGGCTGACAATAATGTAAAAAACCTGATCTTCTCCTCTACTGCCGCAGTGTATGGAAACCCAGTAAGTGTCCCAATCATGGAAGATGCACCGATGCAACCCCTATCACCCTATGGGAGTTCTAAGGCAACTGTGGAGATAATGCTTAGGGAGCTTGCTACATCGGACCCGGCCTTTAGGTATGTCTCTCTTAGATATTTCAATGTGGCAGGTGCCAGTAGGGATATGAGATTAGGACAGTACAATAATGAGTCAACTCATCTTATGAAAATGGCGCTGAAGGCAGCCAAGGGCGAACAGGATAGGCTTCAGGTCTTTGGCACTGATTATCCCACAGTAGACGGCACGTGCATAAGGGACTTTGTACATGTCGATGACATTGCTATGGCGCATTACCTTGCCTTAGAGTATCTACAGGATGGAGGCAGGAGCGATGTTTTTAATTGTGGCTATGGGATAGGGTTTTCAGTAAAAGAGGTAATAGACATCGTAAAAGAGGTCACAGGTGTAGACTTCAAGGTGGAGTTGGCCAGCAGGAGATCAGGAGATGTCCCCATAGTGATTGCAGACAATACAAAGATTAAATCAGTGCTCAACTGGACACCGAAATTTAAGGACCTTAGGCTTATTGTAGAGACGGTGTGGCAATGGGAACTTAGAAGGTGTTAACTTGCAAGGGTCATTAGACACCCCAAGATTGTTATAAAAGGGCATCACTCAGAGCCCTTATACTGCTACAAAAATACCCCCAGGTCTTAAGTCACCAAAGGGTCAAGACATGAGGATTAATTATTTGAAGAGCTCAAAAGGTCTTACAATGGGTTTAGCATTAAAGGCCTTTTCGGCATATTTCTGTCGGCATTATGGATAGGCATATTATTGGCAGCGAGAAAAGACAAGGCTGAGGTCTTAGGTGAAGATACTCCAACTTATATATGAGAGCTATGGTAGCCCCTTTGGTTTTGGAGGGGCGGGTGTGAGGGCCTATGAGATCTACAAGAGGCTCAAGGACAGGCATGAGATCACGCTCCTTTGTATGCGTTATCCAGGGGCAAGGGACGGTGAGATAGAGGGGCTCAGGCATGTATTTGTGGGTACAAAAAGCAATAACCTCACTGTAAGTGTAATGGCATATACCCTCAAGGTCTGGGACTATGTCAAGCGATACAGCCATACTTACGATGTAATAATAGAAAACTTCTTGCCAGCTACCCCCTTTTTTACAAGGTTACTGACCGATAGGCCTGTAATACTGCAGGTGCAGGGCATCATGGCTATCCATGCACTCAGCAAGTTTAATCCACTCTATGGTATACCTATGTATTTGGTGGAGAGGTATTACCCACATATCTACAGGCATTTTATCTTTGTCTCAGAGGTTACGAGGCAAAAGGTGCTTTCAAGGTGCTCAGGCAGAGGAATGACCTCTCCTGTGATACCTAATGGTATAGACAGTGCCCTCTTAGAGATTGAGCCCTCAGAGGGGGACTACATACTTTTTTTTAGCAGGATAGACATCTATACCAAGGGGCTTGACATACTGATAAGGGCCTTTGAGGACATTTATAAGGAATACAAGGACCTGCGGCTTATCCTTGCAGGGTATGAGTTTAACCCCATCGGTCAGTTACTGTCAGGGCTTGCTGAAGGGGTCAAACAGAGGATACACTATGCTGGTTTTGTCAGTGGTGATGAAAAGGTCAGGCTCTTGTCGGGGGCACGGCTTTTTGTATTGCCCTCACGGCATGAGTCTGCGCCAGTGAGCATCATTGAGGCTGCTGCCTGCGGTAAGCCTGTGATTGTAAGCGACATAC
>CALEDV010000016.1 GCA_937949555.1 uncultured bacterium | reverse complement strand
AGTCTTATATGTTCAGCAGGGGTCACATAACACAAGAAATCAGCACCTGCCATCCCTGCCACCGCACCTCCTATGGCAGTAGCAATATGGTCATACCCCATTGCACAGTCTGTAACAAGGGGACCTAACACATAAAAAGGTGCACCCTTGCATATCTCCTTCTGTATCTTTATGTTTAACTCGACTTGATTTAGAGGCACATGACCAGGCCCTTCAATGATGCTCTGCACCCCCGCTTCCAATGCCCTATCTCTCAACTCCCCAAGGATCAGCATCTCTTCAATCTGACTCCTGTCAGTAGCATCGGCGATACATCCAGGTCTAAAACCATCCCCAAGACTCAAGGTGATATCATATTTGGAGGCAATCTCAAGCAGCCTGTCATAGTGTTCGTACAAGGGGTTTTCTGAGTCATTATATATAATCCACTCAAGCAAAAAAGCGCCGCCCCTACTCACCACATCAAGGACGCGACGGTCCTTTTTTAATCTCTCAATAGCCCCCATAGTAACTCCACAATGGACGGTGATAAAATCCACTCCATCCTCTGCATGATCCTCTATTGCCTGAAAAAGTTCATCCACTGTCATGCCTGCAATACTGCCATGTCTATCTACAGATCTGACCACCGCATCATATATAGGAACAGTACCCACTGCCACAGGACTCCTTTCAATGAGCATCCTCCTGAAATCCCGCAGATTGCCACCAGTGGATAAATCCATAACCGCATCAGAACCATATTTAATAAGGGTTTCAAGCTTAAGAATCTCCTCATCATAGGATATGCTGTCCTTTGAGGTGCCAATATTTGCATTAATCTTCGTCCTCATTCCCTTGCCTATACCCAAGGGATGTCTGCCCTTTTTTGTGTTCATAGAAATCACAGCAGTACCTTCAGCAATAGCTATAGCAAGCCCTTCTGGATTGAGCCCTTCAGCCCTTGCCACAACCTTCATCTCCTGAGTAATTATTCCCTTACGGGCAGCCTCTATTTGTCTCATCTTGTGTCTCCTAAAAGCCCTATGTATTTTAGTGATTCCTTGTATATATCAGGAGCAGAAAGTATCCCGCTTATAAGGGCAATCCCCTTTGCTCCTCTCTTAATCGTCTCCAGTAAATTTGTTGTCTTAATACCGCCTATTGCATATACAGGCAAGGGGAGTCTTTCAACTACACTGGTAAGACTATCAAGCCCTACAGGCTCCCCATAGGCAGCCTTAGAGGGTGTATGAAAAACAGGCCCAAAGGTTATAAAGTCAGCGCCTTTACTAAAGGCAGTTAATGCCTCATCAATGCTGTGAGTAGATACCCCTATTTTCATATCCTTCTTTATAATACCTCTAACTACCTCAGGAGACATAGAGGATTGCCCTAAATGAACCCCTTCTGCATTGACCATCAGGGCTATATCAGCCCTGTCATTAATATAAAGCTCAGCCTTATAAGCCTCCGTTAGCCTTCTCATCCTATAAGCAAGGGAAAGTAATTGCCTATCCTTAAGACCCTTTTCCCTTAGCTGCACCATCTTTATTCCGGCCTTAAGGGCGCTCTCAATCCCCTTACAAAGCTCCTCAAGGGAGGAGAATAAGGTTCTATCGGATATTAAATAAATCACCGATGTATTCGTTATGTAAGCATTCCGTCATAGGGACTGCTCGCAGTGGCGTATAGCTTTTTGCCAATCCTCCCTGCCCTGTAAGCAAGCCTTCCCGCAAGGGTGGCATACTTCATTGCCTCTGCCATAGAGATAGGGTCCTGTGCACCGGCAATGGCAGTGTTTATCAGGACCGCATCACAACCCAATTCCATTGCTACAGTGGCATCTGAGGCTGTACCAACCCCTGCATCGACGATAACAGGAACCTTTGCAAATTCAAGAATAATCTTGATGTTGTAAGGATTCCGTATCCCAAGTCCTGAACCAATAGGAGCTCCCAAAGGCATCACGGCTGCAGCTCCAGCATCTTCAAGCCTCCTCGCCATTATAGGATCATCATTGGTATAAGGGAAAACAACAAAGCCCTCTTTAGCAAGGATTTCCGTTGCCTTAAGAAGCCCTATAACATCAGGGAACAAGGTCCTCTCATCACCAATTACCTCAAGCTTGACCAGATCAGAGACCCCTGCCTCACGGGCAAGCCTTGAATATCTGAGGGCATCCTCTACACTGTAGCATCCTGCGGTGTTTGGTAATATTTTATGTTTTTTGGGGTCTATATAATCCAATAGATTAGGCGAATTTCTATCGGTTATATTTACCCTCCTTACTGCAACGGTTACCACATCAGCTCCTGAGGCATCAATCGCCCTTGCAGTCTCCTCAAAATCCTTGTATTTGCCGGTACCAACCCAGAGCCTTGATTTAAACTCTATACCCCTGATGATTAATTTGTCTTCCATTTTTATCCACCTCCTACAAACATTACTATCTCTATAGTATCCCCATTCTCAAGGGTTGTCTTATCAATATCTGTTCTTTTGACTATGCTGAGATTTTTCTCTACCGCTACCCTATCAGCCTGAATATTTAGTTCTGTCAATAATTCAGATATAGTAACCGCAGAGGTTATGTAATCAGAGCCATTTAACTTTATATTCATTAGAATACCTCCACAACAAAAACCCCCTGATCATCGGTGACAGGGGGTTATAATGTTTCAGATAATCCCCTTTCCTACGACGGCATTATCCGCATCAGGTTCAAGGGGTCTTCCCTATAAAAAGGAAACTCTCAGGCGCTCAGCCTCCCCCAGGGTTTTTGAATTAGAATATTAATGCTTAAAACTCAATATTGTCAATGGCCCCAAAATTGCCGATAAAAAAAGGGGGGGTATGCCCAAAAGGCTTTATTGCGACACCACTTTGAAAGACCTCTTACACCCTAAAGACAATGCAAAGGCATTCACCCAAGGGCAACGGCCCTTTTTAGATAATCCTGTGGCAGTATAAAGGCCTTGAGGCATACTCCCCTTTGTTATAAATTCCTAAGGGCAATTTTGGGATGGCGCATGTCAAGGCATGTCAAAGGCGCAATACAACGGATCTGGAAAGACCTCTGTCTCTTAAATTTTTCTAAGTTGTCAATCGTCCTTTAAAACATAAAGGGGCACATAATCAAAGGACAATCCATTGAACAATCCCTTATCGCCAATCTTTAGCTCAGGTATTACAAGCAGAGACATAAAGGAAAGGGTCATAAAGGGCGCTGTAAGGGTTGACCCTAATTGTTTTGCGCCTCTGTCAAGCCTTGAATAAGCCTCGGCTGTATATGCCCCTCCTTTATTAGACATCAATCCAGCAATAGGCAGAGGAAGTATATCTACCCAGTCTCCATCACACAAGGCTAATCCTCCCTTATGGATTATAACCTGATTAATTGCCTTAGCAATATCCAGGTCCTCTACACCTACTGCCACTAGGTTATGAGAATCATGGGCTACCGAAGAGGCTATGGCGCCCCTTTTAAGACCAAAATTTTTGACAAAACCCAAAGCTGCAGGGGCATCAATATAACGATTTACTACAACAATCTTGAGTATATCCCTATCGGTATCAGATACAACCCTTCCATCAACGATCTTGGCCTCCTTGATGCTTTGACCTGTTATTATCTGTCCATCATAAACCTCTATTACCCTTATCAGTCCCTTCTCTGCCTTGATTACAAAATCATCGGGAGATCTCTTGACCGCATTAAACTTATTGACAATATCCACCCCTTGACCATCTATCATACATTCACCTTTAACACAAACAACCCTGCCTTCTATGAATACAGAAAGGATATTGAAATCGCTAAGATTGTCTAAGACTATAAAATCAGCCCTATCTCCTGGTTGAAGAAATCCCATATCAATCTTATAGTGCTGTGCCGCATTAAAGGATGCACATCGAAGCACCTCAAACAAGTTAAACCCTTTCAGAAGCAGTGCTTTGACCATTGTGTTAATATATCCACGAAGGAGATCATCAGGGTGTTTATCATCGCTGCATAGCATACAAGCATCAGGAAACTCCCCAACAAGAGGCCCTAACTCCTCCAAGTTCTTTGCAGCAGACCCCTCACGAATTAAAAGCTTCATGCCCCCTTGAAGTTTTTCCTTCCCCTCGCTATACATCGTAGTTTCATGGTCAGTGCTTATGCCTGCCTGTATATACCTGCCTAAATCATAACCGGTCAAACCAGGTGCATGTCCATCAACAGGCTTGCCATGTTTCCTCGCAGATGCAATCTTTGCTAAAACCTCACCGTCACCCTTTATAACACCTGGATAGTTCATCATCTCACTGAGATAGTGTATTTCTTCTAAACCCATAAGATATTCTATATCCTGAGTAGAGATCTCCGCTCCAGAGCTCTCGAGCTTTGTGGCAGGCACACAGGAAGGAGCGCCAAAATAAAACCTAAAGGGGCACCCCTCTGCCTGCTCCATCATATATCTCACACCATCAATACCCATAACATTTGCTATCTCATGGGGATCTGACACAGAGGCTATTACTCCATGGTTCATCGCAAGACGGGCAAACTCAGAGGGCGTAAGCATAGAGCTTTCAATATGAACATGGGCGTCCACAAAGGCTGGTATTATGTAAATATCTGGAACTAATTCTTTCTCGCTAATAGATTCAATAATACCCCCTTTGAAGGAGATCTCCCCCTTAAATATCTTACGATTGATAATATCAACAACATTGCCAGACAGAGTAAAGTTAACGGAGTCAGTGGAAATAGGAATATAGGGATCTATTCTTGAAGAATTGTCCATTTGCCTTAATTATAGTCAAAAACACTTTCTGATGTCATGGGTTAAGGGTTTCAATCTAAGGATGCACTATGATAGACAACATTACAAAAGACCCCAAATTGCCCGATAGAAACCTGTAAGGAGTAAAAGGGCATGCCTGAAAGCCTTTATACTGCCACAGGGTTTATTAAAAAGGGCCATAGGTCATTCAGTCACCAAGAGGTGATTTAAATAGCATTATTTGTAAAAGTACAACGGCCCTGTAAAAGGGTGTGGCAATAAAGCCTTTTCATCACACCCCCTTACTCCTATCGGCAATTTAAGGAAAGAGAATAAATTTGCAATATAAACCAATAGAAAGTATAATTATGTATTTAATTTTCTTTTAAGGAGGTGAAAAATATTATGAATCTTTATGATGAGATATCAAAGGTTGCCTATGAGATATGGCTAAAAAAGGGAATGCCTGCGGGTAATGATATGGAAAATTGGCTCGAAGCTGAACAGATTGTCTATGCATCATTAAGACAAAGAGACGATTCATCAATAGAAAGCATTGCCTATTCAGTCACCACTGTAGCGCCAATATCAGATCAGTCAATATCAGATCAACCAATATCAGATCAACCAATATCAACAGGCGCTACTGAAGAAAAACCAGCAGAAAAGAAAAAGAGGGGTCCCTATAAAAAGAAGCAGCTCGAAACTGACAAAAAAGCTACAAAAAAGGCAAACACTGAATCAAAGAAGACTGAGAAAAAGCCAAGTTCAAGAAAACAAAGGGCAGAGTAATTGAAGCAGGCGTCTTTTTTTGAAAGCCTTCAGGATGGAAGGGTAAAATGTTTTTTATGCAGTCATTTCTGCCTTATAAGCCCCGGCAAAACAGGGCTCTGCGGAGTCAGGGCAAACCGGGGCGGCACCCTTTATAGTCTTAATTATGGGAAATTAGCTGCCCTCAATATTGATCCCATTGAGAAAAAACCACTCTATCACTTTTTCCCAGGCAGTTCATCTCTATCTATCGCTTCGAAGGGCTGCAATTTCCGATGCAAACACTGTCAAAACTATTCCATATCACAAGTTGACAAAGACTCTGACTGGCCCTCATCGATCTACCCGCCTGAAAAGGTTGTAGAAGAGGCGCTCAATCGTGGGTGCAAGAGCATATCCTATACATACACCGAACCTACCGTTTATTTTGAATATGTTATGGACATTGCCAGAAAAGCAAAGGCAAAGGGCATTAAGAATGTCTTTGTCAGCAATGGATACACCTCTGAGAAGGCTACAGCAGAGATTACCCCCTTTTTAGATGCAAACAATATAGACTTAAAGGGCAATGACAACTTCTATAAATCTGTATGCGGTGCAAGGCTTCAGCCTGTACTTGACACAATAAAGAGGATGAAGGAATCTGGTGTATGGGTAGAAATTACAACACTTCTTATACCCTCCCTTAATGATGACGATGAATTTATCTGCTGGGCTGCAGAGTTTATAAAGTCTGTGGATGCTTCAATTCCATGGCATATAACAGCATTCCATCCTACCTATAAATTGATCGATAAACAGCCAACTCCTGTGAGCGCCCTTAATAGGGCAAGAGATATAGGAATAAGGTCTGGACTCAAGTATGTTTACACAGGCAATGTAATTGTAGATGGAGGTGCACACACCTACTGTCCTGCCTGTCATAAACTCCTAATAGAAAGATTTGGATTCAGGCTTGGCAATATACATATTAAAGAAGGGAAATGCTTATATTGCGGCTTTAAGATTGACGGCTTAGGGTTACCCTGATAAGAGACTTAGAAAATCCTACCTGTACTCCTCAGGGCTTATAAATCTAAACCATCTAAAACACTCCATTGCGAGGTTGTATATAAACTGAGGGTCACCCTTAATGCCCGCCAACTCCTCCTCTGCCTTTTCCTCAGATTCGAAACTAAAGTACTCCTGCACTGAACATATTGTAACCACATAGTCCCTTTCTGCAAAGAGACCTTCCTTTACCCTTATAGTAAGATGGGTCTTCCCGGCGTCAATAATATAACTTGGCACTGAACCATTATAAAACTCCTTAAGTTTTCTCTTGATAAAATCACTCTTTGATTCCATTACTTACTCCCCTTCTTACATTTTCTGCTATAACACACCATTTCACAGGGAACACCATTTCAAAGGTCGTGCCTTTGCCTACCTCACTTTTGACCCTTATCTCCCCAAGGTGTTCTGCCACTATTTGTTTGACCAATGGCAAACCCATGCCAATTCTATTCCTATGGGTACTAAAGAACGGATCAAATATCCTGCCTAAATTCTCCTGGGCTATTCCAGAACCTGTATCGGTTATTTCAACAACCACATTGTCCTGCACCGTTTTTGTTACAATCTCTATGCTTCCGCCTACAGGGGTAGCGTCCATGGCATTCTTCAGCAAATGAAAAAGCCCTGCCCTTATAAGGTTCTTCTGGGCATTTATGTTTACAGGTTTATCTGAAAGACTGAGGTTTATCTTAATCCCTTTTTTCATTATATCCTCTCTCATCAATAGAGTAATGTCCTTTACTATTGTATTTAGATCAATATAACTGAACATCCTTTGTCTGCTTTTTAAAATTCCCTCAAAATCACCCACAATAGTCTCTAATTTCTTACATTCCTCAATCACATCCTTGAGATCCTCTTCCATCTTTTCCGTGAGTTTCTCCTTATTCAACATCCTCTTGCATATACAGCCAATAATAGCCACGGGGTTTCTGACCTTATCAGCCACAGAGAGCCCAAGTATTGCCATGGTTCTCTCTGCCACAAGATCTTCTATTTCCTTATTTAATCCGATAATATCTGCGTTAATCTCCTCAATCTTCTTTTTGTCCTCTGAGACCTTCAGATATATTGGATACATCCTTATAAAGAAGAGGCTTACAGTGCCAAGCCATATAAAAGTAAGGGTGTTTACGCTGCCAGAATAGGGCTCAATATACAGCATAATATCATACATTTCAAAGGCAAGAAACAGATGACGCAATATATATCCAATAGTCCTTGAAAGGGCATATAGGGTATATGAACCTGTCAGCCATACCATATAGTTCCAGATTATGTTATCCCTGTCCCTTCTTAGTAACTGAATGCTCTTATGTAGGCACATAAAGCTTAGTGTAAGAAACAACAAAGAACCCAAGATATCAAAGATGATAATCGGAAAATAGGGCAACATTATGGATGAAACAGAGATCTCTTTTTCTCTCTCAATATGTAGTCGTCTCAAACCAATGTAAAAAAGCAGCATCGCAATGTTTAAGATGGCGTAGTCAAAGTTGGCAAGATACAGGAGATAATCCTGCACCCTCGACAGATATACCTGCTGTTGAAGATACTTCAAGCCGTGTATTTCCCCCACAATCCATAACTCGGAACTTCTTGCTAACATCATATCTATATTCCATAAATTAATGAATATTAGAGAGTAGTAAATATGTTTCCAGCCTGTTTGTATATGAAGTTTGTTTTTTCTAAGATAGACGATAACCACAATACAAGAGACAAGAAAAAATACTCTGCCCACAATGTTTGTATAAATAGCAGGGTAATCATGAGGAACAAGGGCATAGACAGGATTAGGGGATAAGAGGATTGAGATAAAAAGTATTAGTATTTTCATTTTTTATCAGTTAAAGTTATGACCTATCCAAACGATAATTTAATATAACCCAAAGGGAGGAAAAATCAAAATGTCAGAGATAGGGATGATAGGCGCTGGGGTTGCTGTACAACAGGCATTGACACAGATTAACATCAGCACAGCAGTTATGAAAAACCTCTTAGAGGCCGATAAACAGATGGCTCAACTCCTTGAAAACATTTCAAAGGCTGCGCCTCAAAGCAACACCGCTGGGGGCATAGATATTTATGTATAGATTCATTTCTTGTCAGTAGAAAAACCTCGCACAACAGCATCAGCCACCTTAGCAGCCCTTACAGTTTCCTTAACATCATGCACCCTTAATATATGTGCCCCATTCATCATAGCTATCACAGAGGCTGCGATAGAACCTTCAAGCCTCTGCTCCACAGGAAGGCCTCCAGTAATGTAACCAATAAAAGCCTTCCTTGATACTCCCACCAAAAGGGGCTTATTAAATACAGTAAAAGACCTTAGTTCTCTTAATACCTGGAGATTATGTTCAAAGGTCTTGCCAAAACCAATGCCAGGGTCAATGATTATATTATCCTCGGAAATACCTGCATCTAAGGCGATCCTTATCCTATGCCTAAAATAATCCATTATCTCTGGTATTAGGGCTTCGTAAGAGGGATTTAACTGCATGTCTTTAGGTCTTCCCTTGATATGCATTAAAACTACTGAGGCTTTATACTCTGCCGCAACCTTAGCCATATCCTTATCGTAACCCAAAGCACTTATGTCATTAATTATAGAGGCCCCTGCATCAAGGGCCTGCTTAGCCACCTCAGACTTATAGGTATCAATTGATATAGCTGTTGGTGTAAGCCTTGCTAATTCTTTAATAATAGGGATAGTTCTTTGTAGTTCCTCTTGAACATCCACAGGTGAAGAGCCTGGTCTTGTAGATTCACCACCAATGTCAATTATATCAGCGCCCTCTTGAATCATGACAAGCGCCCTTTTTAAGGCAGTCTCTCTGTCCATATAACGGCCGCCATCGGAGAAAGAATCAGGAGTGACGTTAAGAATACCCATTATATGGGTTCTTAAAGAGAGATCAAGATTGTAGTTCTTGCTTGAAATCCTCAAGGATAATTAAAGCGCTCTAAACAGCCTGAACCTGCTGTCCCTTTATCTGAACAATGAGCTCATCTATATCATGAGACTCCAAGGTCTCCCTTTCAAGCAACGCCTTGGCAAGGGCTTCAAGAAGTGGGAAATTGTCCTCTAATAGTTTTTTTGCCCTTTCATAAGCACCTTTAACAACGCCTGTTATCTCATCGTCTATCTCTTCTGCGGTTTTTTCACTGTAATTTTTATGTTTAGCAATCTCTCTGCCCAGGAATATCTGTTCGTCCTTTTTACCAAAGGCAAGAGGACCAAGCCTCTCACTCATTCCCCATTCTGTTACCATCTTGCGGGCAAGTTCAGTTGCCCTTTCAATGTCATTGCCTGCACCTGTAGTCATCTGATTAAAGGCGATCTCTTCAGCAGCCCTACCTCCCATCAACACACTCAGGGTATTCTGAAGGAAGTCCTTTGTATAGGTGTAACGATCATCAATAGGGAGTTGCTGGGTTACACCAAGCGCCCTTCCCCTTGGAATGATGCTTACCTTGTGTATTGGATCAGTACCTGGGGTTAGCTTTGCAACTAAGGCATGACCTGCCTCATGGTAAGCAGTATTTCTCCTTTCTGTATCATTGAGAACCATGCTGCGCCTTTCTACGCCCATCAAAACCTTGTCCTTTGCAAACTCAAAATCAGACATATCTACCACCTCTTTTGATCTGCGAGCTGCTATAAGGGCAGCCTCGTTAACAAGGTTTGAAAGGTCCGCTCCTGAAAACCCAGGGGTGCCTCTGGCAATCTTTTCAAGATTGACTGATTCATCGAGGGGAATCTTCTGGGTATGCACTCCTAATATAGCGAGCCTACCCTTTACATCAGGCACAGGAACTACTATCTGACGGTCAAACCTTCCAGGTCTTAGCAAAGCCGGGTCGAGTACATCGGGCCTATTAGTAGCAGCAATAATTATTATCCCCTCATTGCCCTCAAAACCATCCATTTCTACAAGGAGTTGGTTGAGTGTCTGTTCTCGTTCATCGTGTCCACCTCCAAGTCCTGCGCCCCTATGTCTGCCTACGGCGTCAATTTCATCAATAAATATAATACAGGGGGCATTCTTTTTTGCCTGTTCAAACAGATCTCTGACCCTGGATGCGCCAACACCCACAAACATCTCAACAAAATCAGACCCTGATATAGAAAAGAAGGGCACTGCAGCCTCACCAGCAATAGCCTTTGCAAGGAGCGTCTTTCCTGTGCCAGGCGGTCCCACCAAGAGCACTCCCTTAGGTATTTTGCCTCCGAGTTTTGAGAATTTTTGAGGGTCCTTAAGAAAGTCTATTATCTCCTCCACTTCACCCTTAGCCTCTTCAATACCGGCAACATCTGCAAAGGTTACCTTTACAGCCTTATCGGACATGAGCTTTGCCTTTGCCCTTCCAAAGGACATAGCCTTATTGCCACCCATTTGCATTTGACGCATAAAAAACACCCATACCAATACAAGGAATATAATTGGCCCCCAGGAAAAGAAAAAGTTCACATACCAGGGATTTTGTTCAGGGGGTTTCGCAATGATCTTTATCTGCTTTGCCCTTAATTCCTTGACCAAATCAATATCCTGTGGGGTATAGGTCCTGAATTTGGTGCCATCCTTGAGTTTACCAAGTATGTTGTTCTCCTTAATGGTAACCTCTTCAATCTGATCCTCTTGCAATCTCGCAAGGAAATCTGAATACACTATCTCCTTCTCTGTTTTGGGCGGCACATTGTACAAATTAAACAACAATACCATACTAAGACCAATAAGCAGCCAGACAACCATACTTTTATACATGTACATACCTCATTGGTTTAATTTTCTAATATTTTAACACATTTGCCTTTATTATCTCTTTTTGGACTTTTATAATCTCCCCTATGCCTTTTTCTGCATAGCCCAAAAGGGTATTGAGAGATTCCCTTGAAAAGGGTTCCGACTCCGCAGTGCCCTGAATCTCCACTATCTTGCCGCTTGAGGTCATAACAACATTCATATCCACTTGGGCATTTGAATCCTCGGAATAGCACAGGTCAAGCATGGGCTCTCCATTTACAATGCCCACACTAACAGCAGCGAGATACTCCTTTATAGGGTTTTTTTCAATAATTCCGTTTTTTAGCGCCAAGAAAAGCGCCTCATTTAATGCCACAAAGGCACCTGTAATTGAAGCAGTCCTGGTTCCTCCATCAGCCTGTATAACATCACAATCTATCCATACGGTCCTTTCTCCAAGGGCATGCTGGTCAACCACTGCCCGGAGCGCCCTTCCTATGAGTCTCTGTATCTCCTGTGTCCTGCCTCCTACCTTACCTACAGAGGATTCTCTGATAGTCCTGGTATGAGTGGAACGTGGCAACATACCGTACTCAGCTGTCACCCAGCCCTTTTTTTGGTCCCGAAGAAAGGGAGGCACCTTCTCTTCAATAGAGGCTGTGCATATTACGCGGGTATTGCCCATCTCAATCAATACTGAACCCTCTGCTGTAGTAATGAATTTCTTTGTAAATTTTACCTTTCTAATCTCGTCATTCTTTCTTCCGTCAGTTCTCATGTATCCTCCGATGTTTATGTAAAACAACCTGCTCTATCGCCTCAATCTCCTCCTTTAAAAATCTCTCCCCCACTACTATAAACCTGTTTATTGAATCGGTAACATATATTTGAAGCCTACCCTTTTCATCCACAGATTTCAACAATCCCTCCCTCAGCATAATTTCTCTAACAACCTTTGCGGTCTCTACAGCAGAGTCCACAAGAAAGACATTATCCCCCACTACCTTTTGTATTACCCCCTTGAGCAGAGGATAATGGGTGCATCCTAAA
The DNA here is from genome assembly GCA_937949555.1 of uncultured bacterium. Lineage (GTDB taxonomy): Bacteria > Nitrospirota > Thermodesulfovibrionia > Thermodesulfovibrionales > Dissulfurispiraceae > DUZI01. The sequence continues at coordinate 62,740 of CALEDV010000016.1, read as the reverse complement.
ACAAGGGTATCTATACCTTTATCAACAAGCCCTTTGAGGTATATCCTTGCGGTCATCTCCGCAACCTCCGTATCAGCCCATCCCTCCTCTACAAGGGGAACAAACAATGGACAGGCTGCGGTAGAGACAATTATTGAATCCTCTAACGCACCAATTGCCTTGTTGTAGGCGTTGCTTCTAATCGTCCCATCGGTGCCTATAACCCCTACCCTTTTGTTCTTTGTCACCTTCACTGCTGCTAAAGCGCCCGGCTCAATTACGCCTACCGTAGGCATAGTCACAGAAACCTTTATGGAATCAAGGGCTATTGCAGAGGCGGTATTGCAGGCAATTATCAAGAGCTTAACCCCCTGTCCTAAGAGAAAGTCAGCACATTCAAAGGCATATCTTCTTACGGTCTCTTCAGAACGAGTACCATAGGGCACCCTTGCAGTATCTCCAAGATAGACTATATCCTCTGTGGGCATAAGCCTCCTAATCTCTTTTAATACAGTCAGTCCTCCAACACCAGAGTCAAAAATACCTATGGGACGATTATTCATTAAAATACACCTGCCTCCTTCAAACCCCTGTATATATTGACATGACCTGTGATAGTCTCCGCCTCCTTAGAATCAATAAGTATTCTGATGTCCTTTATTCCTTGTATGTTGGTAACAATAGATTGGGAAAGGGCTTTCAAAAATGCATACTCCTGTTCTGCTGTCCCGTTTACCTTTCTTTTAATTTCTCCACTAAAATCAATATAAACCACACTGTCCTTATCCTTGTACACTCCAAGCAATTGAATCCCCTTTTGATTATCAGGCATTGATATCAGCATCTCAGATACAACGGATTCTATCATCACCACAGTAATCGCAGTTATTGGTATCTTTGCCTCGCGATTCCTCAGTTCTGTACCATAGGGCACTAAGATTCTGGCATTTAGGAAACCTTCACCGCTAACCTCAGGGGGTTTATTCTCAGGGGGTTGCACAGGCTGTGTAAGTGTTGTCAAGAAAAGCTCATGCCTAAAAACGTTAAAGTAATAAGCAACTACAATAGTTAATGCAATGAGTAAAAAAGTTGCTCCTATCCATATCCATTTCTTAGGATTCCTCTTTGCTGCAATATTCTTTTGCTTTACTATCATGCTTAAAACTTTTATATCTATAGTAATTTAGGCTTATTTATACAAGGGACACTTAACTCTAAATTTTATTCCTTGGTGTTGTGATTTATGTTACAAACCAGCTAACCAGTATATCAATCTCAATCTAAGGACCTATCCATAGCTGTAACAGCAGATACTAATGCCCCCAATAACAGCTCCTTAGTCTTCCTGTCATAGGCAAGCACGTCAGGATTAGGTAGTTCTATTAGAAATGCAGGTTTTGTAGTCCTAGGAAACATAGAGGGCACAATGTCAGACATCCTGATATTGAAAGTTTTGCCAATGTTTGCCTGAAGTAATCCATAAAAGGTATCAATCCTTTTGGGATTAGAATTTTCACCACCTAAAGCATACAAAACCATATATTCAGAATCAGAGGTATGCAGACTGAGAATCATGTCATATTTTCTGCCTTGCATTAGGTGCTGTCGTTCTCGCAAGGACAGATATTGGTCCTGTTTTCTTGTTAGGATTGTCTTTACTCCTCTTTTATTAAGGGCAACTGAGAGTTCCTTTGCAAAGGAAAGCACAAATTCCTTTTCTGCAAATCTGCTGCTGTTGATTCCCCGGTCATCTCCTCCGTGCCCAGGGTCAATAATCAATGTCTCTATCTTACCTGATACTGATTCAGAAGTGGTAACAACTGAGTTGTCTTCTGTCAGCTTATTTTGGTTCTTTTGTTCCTCCGTGTTTTTTTTATCAGTGGTAATAATATCAATGACAAGCCTATGGGGGTTTGAAAGCTTGGAAACCTTGATATCCTCAATATAGTTATAGGTTAGATAATAAACATTGTCCTTTGAAGCAACTGTCAGTCCCTTCAAAGGCTCAGCAGAAGAGTTGTTTTTCAGAACGCCAATGGGCTGCACCTCCACTTCAGAAGAGGATTTTAGATCAACCCTTATGGAGTTTTCCTTATGAAGCATGACAGAGGCATTTGTGATCACCTCAGGTGATGAAGAAAAAACAACCCTTATGAAATTAGGATGTTTGCCTGCCCTTAGAGTCGTTCTGTGGTCTGTCTGGGCATAACCAAAGCTTACTACAACTACAATCAAGGCAAGTATTAAACACTTTTGCATATTGAAAAGGATACACAATGGTAAAAACAAGTTGCAAGCCACCTCAAAAAAACAGCCAACAACCTTAAAGGGTCTAACTGGTGATTTGACAATCAAAAGCCTCTTAAAGTAATTTCATTTTGTATATGGGAATACTTTCTGCAATAAAAAGATTGTCCCTTTTTACAGTCCTTAACAGGATAATTATTGTTGGCATTATATTAACTGCCCTTTTTATAACAAGGGATATAGTAGTCTGGACCACTGCTAAACCTAATAAACCAATCCCCACAAGATCCCCTAACAATCCAACAGTTAAGGACCCAAAGGAGCTTGACTCAATCCTGAAAAACAACCCCTTTAGCAACAAACCAGGGGAATTTAAGATGATAACATCCTCCGACAACATTGCCCAGGCTGCCTCAGACTTCAAATTAGTAGGGACCATCTCAGGAGATCGGAGATACAGCTTTGCAGTGCTATCTGACAAAGAAGGCAGGCAGGAGATGATAAAGGTCGGGGAGCCTGTAGGTTCCTTAGGCACCCTCACTCGGGTGGAAAAAGCTAAGGTCATAATCAGAAACAATGGAAAGGATACAGAACTCAACCTTGCAGAAACAGTAAGGATTGAAGAATCCTCACCTAATGTAACATCACCTTCTCTTGGGAATCAGAAAAGGATAGCTGATCTTGCCAGACAAACAGGAGAGAGGACCTTTGTGGTTGATCAGCAGAAGATACAGTATGCCATAGATAATCCTAATCAGATTATGACCGACGCAAGGTTACTGCCTAATATCTCTGAGGGCATACAAAAGGGCTTCATACTGAGAGAGGTAAGGCCAGGCGGCATATATCAAAGCCTTGGACTTAGAGATGGAGATGTATTGTTGCGGATAAACGAGCACAACATAAACAATCCTGAAAATGGACTACAGGCATTTATGGCGCTAAAAGGACTGGAACGGGTAAATCTTGATATAATAAGGGGAGGCGCAAACATTACCCTGACATATCTGATAAAATAACCAAAAAACAAAGGAATAAAAATGAGTCAACTAATACGCCACTTAAGAAAACCAAAAACCAAGCTTGCCTTTTTAGCGGCTGCTTTGTTTGCATCTATAACTATTGTCACCCTTTATCTTTCAACTATTGAAGCCTCTGAGAGGCGAGATGATGCCAAAGTAACCTTCAATTTCGTGGATGTAGAATTACCAGCGGTCACAAAATTCATAAGCGATATAAGCGGCAAAAACTTTATTTACGACGAGAGGCTAAAGGGCAAGATAACCATTGTTGCACCTACCAAGCTCAACATATCTGAGGCATATAACCTGTTTGTATCAGTGCTTGAGCTTAAGGGGTTTACAGTTATTCCCTCTGGAGTCAATGCCTATAAGATAGTGCCAATCAATGAGGCAAAACAGAAGGGGATGCAGGTGCTTATAGATCGTGGTCCAGTCAATGAGTCCTATATCGCCCGTTTAGTACAGTTAAAGAACATTTCCTCTGAGGAGGCAATGAAGTTTGTCCAACCCTTAATATCAAGGGATGGACATATCTCAGCCTTTGGTCCGGGTAATTTATTGTTGATAGTTGATTCAGGATTAAACATTGAAAAGATGCTATCCATTGTGGAAGTTATAGATCAACCATCCCTAAGAGATGAGCCTGATATAGTATATCTGAAAAATGCAAGCTCCGATGCCCTCGCAAGGATAATCAATGAAGGGATTATAAAGAGGGCAAGACCAGGACAGACACAGACTGTAGAGGATGTTAAGGCAGTGTCCGATTCAAGGTTAAATGCCCTAATACTCTTTGGAGATAGGGGATACAAGGAATCTCTAAAGAACCTCATTAGTCAATTAGATTCGCCTTCACAGGAAAAGACAGGCAAACTAAATGTCTATTTTTTAGAACATGCCGATGCAACAGAGTTAGTAAAGGTACTGGAGAGCATAATAAAATCAGCGCCTCAAAAACAGTCAGCAGGGGCAGGAGCCCCAGTGGCTGCCTTTGAGTCACAGATGGCGATTAGTATTGCTGCGGACAAGACTACCAATGCACTAATTATTATTGCTTCTCCTTCTGACTATCAAAGCCTGGTCGGCATAATTAAACAGTTAGACAAAAAAAGGAGGCAGGTATTCGTTGAGGCAACTATTATAGAGGCCTCTATTGAAAAACTCTCTGAGGTAGGCGCAAAGTGGAGGGCTATTGCAAAAGACAAAGGCAATCCAGTAACCATAGGCGGCTTCGGAACCATCGACTCCACCGCAATAAAGAACATTATTACAGGACTTACAGGATTTACTTTGGGTGGAATGGGCAATTTTATGGATATAAAGGTCACAAATCCTGACGGAACGGTCTCTTCAATCACTGCGCCAGGAATTGCCGCATTTTTTAGTCTTGATGAGTTTAAGAGCGCTGTCAATGTACTATCAACACCCCAAATCCTCACTGCAGACAACAAAGAGGCAGAGATAGTTGTAGGTAAGAATGTCCCTTTCATATCCAGGAGAGAGTCCGATCCCTCCCGTACCCTGTCCGTATTCAGCACCGTAGAGAGGAAGGATGTGGGAATTACCCTAAAGATAACCCCCCAGATTACTGAGGGCGACTATGTAAAACTTGACATATATCAAGAGATCTCTTCAGTAATACCTGAACCTGAGGCAGTGGTCATAAGCGTGGGACCTACTACAACTAAGAGATCCACAAAGACATCGGTAGTTGCAAAGGATTCCAAGACCATTGTTATAAGCGGACTTATGCAAGACAAAGAAGAAGAACAGGTCAGAGGGATACCGCTGCTTTCAGACATCCCAATCATTGGGTGGGCTTTTAAGAATAGATCCGTCAATGTGGAGAAGACAAATCTGCTGGTATTTATAACACCCCACATAGTAAAAGACTCTGACAGGATGGTGCAGATAACCGATGAGAAAAAGACAGCCTTCTCCAACCCTACCCCTCCATACGCCCTTGACGAACTACTTATAAAATTCAAACCAGAGGTATCTGAAGAAAGGGCAAGAGAGATAATCCACGGTGAAGGCGCTGTTATACTAAGAGAGTTTAAGGAGATTGGTTTCTACCAGATTCGGCTTGCACCAAATACTTCCATAGAGACTGGAAAGAGACTATTTAGGAACTTCCCCGAGGTTAAATCCGCCGAACCCAACTATATAAAAACAATCAAATAGGCAAATGTCTCAAAACCCCTCCTTAATAAATGAAGATATAGACTTAAACCTTTTAAGAAGCTTGCCCTTTTCATACCTTAAGAACAATCAACTCCTGCCTGTAAATAATAGAAATGGCAAGCTAACCGCTTACATCTGTGACCACAGAGGGCTATTTGCCCTCAGAGAGCTTGCTAAAACCCACAAAGCAGAACCTGATCCCATCCACACAAACCCAGAGCATATTACAGAGTTGATTAATCAAATATTCAGTCAGTTGGGCAGTGCTCAGGATGTGATGGACAGGATAGAAGATAATGAGTTCTCTTCAGTGGCAACGGAGTTTGAGTCCCCAAAGGACCTAATAGAGCTTACCGAAGAGGCGCCAATAATAAGGCTACTGAATGCATTAATACAGCAGGCTATTAAAGAGAAGGCAAGCGATATACACATTGAACCCTATGAGAAAGACCTGGAGGTACGCTTTAGGATTGATGGCATTCTGAGAAAGGTAATAACACCACCGAAGATAATAAAGGATGCCCTTGTAAGCAGAGTAAAGATCATGGCAGGCTTGGACATCGCTGAGAAACGGCTTCCCCAAGACGGTAGAATAAGGTTGATCGCTGGAGGAAGGGACATAGACATGAGGGTATCTATTGTCCCAACTACCCATGGTGAAAGGGCAGTGCTTAGAATACTCGACCGAGAGCAGGGTTTAAAGGGACTGTGGGAACTGGGATTAAGCAAACAACAGGAGAGGATCATTGAAAACCTGGTTAAAAGACCAAATGGGATAATACTCGTTACAGGTCCCACTGGAAGCGGTAAGACTACTACACTTTATGCTGCTCTCAACAGGATTGACAGGGATGAGAGGAACATAATAACAGTAGAAGACCCTGTAGAGTATCAGCTAAAAGGGGTTGGACAGATCCAGGTTAATCCCAAGATAGGACTCACCTTTGCATCGGGACTAAGGTCTATACTCAGACAGGACCCTGATGTCATAATGGTTGGAGAGATAAGGGATGTAGAAACCGCAGAGATCGCGATTCAGGCGTCTCTGACAGGACATCTGGTCTTAAGCACACTGCATACAAACGACGCATCCTCAGCTATTACAAGGCTACTTGACATGAATATTGAGCCCTTTTTGATAGCCTCATCCCTAACAGCAGTGTTGGCGCAGAGACTTGTCAGGACCCTCTGTCCTCAATGCAGGGAATCTTACACTCCAACTGCTGAAGAGTCTTCGTATTTCGATCATCAAATCAAACCCAGTTCCCTAAATAAGGGGAGAGGATGCGGATACTGTGCAGACTCAGGATACAGCGGCAGAACAGGGATATTCGAACTCTTAAGGGTTGATAACGAGGTGCGTAGGCTAATAACCTCAAGGATGGATTCTCAAACCATAAAGGACTATACCCTTTCAACTGGTATGCCTTCTTTGTTCAGTGATGGCCTCTTGAAGGCATCACAGGGCATTACTACCCTTGAAGAGGTGCTCAGGGTTACCCTTAGGGACTATGTTGAGGCTTAACCTTTAAATGCCTGTTTTTAAGTATAGGGGCTACAGACTTGACGGAACTCAGGCAGAGGGTGTAATAGAGGCCTCAGGATACGGCGATGCCCTGTCAAAAATGAAGGCAGAGGGGCTCTTTGCAGTGGAGCTTTCAGAAAAGCCGCTCCCTTCAGACAAGGGTTTACATAAGATAAGTCAGGAAAGATTTCTGCTACCCTTTACAAGGAACTTATCAATACTCCTCGATGCAGGCGTGCCTTTGATGGAGGCTCTGGAGAGCCTTGCCTCGGAGTTCTCTAACAGAGAGAGGGAATTGATTATTGCCATTAAAGAATCTGTAGCCTCTGGAGCTGCCCTGCATAGGGCGCTTGAAGACTTCAGGATAGTTTTCCCTGATTTTTACATAAACATGGTACAGGCAGGAGAGAAAAGTGCCTCTCTTCACAGGGTATTAGGAAGACTCGCACAGTTTCTTGAATCCCAGTCCACTCTGAAGGCAAAGGTTAAGAATGCTCTGATTTACCCGCTCTTTATGCTTACTGTCAGTTCTGCCGTGCTTAGTTTTATCTTCCTCTTTGTGATTCCCAAAATCACCCGTATATTCAAAGACACCAACGCCCCACTGCCTTTTATAACAAAAGCCCTTATCAGTATAAGCTCTTTCATGGTTGATTACTGGTGGGTACTCTTTGTCCTTTTGTGCCTTTTAGTCTATTTTCTTGAGAGGATTCTGCCCACTAAAAAGGTTTACATAGATAAAATTGTGTTGAAGTTGCCTGGAGCAATCATTCAGAGTCTTTACTACTCAAGGTTTGCCCGCACCCTTGCCTTTTTAATTGAAGGCGGTGTGCCTGTTCTAAGGGCACTTCAATTTGCATCCAGATCTACTGGAAACTCAGTGATTGAGTCATCTATTGTCAAGGCTCAAGAAACTATCACAAGCGGGGCAGCCCTTGCAGGCTCCCTAAAGGGATTTCCTCCTCTTTTTATTCAGCTTATATCCACGGGGGAAAAGACCGGTAGGCTCTTTGAAACCCTCAATAAAGCTGCCGACATTTATGAAGAGGATTTCAACAAAAAGGTTACAAGGCTCATGTCCCTATTCGAGCCAGCAATCATAGTAGTTATGGGTATTATAGTGTGTGCAATAGTTTTAGCAGTGCTCTTGCCTCTCTTTCAGATGAATCAATTGATAAGATAGGGACAATAAAATTTTCAAGAGCCTGTGAGGACCCCAAAATTGCCCTAATTTATAACAAAGGGGAGTATGCCTCAAGGCCTTTATACTGCGACAAAACTATCTAAAAAGGGCCTTGGTCTTAGGTTACCCTTCGGTGAATGCCTTTGCATTGTCTTTAGGGTGTAAGAGGTCTTTCAAATAGGTGTCGCAATAAAGCCTTTTGGGCATACCCCCCCTTTTTTCTATCGACAATTTTGGGGTTTACTGCTACAATGAACCTCTCAGTTTATACCAGGTATCCTGAAGGATATATAGGTGTTTCCTGAGATATACAGATGCTTCAGATCAGTGGTCATCTTCTTTAGTATCGTCAGTCTTACACCAGATATATCTAAATCTGGTGTTATGGACATATCTTCATCAATCAGGTCCACATCCGAGATATCTCTTGAGCAAACGATCTCTACAAAAAGGCTGTTGCCCTCTTTCTTGATATTGAAGGACGCCCTTTCATTAACATTGTTTGACTCAGCAAACTCGGCAATGTGTATGAAAACCTCCTCACAGGCAAGTTGCAGCCGATGCATATGATTAGAGTCAACCTTTAGTTCTCTTACAGCATTATCAATGGTTTCTGCCAGTTCTGTAAGTTTCTCTAAGGTTACCTCTATCTGAAAGGACAATAACCTCTTAGGGAACAGATAGAACAGTACACTCAAGGATACTGCCACAAGTCCCCCTGCAGCCACTGCACTGTTTGTAAATATGGTCAGTGCAACAGGGAGGGTTTGAGGAAAGAATGCCCCAGACTCAGCAACCATTCCAATACACAGGGATATACCTATCAATAATCCTGTCTGGTGATTCATTGACTGAGAAGATAAGAGGCTAATCCCTGAAGGAAACATCATTGCCGCCAACCCCATCAGAAATCCACCAAAAACGGGAGGGGGCATCTCTATAAGCAGAAAACTTATTTTTGGACTAAAGGCAAGCATTGCCATTATAAGCGCCCCAAAAATCCCAACATACCTTGAAGCCACTCCAGTTATACCCAGTATGGAAATATTCTCGCAATAGGTCTCATTTGGGACTGTCCCCAGTAAACCGCTTATTACATTTCCAGCAGAATCAGCATACATACATCCTTGAATTCGGTCGTAATCTACCTTCTTGAAGTTTCGCTCAGAGACCTGCTGAACTGCCATGCTATTTCCTATTGCCTGCACCCCATTAATAACTGTAACCACTGCCATAGCAGCCAGTATTGAAAGATGGGAACCATTAATTTCCAAAGTCAGTCCCGGCCACCATCCTGCTGAAGGCAGTCCAAACCATGGCTCAACATAAAACTGCTTATAGTGCAAAAGTCCCAAATGCCAGGATACAAAGAAACCTGTCGCTAAACCTATTATAGGGCACCAGACCTTTAGCCTCTTACTGCCAAAAAGTGCTATAAAGAGCAGAGTTATAAGGGTTACGGAACCTGCTGCCAAATTCTCAAGGGAACCATAATGAGGGGTGCCAGGTTTACCTACCCATTCTTTGACGCTAACTGGCAAAAGACTGATGACTATCAGAAGCAATACTACTCCTCCAACAGCAGGAGTTATGATGTGCCTTAGAAATCTTAAGAAGTATGAAAAAAGCGCCTCCAAAGGGGCTACTATTATTGAAAGGGTTGCCAAGAGGGGGAATCCACCCAACTTAACAGCCTCAACGCTGCAAGCAAGATAAGCGGCAGAACTCCCCATAAATAGACTGTAACCTGATCCAAATTTTCCAATCCTAATTGTCTGCAGTATAGTGCTAAGGGCAGCTGCTATAGCAGCTGCAAAACAGGCAAACCTTATGTGCTCAGAGTTGGCACCTGCAAGGTGTCCCACTACAAAGGGGAATAATACTATCTCACCATAAATGACAACAACATGCTGAAATCCAAGGGCTAAGGCAAGCCATAAGGGAGGCCTCTCATCGGCGCTATAAGACAAGCCCTCTGAGTTTTGCTCAATATTCATTAGTTCTTACAGGCAGTTTCATTGATGAAAACCTTTGGATTCAAGTAACCTCAGGACTTTAAAAATATTAAATGCCTGCACAATTACTATTGTTTCACCTCTCTGCCTTCTCTTCTTGCTTTTACCGATATGCGGATTGGCACACCGTAAAAAGCATACTTTGCCCTGATGATACCCTCAAAAAAACGCATGTGATGTTTTTTCAAAGAAGACATGCGGTTTATAAAAAGCACAAAATGAGGGGGCGCCACAGATACCTGAGTCATGTAAAGTATCTTTAATCCCTTTGAGGTTTCCTCAATGCCCTTGAGGGCCTCTCTATTCTGAATGAGCAGATCGTTAAGTTCAGAGGTTGATATCCTCTTTGAAAATTCTACCAGGATTTTATCTACAATCGGGAACAATCTCGTTATCCTCTTCTTTGTAACCCCTGACAGGGTAACAATCGGGGCATAATCAATAAACCACAATTTCTTCCTGACTTCCCTTTCCATATCATTGTAGGCTTCATCGGGGTTATCAATCAGGTCCCATTTATTTACAGCTATAACAACCCCCTTGCCTGCATCCCTAAGTATCCCTGCTATCTTTTGGTCCTGATCGGTTACCCCTGCTGTAGCATCAATAAGTAATAACGCTATATCACACCTCTCAATAGCCTTGACAGCCCTGACCATAGAAAACTGCTCTATCTCAGATGCCTTTGATCTTTTTCTGATGCCTGCAGTATCTACAAATAGATACTGCTGATTATAGTATTTAACAATACTGTCAATTGCATCCCTCGTAGTGCCTGGAGTGGCGCTTACAATCAGCCTTTTCTTGCCAATCAATGTATTAATTAATGTGGACTTTCCAGTATTTGGCCTTCCTACGACTGCGATTGCGGCACCATAGGGCTTTTTTTTGTCAAATTCTTCAGATGCTGGCACAAATGCAACTATTCTCTCTATCAGGGCATCAAGGTTATAGCCTGTCATTGCAGACAGTGCAACAACCTCTGATACGCCCAGTTCGTAAAACTCAAAGAGGTTCTTCTCTTTCTCAGGACTGTCAATCTTGTTTGCCGCATATATGCAAGGTTTGCCCATTTCTCTGATAGTATGAGCCATCTCTCTATCAGAGTGATTTATTCCCTCCTTTGAGTCAAGGAGGTGTATAACAAGGTCAGCCTCTTGCATCGCAATCACTGCCTGCTCACGAACCTGGCTATTTATATCCCTATTGTCCAGACTCATAGAATCAGGCATAAAGCCCCCTGTATCTATTATCTCTATATCCCTGCCCTGAATCAAAAGCGCCCCATAATTCCTGTCCCTTGTAACGCCAGGTGTGCTGTCTGTAATTGCAGACATAAAGGTGCCTTTACCATAGGTCTTTAAAAGCCTGTTAAAAAGCGTACTCTTCCCCGCATTCGGTCTGCCTATCAGTGCAACGGTAAACCTATGCATATCACCCTTCCATTTCAACTATATTAAAGGACTTAATCTTTTTATGGAGATTGCTTCTCTCTACATCTATGGCATCAGCAGTTTTAGATATGTTCCAGTTATGTTCTTTTAACTTTTTCCTTATGTATTCTGCCTCAAAGGCATCTCTTGCCTCTCTAAGAGTACTATATCGAAAGAAATGATCGCTCCTTGCATTTATACTGTTTCCGCATACTGCAAGCCCCTCAGCATCATGAAGGGTTATAACCTCAGAGGGAACCATTATTAAAAGCCTCTCTACGGTGTTCTTCAATTCCCTGATATTACCGGGCCAATCATAGTCCCTAAACATCTTGATAACATCCTTTGAGAACCTCTTTTCCTTAACTCCATTATCAAGAGAAAACCTTTTGACAAAGTATTCAACCAACTCAGGAATGTCTTCTCTTTTCTCTCGTAATGGTGGCACCTGAAGGGGGATCACATTGAGTCTAAAGAAGAGGTCCTCCCTAAACCTCTGATTCCTTACCTCCTCCTGCAAGTCCTTATTGGTTGCCGATATTATTCTTACATCCACACTTATGTTCTTACTCCCGCCTACCCTTTGAAAAAATTGGGTCTCAATCACCCTGAGCACCTTTGCCTGAGTCTGAAGGCTCATATCTCCTATCTCGTCTAAAAACAGTGTGCCCCTATCGGCAAGCTCAAATTTCCCTATCTTCCTTTCAGAAGCGCCAGTAAAGGCACCCTTTTCATGACCAAATAGCTCGCTTTCAATAAGCTCTTGAGGGATTGCAGCGCAATTGACCTCCACAAAGGGATTGCCTGCCCTCGTACTATTGTCATGGAGCAACCTTGCCACCAGCTCCTTGCCAGTGCCGCTTTCACCGAGGATCAAAACCCTGCTGTTGCTATTGGAAGCGAGTTCTATCTGTTGTCTAAGCCTCTTCATTTGCTCCGAGTTGCCTATAAGCGAGGTATTCTTGATAATAGCTGCCTTGAGGTTTCTGTTTTCCTCCTTAAGCCTTGCTCCCTCTAAGGCACGGTGTGCTAAAAGAATAACCTTTTCAAGGGACAATGGCTTCTCAAGGAAATCATAGGCCCCTATCTTTATTGCACTTACAGCAAGCTCAATATTGCCATGTCCTGAGATCATTACCACAGGGACATTCTTATTGAGTTCCCTTATCCTTGAAAGGGTTTCAAGCCCATCCATCCCTGGAAGCCATATGTCAAGAAAGATAAGATCTGGACTCGAATCAGTTATTAAAGATAGTGCATCTTCACCTGAAGCAGCCGCAATCACAGAATAGCCGTCATCCTCAAGTATCCCGCTGATACTCTCCCTTATGCCTTCCTCATCATCTACAACCAATACAGTTTCTCTTGCCATATACTGTTTTATATCCCCTTAAATATAGAATCCCACGGAAGACTTATTTTACATTAATCCAAGAATAAGTTCTCAAATCCTTAAATTGCCCATAGGAGTAAGAGGGTGTGCTGAAAAGGCTTTATTGCCACCCCTTTTTACGAGACCTCTGGACCTTCACAGACAATGCCAAACTAATCACCTCTTGGTGACTGAATGACCTATGGCCCTTTTTAATAAACCCTGTGGCAGTATAAGGGCTTTCAGGCATGCCCTCTTGCTCTTACAGGTTTCTATCGGCAATTTAGGGCAAATAACAACTATGTGTTATACTAAATCTAATAAATAGAATAATTGTCTTTAACAGAACACATTAACATAAAATAGATGCAGTGCGGCAAGGGGCTTAAAGATTCTTTAAAATCGCTATTGTCCTTTCCCCTGAGGATAAATGATTGCGTATGCACTCAAAGGAAAAAACTCCACATAAGATTTTCTCTAGACCTGAAAGTCTTCGGGACAATACATTCCATTATTGTCCAGGATGTGGACACAGCATAGTGCATCGCCTCATAGCAGAATCCGTTGACAAACTCAAAATACAGGACAAAACAATTGGCATCGCCCCAGTAGGATGTGCCGTGTTTGCCTATAACTACTTCAACTTTGACATGATTGAGGCTGCCCACGGCAGACCACCAGCAATAGCGACTGCCATAAAGAGATTGATGCCTGAGCGAATAGTGTTTTCTTATCAGGGTGACGGAGACCTTGCAGCAATAGGGGTAGCCGAGATAATCCATGCCTGTGCAAGGGCAGAAAACTTCACTGTGTTTTTTATCAATAACGCTACTTATGGCATGACAGGAGGGCAAATGGCGCCAACAACCCTGCTTGGTCAAAAGACAAAGACAACCCTTAAGGGCAGATGCAAAGAAGACACAGGCAGTCCACTGAAAATGAGTGAACTGATAAGCTCTATTGAAGGCAGTTCCTTTGTAGCGAGGGCATCCCTGCACTCTCTGAAAGATGTGTTATTGACAGGAAAATATATTGAGAGGGCGCTCAGATACCAAATATACGGCAAGGGCTTCAGTTTCTTAGAAATACTCTCTCCCTGTCCCACAGACTGGAATCTCTCTCCAAGAGATTCTTTGAAATGGATAGATATGGAAATGACAAAAACCTTTAGCATTGGCATATTTAAGGATTTATGGAAAGACGAATACTAATAGCCGGTTCTGGAGGGCAAGGAATTATATTCATGGGTGAAATCCTATCGTTGTCCGCAATGCTTGAGGGTAAAGAAATAACCTCCTTCCCCTCCTACGGAGTTGAAAAGATAGGCGGCTTCGCAAGATGCACTGTAATAATATCCGAAGAGATGATTGGCTCTCCTGTATCTGAGACAATAGACATACTTATCGTTATGAACAAACAGGCCCTTGAGAGATTCAAGACCAAGATTGCGCCTGGAGGTATGCTCTTTTATGACAGCTCAATGACAGAACCAAGTTTGCCTGATTCATCAATCAGAAAGATAAAAGTGCCCGCCTTAGACAGGGCTGTATCCTTCAATAATCTTAAGGGCACTAATATGGTGATGCTTGGCGCCTTTGCTGCGCAAACAGGTCTTATAAAACTGTCAACACTACTGAATGCCCTTGACATTGTGACCCCTGAACACAGAAAAGATGCTATTGCTATCAACAAGAAGCTACTAAGGGAGGGATATCTAATCATTGAAGATAAGAAAAGCGAAGATTGATGATGTAAAAAGCATACAAGAATTGATTAATATAAATGCAAAAAAAGAGCAGATGCTCCCGAGGGCGCTTAATGATATCTATGAAAGCCTCAGGGATTTCTACCTATGCGAAGATAAGGGCATAGTCATAGGTGTATGCGCCTTGAAAATACTGTGGGAAGACCTGGCAGAGATTAGGTCCCTTGCAGTTAACGAAAGCAATCAGCATAGAGGCATAGGAAGCAAACTTGTACAGTCCTGCCTAAAAGAGGCTAAGGATTTAGGTCTTAAGAAGGTATTTGCTTTGACCTACCAGACCGAATTCTTCAAGAGACTCGGCTTTAAGGAGATATCAAAGAAAAAACTCCCCCAGAAGATATGGGGTGACTGTCTAAGATGTCCAAAATTTCCAGGCTGTGATGAACACGCAGTAATTATATCGCTCTAAAAAGACTTTTTCAAAAAAGGTTGTGTTTTTTGACCTTTTATACTCAAATATGCCAAGATATGTTACTTTGATATTTGTTGAATATCAAAGAGTTTGGCTATGGGAGTGCATAGGGTTCTGGTGTCCCTCCTGGACTTCAAATCCAGTGTTGCCGCCCACAAAGCGGCAGGGTGGGTTCGATTCCCACACGCTCCCGCCAATTTGATTTCACACATAACTAAGAGGTTATTAAGTGGATTTTCTGAATTTCCTGTTTCCTGTTTCAGGTGTTTACACGAATATACTTATACCACCTTTGGTTGCCCTTATCATATCCTTTTTTACCTCTATGGGAGGCATATCAGGTGCCTTTCTACTATTACCCTTTCAATTAAGCTTTCTAAATTATACTGCTCCCTCAGTGAGTGGGACCAACCATGTTTTCAACATAGTGGCTATACCAAGCGGTGTTTACAGGTATATAAAAGAAAGGCGCATGGCATGGCCCCTGACTTGGGTAATCATTTTAGGCACACTGCCAGGGGTGTTTTTAGGGTACTATTTGAGGGTATATTATCTGCCTGACCCTAAGGCATTTAAGGTTTTTGTAGGTTTTGTACTCCTTTACATAGGCATAAGGTTACTCATGGACATACTTGGACTCACTAAACAGCCCGATTCTTTGAAGACACTGGAAAAGAAGTTCAAAGAAAAGTCAGAGGCGATGAAAAAACAACATCAGGCTCAGATTGCATCTGGTATCCCTATTGACGCAGTGATAAAAACCATAAACATTAGTTATAAAAAGGTAGTATATGAATTTTGGGGAGAACGTTTTGAGTTTAATGTGCTCAGCGTAAGTTTAGTAACCTTTCTTGTAGGTATCGTGGGCGGCGCCTATGGTATAGGAGGAGGTTCAATCATCGCTCCTTTCCTTGTGTCAGTCTGCAAACTCCCCGTTTACACTATTGCGGGGGCTGCATTAATGGGGACCTTCATTACCTCTGTGGCAGGGGCCGTATTTTTCACCTTTGCCCCTTCAGTAGGAGGTTATTCGGCTATGCCTGATTGGCTGTTGGGTATTCTTTTTGGAATTGGAGGAGTTGGGGGTATGTATCTCGGAGCAGGGGCTCAGAAATTTGTTCCACAGAGATACATCAAATCCTTTCTTGCAATAATAATAATGGGTCTATCGGTGAAATACATACTATTTTAGCAACAAAGTCTTAATCTTATAAACTCCAAGTCGAATGCAAAACTACTCAACCTCAGACCAAAAGAACACAGAGCCGATCAGCTTAGGGGGAATGTATCCCTATCTTAAAAAGGGCATCTATAGATGATAATCGTTATCTGCTCAATCAAATGCAGTAAAGCCTGCCAACCCTAAAGCGCTAATTGTGCCAATAACCATAATCACCTTTCTGCAAATTATAATAACAAGTCCATGAATCCCTTAGGTAGGACCTTTATTAGGCCCTTTGTTTTTTCCCTTTGCTTATTTTTATGTTTGTTGTCCTTTCCAATTGCTTCCCCACAGTCCTTTGCAAAGGATTCGGGCAAAAAGATTCTGGTTATTAATTCATACCACATGGGACTGAGCTGGACTGACAGTATCATAGAAGGCATTGAGGACACCTTCAAGGTTGAACGGGCTGACATAGAGATATACTATGAGTTTCTTGACACTAAACGATATCCAAAGGAGAGTCTTTATAAGGATAATTTTAGACTCTTTAAAAATAAATATAGGCACACGATATTTGAGGTTATCATTGTGTGTGATAACGATGCCCTCAATTTTATGCTCCGCTATCACAAAAATCTATTTCCTAATACCCCAGTTGTATTTTGCGGGATAAACAACTTCACCGAACCAATGCTCAAGGACAACAGGATGTTTACCGGAGTTGTAGAAGAGACAGATATTAAGGGCACATTAAACATTATCAAGAGACTTCACCCCAGCGTCAAAGATATATATGTGATAAATGACAGGACTACCACAGGCATAGCAATGAAGCGGGAGTTTTATGATGCCCTAAAATCAGAACCAGAGAATATTAACTACATATATTACGACGACTTCAGCATTGAAGAACTAAAGGCACAGATAAGAACCATACCAAATAACAGTGTAATCTTCATGCTTCTCGTCAATAGGGATCGCTTTGGAAGTTTCTTTGCTTATGAGGAGAGCTTTGATATGATCTATCAAAATTCCTTAGTACCGATATACAGCGTATGGGACTTTTATCTTGATAGAGGTATGGTTGGTGGAATGCTCACAAGCGGATATCATCAAGGGAAGGCGGCAGCAGAACTTGCAAAAAAGATACTATCTAATGTCCCTGTATCATCCATTGATATAATGAAAAAGAGCCCCAATAAGCCTATGTTTGATTACCTTCAATTGAAGAGATTTGGAATCAAGGAGACCTCACTTCCTGAAGGGAGCATAGTTATTAACAGACCTGAAACCTTTTACTCAAGATACAAGACTTATATCATTTTATTTGCCCTGTCAATGTTTGTGCTAATCTCTATAATATTCTTTTTGGTTGCCAATATTGTAGCCCGCAGGAAAATGGAACTCTCTCTTAGGGAATCGGAAGATAAATATCGAGATCTCTATGACAACGCCCCTGACATGTATCACACCATAAACAAACACGGTATTATTACTGAGTGCAATCTCACTGAGGCAAAAACATTGGGTTATACCAGGGACGAGATTGTCGGAAGGCATGTGTCAGAGTTTTTCACCGAAGAGGCAAAGGCACAGTTTGAGAAGGACTTTCCACGTTTTGCCATTGAAAAAAAACTACTGAATCTTGAGAGGGAGTTTGTAAGAAAAAACGGTTCTGTATTCCCAGCATTGTTGAATGTTTATGCCAGCGTTGACGAAAGGGGAGAACTAGTAACGGTCAGGGCAATAGCAAGGGACATAACTGCCATAAAGGAGGCAGAAAAGGCACTATTGAAGTCAGAGGAGCAGCTCAGACTTCTCTATCAAAACCTTCAGAATGCCCGCGAAGAGGAAAGAAGGTATATAGCAAGGGAGATACACGATGAATTAGGGCAGATGCTGAGCTTTATTAAAATTGAGGTCTCATGGCTGAAAAATAGACTCTGTAATGAATATGGAAGCTCCCTCTGTGATAAGGCAACAAGCCTTATAAATCATATAGATATGGCTATCGGGTTTGTCCAGAGACTGACCTCTGAACTTAGACCATCTGTCCTTGATCATCTTGGATTGACCGATGCCCTTCAGTGGCTTACAAATCAGATCAAGGAGAGTTCACATATTGAAGTGTTTGCCTCCATCGATGATGCAATGGATATTGATCCCGCCAGGGCTACGGCTATTTTCAGGATAATACAAGAGGCTACTACAAATGTAATAAGACACTCAGGGGCAGACAGGATGTGGATAAATCTCAATGTCAACAGGGACAACCTTGAAATTAGGATAACTGACAACGGTCGTGGGATACCCCAGGAGGCCTTAACTAATCCAAAATCCTTTGGGATTATGGGAATGAGAGAGAGGACAGAGTTTCTCGAGGGTACCCTTGAGATAACATGCCAAGAGGACTTAGGCACAACTATTAGGGCGGTTATCCCGTTGACAAATCAAAGATATTAAAAACAAAGGAGACAAAAAATGGATATTAAGACTATTAGAGAGAAGGCAAAAGAGGGGCTAAGTGGATTTTGCAGGGTATGCAAGAACTGTGATGGCAGGTCCTGTGCAGGAGAAGTACCGGGGATGGGCGGATTGGGTACTGGTAGTAGCTTCATAGCAAATGTGGATGCGCCAAAGAGGATCAAACTGAATATGTCTGCGCTTCATGATGTTAAGTCTGCCTCAACCAACTTGCCATAGCAAAGGTCCCTAAGGCCATCATTGTTGTTGCCACTAAAAATCCAAAGGCTGGAGACACCAAGGTCCAGAGAATACCCACAAGGGAGCTTGAGACAAACTTAGCTGTGCCATTTACAGTACCTAAGGCACCAATACTTGTAGCCAAGGTCTCTTTCTCAACCATCTCAGATGTGACCGTTGACTCCAAGGCATCCTGCATTGCCATATAGAGCCCGGCAAAAGAAAAGATACCTATTAATAAAAAGATATTCTGTATCTGAAAGATAAACGCGACCGCCGTTGTCCCTGCTGTTATAACACCTAAAATATACCCTGCGATCAGCATATTTAGATGCCCAAACCTGTCCGCTATCACCCCAATTGGAAAGGAAACCAGCACTTGCACAATGTTACGCCAAACATACAATAAACCGGCAACCTGAGCGGCCTGTACAATACCCATTGAGCCTGTGAGTATTTGGGTCGCAGCCAATATTAATAAACTATGAGAGAAGTCCCCTATGCCGAATATCCCTACTGCTGCAAGGTACCTCTTAAATCTAATTGGCAGTCCCTTTAGGGTGCTAAAAAATTTAAGGGTTGGATTGGGCGAAGATTCAGGATCCTTCACAAGTATAAAAAATGACAGCACTGCAAGAAATCCAGGTATGATTGATAACCATAGGACAAATCTAAAGGCGCTGCTTGCATCTGCCAGATGCCATGACTGAGCCACTCCAAGTAAAAATACACCAAGAAGGGGTCCAAGGACTGCACCTATTGTATCCGTAGCCCTGTGGAAGCCAAAGGCCTTGCCCTTTGTCTCAGGGGTGACTGCTTGGATTACAATGGCATCACGGAGTGGTCCCCTTAATCCCTTGCCAAACCAGGAAACTATACGACCCAGTAGGACCAAAGCCCATCCTGAGGCAAGGGCTATAAGGGCTTGACCAATTGGGGTTAAGGCATATCCTATTATCACAAGGAGTTTACGATGTCCTAATTTGTCGGCGATATAGCCAGAAATCATCTTTGTAAAACTTGCCACTGCATCGGCGATACCCTCAATGGTGCCAAGCACACTTGGAGGGAGCCCTAAGACAGCAATAAATCCAGGCAAGATCACCGTAGTTGTCTCATAACAGAAATCGCCTAACGCACTTGTCACACCTGTGCCAACTACAGTGCGATTGAACCATTTTGATGGTTGCTCCCCATGACCCTTCTTTGTATCAACTTCATAGGACTTTCCAATTTCTTTAGCACCCTCACCTTCTTTTTTCATCTTTATCTCCTTATGCAAATGGGTCATATTTGACCTTTTTGCTCCCTTTGAGCCCTATTAGTAAATCGCTGTAATTTTTAAATAAATCCTCATACCCTCCCAATGCACACCGGGCAAAAAAGAAAGGATATGATACATCACAAGGGATACAATATGAAAACACAACCTGCCTTTAGGCAAAGGTGAGGTCAGATGGCAATAGTGGAAACCAATTTTCCCTGGCCGCAGTCCTCCTTTGATAAAACCTCTTCACATACACAGAAGGGAATAGATACCCCAGCCTTGCCTGTCTCCTCTGCCCATTGCAAAGGACCTCTATGTATTCTCCAATCTCCCGCATCACCTCTTCTCTGTTGCGGTCTCTGGTTCTTCCCAATCTCTACAAGCTTCCTTACCTTATATGCCTTGACCCAGTTGCTTAATGCCCTCAGAGCCAACGATAAATTCCTCGCAGTCTCATGCACTGACAACTCTTACTCTACTACCTGCTTTAGTGCTTAATGCCAAATTTCACTCCTGTGCCTTCCCTAGGGCAACCTTTCCCTTCTGACACCTCCTTTAATTTATTTTATCGCAACCTTTTGGTGTCCACCTTCCCTACCCTACCTCAATCTACTGGGTTTGTCCTGTGCATAGGCTTGACAAAAAAAATGTGTGTTTCTAATAATACTGCTGTAAAATTGAAAGTATTTCATGGTTTCACTTGCTCCCTGCAAACTGCTAATGGCGGCAAACAATTTATAAAAGAACCTATGAAAATAATTAAATCCCTTAACAGTTCAAGGTTATTGGGTTTCTCTTTTACAAAAGGTTTCTGGTTTCTGCTTGTTTCAATAGGCATTGTTTTGCTTTTGATCATACCTGCATGTAATATTGATTCCCCTAAGGAATATAAGATTGGGCTTGCTATTAACCTGAGCGGCCCTGGTGGTCTATCAGGTAACTATATCCGTGATGGTGCGATGCTTGCAGTACAGGAAATCAATGAAAGGGGAGGGATAAACAATATCCCCCTCAAGCTACTCATAGAAGACGATAAAGGATCTGCTGAACAGGCTGTTGAGGCTGTAAACAGGCTTATCAACAAAGGCGTATTTGCTATTATTGGTCATTCTCAATCCGATACTACCTTGGCCGCCTATCCCCATGTAATGTCAAAAAATATACTCTTAATCACTGCCTACACTGCCACTAATAAGCTCACAGGCAAGGATGACCTGTTTTTTAGGACATCAGTGGATACTATACAATATGGGCCTGCAATGGCTAATCTACTCAGGTCAAAAAACATTTCTAACATCCTATTTATAACGGACACATACAACACCTCCTTTGGTGAAGAATTCCATGCCGAGACTGCGAAGAACATATCCATTGAAAACAGCGTCATCAAGATAAAATCAAAGGATGTTCAGGATTTAACTGAGGCTGTCACTAAAATCCTGAGATCTAATCCCCAGGCAGTATGCTTTCTTACCGAAGTCACGCGTACAGGCATCCTTGCTCAGAAGTTGAGAGATAGAGGCTACAAGGGCAAATTTATTGCGACCCTATGGGCGCAGACCCCAGATTTAATAAAAATAGGAGGCGAGGCTATAGAGGGCATTTCAATTATTACCTTTGTTGACCCTGAGTTAAATACACCTCAGTATAGGGAATTTGTGCAGAGGTTATCTTCTGATTTTTCAAAAATCTCACCAGAACGCTCTTTACGCTCCTATGAGATTGTTTATATGCTCGCTGATGTGCTCAGACAGACTAAAAGCACCAATCCACAGACTTTAAAAGGAGCCCTCCTGTCAAAAAAATTTAATGTCCTAAGTGGAGAGATTGCCTTTGACAGATACGGAGATGTTAGAAGACCAATTTATGAACTTACAGTGCAAAAGGGAAAGTTTATTAAAAGGTCCCAATTAAATTGATTCAATAATGCAACAACCACCATCCTTAGACAAGAAACTAACGAACATCTTTGTTTTCTACACCCTTATTGTAATGTTGCTCGCCGGCTCAAGTACATTTATATGGAGTTACTACACAGAGAAAAGAGCCACCTTTAAAGACATTCATCATAAAATTCAGATGTTTATGCAATTCTCTAACAATTTCTTTTTTAAATACGATGAACCTATAAACCAACTTTTACTCAACACCTCATCACAGAAGGATTTAAAAACACTCTTGCAACACCTATATTTTATCAGCCCTGAAGACACTTACTATGTAATTGACTCACAATATAGAATTATTGCAACCACAGACCAATACACAAACATGCTGCCTTTGTCACTGCATAATTTTGAACCCCTAAAGAAAAAGCCCGTCACCGATGTATTTCAATCTCTTTTTACAAATAAATCTGTGGTAGCAAATACCTTTGCCATGCCTGATGGTAAGATATTGGTCATTGAGAGAGACCTTAGTGACTTTCTCCCTATTGCAAATGCTTTTGCTAAAAGATTTACTACCGTTGAAAGTATCTTCTTTATCCTGAGCGGGTTAGGTGAGGTGGTCTATCACCCACTGACAGATCTAATAACAACCCGCCACAATTTAGGATTTGAGCTTAACAAAACTATTCCATCATCAACTGAAGACAGTTTCAGCTTGATAACTTTAAACAATGATAAGTATTTGTTGTTTGCAGAGGAGTTTGCTTTTCCAGCGGACTGGAAAGCCTTTTATGCAATTAAATATAAGGCCTTTGTCTCAAACATACTGACACAAGTAATCTGGAAAGTCGCTCCAATATTAATAGCATTACTTGTGCTGTCTTTATTGATCAAAAGATTTTTAAACCGAGACCTGCAAATGCCATTGTCTGAAATCACAAGTTTCTTAGCAAATATCAATATACATAAAAACTTTGATGAGCCCTTGGATCATCAAAAATTTGATGTCAGGGAGTATCAAACCATCGCCCTGACATTTAACAGTATGATGAAAAATATCAAAAATTCATACAGCCTTATTGAAAAAAATGAAGAAAAATTCAGAATGCTTGCTGAGTTTTCGCCTGTGTGGGTATATTGGATAGATGAGGCAGGCAATTGTGTTTATATGTCTCCCTCAGCCGAGACTATCACAGGTTACACAATTGAGGACTTTACTAATGACCCCTTTTTAATGGAAAAGATAATACATCCTTCTGATAGAGGGCTTTTTGAGCTTCATCAAAAAACTATTATGACAGCAGGTGTGGATGACCCTATTGAGTTTAGGATTATCACAAAAGAGGGGCAGATAAAATGGATACGACACTTATGCAAAAAAATATACAATGCTGAGGGTCAGTTCTTTGGCACCAGAGGTAGTAATACTGATATTACCAAAAGGAAAAACTCTGAATTAGACCTTTTACAGCAAAAGGAACTCCTCTCCATAACCCTTGAAAGCATAGGTGATGGTGTCATATCCACTAACAGAGATGGTTTAGTGGTCCATATAAATAAAGAGGCAGAGAGGCTTACTGGATGGACAAAGGCAGAGGCATCTGCTCAGCCCCTTGAGAATATTTTTAAAATCATCCATGAAGAGACCCTTGAATCCATGCAAAACCCTGTGGAATTGGTTCTAAAAACTGCTAAGGCAGTGAACCTTGCAAACCATACCATACTTATCTCAAAGGATGGCAAAAAATTGCCTATTGCTGACAGCGCAGCTCCAATAATAGACCATGAGGGCGATATAGTTGGAGTAGTGCTTGTGTTTAGGGATGTAACCGAAAAAAAGATCCTAGAGGCTGAGACCCTTAAGGCATCTAAGATTGAGTCTCTGAGTGTCCTTGCCGGTGGTATAGCACATGATTTCAATAATATTTTAACAGCAATCATTGGCAACCTTTCGCTTTGTAAATACTTCATTGAAATGGACTCGAAATTATACGAAAGGTTAGATGTAATAGAGAGGTCTGCTGAGAAGGCAAAAAACTTGGTGACAAGATTGATGACCTTTGCAAAGGGCTCAATGCCTGTTAAAAGACCCTTAGTTGTAAAAAAGCTCCTAAACGATGCTGCATCCTTTATCCTAAGTGGCTCAAACTGTACATATGAGATAGCTTGTCAAGAGGACATCAGCAACATCTACGCTGACGAGGGCGAAATCACTCAGGTATTACACAATCTATTGATCAATGCCCTGCACGCAATGCCTCAGGGGGGCACGATTAGGATTAGTGCAGATGTTTTTATTAATACTACCGCAAAAATTCCCTTACTTGCATCTGGTAGGTATATCAAAATAACCATTGCAGACACGGGTATAGGCATACCCCCTGACAGGATTGATAGGGTCTTTGACCCCTATTTTACCACCAAAACAAATGGTTCTGGGCTTGGACTTGCGAGCGCCTATAGTATTGTCAGAAGGCACGATGGACATATTGAGATTCATTCTAAGGTCTCTGTAGGCACCACTGTTATTATCTATCTACCCGCATTTACTGGTCAGTACAATTTTGTTGATAAAGACCAGGAGCTATTTATTAACATTAATGCAAAGGTGCTTTTCATGGATGATGACCACAATGTCTTTGATATTGCAAAGCAGTTTCTTACAAAATGCGGTGCTACTGTTACACATGCCCGTGATGGGCATGAGGCAATAAGGCTTTATACTGAAGCCCTTGAAAACAACCAACCCTTTGATGTGGTTATTCTTGACCTAACAGTGCCTGGGTCGATGGGTGGCAAAGAGGCAATCTCAAGGCTTTATGAGATGGACCCAACGGTGAAGGCAATTGTAACAAGCGGATATTCTGAGGATATTATCCTGTCTAACTATCAGGACTACGGCTTTAGCGGGGTGCTTAAAAAACCATTTGATTTCAAGAGCCTTGTATCAGAGATCAATAGAGTAATAGGTAACAAATAGAGCCCTTGCATTAGGGTAGGGGATTATTTTCCCGCTCAATTAATCCTCTGATGCAGCCACCAATTATAATGTTTCAAGAGACAAAGTTACCACTTGCACTTATCATTCCGTTTATAATCTCACTGCGAAAGACTCAAGTTGTAAAACAAAGGATTAAAGACTACAGGCTGAAAAAATTCCTTTGCCAAGATAAAGAGCCAGCTAAACCGATAGAGCTGTTATTATGGATATGAGAATGGTTACAAGAACTATTATGGCACCCTATTAGGCGACACAAGGAGTCAGCTATTCTATTTATTATTTGACACAAAAAGCCACTTCTGTGATAGGATTTAAGCCTATGAGCATCATTTTAGTTGATAAAGACACCCAGTCACTTAATGATCTTAAGCTTCTTATTAAGGGGGCCGGTTATCAGGATGTAATAACCTCCTGTTCCTTATCAGAAGCCCTAAGAGAGGCTGACAAGGGAGACGATGATGTTACAGCCTCAAACATAAATCTTATCCTCATAAACCTTTCATCCGAGGAGATTGCCCAAGAATGCTTTACCCTGAAGGAAAAGAATGCCTTCGCTGAAATACCAATTATTGCTATCACCTGTCCCAATAAACCAATACCCTTACAGACTCTCTTAGAGTCTGGGATAACAGAATGTATAAGCGATGCCAGAAACGAGATTGAGATAATGATGAGGATCCACTCAGTGTTGACGCTAAAATATGAAATCAAGAGGAGAAGGGCCTTAGAAAGAAACATAAATGAGATGGCACGACAGTTAGAGCATTCTAACCATATGCTTCAACTCATATCCTCTCAGGATGGGCTCACAGGCATTGCTAATAGGCGCTACTTTGATCAGTTCCTATCCAATGAGTGGCGCAGGGCTATAAGAAACGGCTCTTCAGTATCCCTTATTATGATAGATATCGACTTTTTCAAGGCTTACAATGATTTCTACGGCCATCTTGAGGGGGATGAATGTCTAAAGAGGGTTGCCCAAGAGATACAAAAAACGCTTAAAAGGAGCAGTGATATTGCAGCCCGTTATGGAGGAGAGGAGTTTGCTGCAGTACTCCCTGGAACGGATCTTAAGGGCGCGGCAAAGATTGCTGAGCTAATACAGGAAAACATTATCAGCCTCAATATTAAACATGAAAAATCCTCTGTAATGGACTGCGTAACCGTAAGCCTTGGAGTTGCTTCAGAGATACCTGCCATTGACTCAAGCCATGAGGAGCTTATCAAGAAGGCCGATTCTGCCCTTTATAAGGCAAAGCAATGGGGAAGAAACAGGATTGTCTGTTGGCATAAATCCTTACTGGATGAATCGTTGAAATCTGTTGAATCTTCATGTAATATAGAGGGGAATAATTTTGACAGGCAATAAAGAGATGATAAAAAACATACTATTTGTTGGAGCCTCAACAGCCCTGGGGACAATAGCAGGACTTCTTTGTAATCCACAGAATCCATGCAAAAGCAGCATCCTTGGCGCCGCTATAGGCATGGTTGCTGGTACTGTTGTCTCCACCCTTATATGTAAAGGTATTTGCGAGGATTCCTCTATCAATTATTACGGTAAGTCTTCGGGCCTTTACGAAGGCTACGACGAAGCATCCATAATTTAGACTTACTACTTGCCTATACAGAACCTGCTAAATATCCTCTCTAACATATCTTCAGTGGTAACCACGCCTGTTATCTGACCAAGACAATCCAGCGCCTCTCTTACATAAAGGGCTGCAACCTCCATAGGCATTTTATCCCGTAGTAAATCCAGTGCCTTTGTTAAAGATAAAATAGCACCTTCTATAAGGTTTCTATGCCTTTCACTGGTCACAAGACAGTCTTGCCTCTCTATGACCCCTGAAGTTCCTACAATAAGTCTAAACAATGCTTCTTTGAGTTCCTCAATGCCTATAGCCTTTAATGCCGATATATAACAGATAGGCGCATCTTCAAATCCTCTGACAGGAGAAATATCTCCCTCCAGGAGATCTATCTTGTTCACAGCAACAAGTGTTTTTTTGCCCCTCAGTAGATCCAGAATACCGTTATCATAAAGGTCCATACTGGAGCTCACATCAAACACCGCCAGTATAACCTGAGCAGATTCAATTGTATCAAGGCTCCTTCTAACGCCCTCTCTCTCAACGAGCTCGGAGCAATCCCTTATGCCTGCTGTATCAATAATCCTCACTGGCAGCCCTTTTATATTGACATACTCCTCTATTATATCCCGGGTGGTACCAGGTATTTCTGTAACAATTGCCCTATCTCTCTGAAGCAAGGCATTCAACAGCGATGACTTACCCACATTGGGCTTGCCCACAATTGCCACTGTAATGCCCTCTCTAAATAGATGTCCCGATTCAAAGCCCCTTGATAGCATGTTGAGGGTTTCTACAATTGATTCACCCTCACTGTAAAACCAAGCCTCATCGCTCTTTGGCAGATCATCCTCAGGGAAATCAATATGCGCCTCAATAAATGCAGCCATTTCAAGCACCCTATCTCTAAGACCTTCTATCTTTCTGCCTAAAGAACCCTCAAGTTGATTAAGGGCTAATTTTCTTGAAAAGTCAGTCTTTGAGCTTATCAGATCCATAACTGCCTCAGCCTGAGACAAATCAATCCTTCCATTTAAGAAAGCCCTCAAAGTAAACTCCCCTGGATTCGCCTGCCTGGCACCATTTTCAGTAAGAAGGGCAAGGGTTCTTGCAAGGGTTTGATAGCCTCCATGACAGCTTATCTCAATGGTATCTTCCCTTGTATAACTAAGGGGCGATTTCATAACCGTCACGAGGCATTCGTCAACGGTCTCATTATTCTTTTTGTCAATTATGAAACCGTAATGGACTGTATGCGACCTTGCGGCACATAAGGGCATCCCTTTTTTGGAGGAAAAAATCCTATCGGCTATGTCAATAGCGTTGCTGCCGCTAACCCTTATAACTCCAATACCTCCAACACCAGGGGGGGTGGAGAGCGCTGCGATAGTGTCTTCGTTGTTTAACCTATCTTCCATAATTCAAATATTCCTTACATGAGCACCAAATAACAAATAGGAATAATCCATTACTATTGCATTATAATAACGGGAATAAATCATAATCAATTGCACAGGTAATAGATTCAATAACCACCGCTTCAAAGGGAGGATGAAAATAACAGGGCTTAAAAGTTACTTTCAATCAAAAATCAATGACAGATCATGAAAAGACAAAAGAACAGTTAACGCTTGAGATAGTATATCTAAAACAGTTAATAGCCGAATTAGAGAATAAATATGCCGCCCTTGAGGGTTTTGCCAAGGAAACTGAAGAGAGATTTTTAAATATTACCTCTGCTGTATCGGACTATATATTTAGTGTGCATATAGTTGAAGGCAACCCCGTTGAGACCGTACACGGACCAGCCTGTTATGCAATCACAGGTTATGCCCCTAAGGAATTTTACGAAAATCCCTACCTATGGATAAATATGGTTTATCCTGAGGACAGGGCTATTGTGCTTGATCATGTGGCAAAGATACTCTCAGGTAAAGAGGTGAAGCCTTTAGAGCATAGGATAATCAGGAAGGACGGCGTGATTAGATGGGTCAGAAATACCCCTGTTTGTCAGTATGACTCAGAGGGCAAACTCAAAACATACGACGGTCTCATACAGGATATTACAGAAATAAGGCGCACCTTTGAGACCCTCAAGCTATCGGAGGAGAAGTTTGCAAAGGCCTTTCGTTCAAGCCCTGACATAATCACCATCACAACCATCGCCGATGGCAGATTTCTGGAGGTCAACGATGCCTTTGAGAGAGAGTCTGGTTACTCAAGACAGGAAGTTATTGGCGCAAAATCCAGGGAATTTGACCTGTGGGTAGATTACTCAGAGAGAGAAGAGTTAATAAGAGAACTCATGGATAAAGGGAAGGTAAGCAACAAAGAACTCAAGATGAGGACAAAAAATGGTGATGTGCTTGTGATTCTCGCATCCTCTGAACTTATAGTCATGGGCGATGAGCAATGTATGATTACCGTTGCAAGGGATATTACAAAAAGGAAGAAGATATTCTCTAAATTACAGCAAGAAATGTCTCTCCTTGAGGAAAACCTTAGGATGCAAATTGCTAAAGGGCAATGCCTGTCAAATATACTTATTGAATACTACATAAATCTTGCCTATGCTGAAATGGAGCTTCTTAACATTACACCCCCTGAGGCAAACAAACAAGGGACAGCAAAAACAATGTTGGATTTCATTGATTCCTTAGCAGTCAGGTTAGACTTAGATATTCAAGTAGAAACCCACCCTGAGAACGACTCTCTCATTCAGAGGCTTGGAGGGGCAATAAATATAGCGCTCATAATTATTTTCAGAATTATTGAATTAAGGGTATCCCCATTACAGCGCAAGCAGAAAGCCAAGATACACATCAATATCGGACAGAGAGCAATAACAATATCAGGAGACTATGAACCAACAGGTGGGCATTTCCTGTCCTTCCTCGGAAGAAGTTTTGATAGGAATAATGCAGAATACACTTTGACATTGGTTGCCCGAGAACTACTCAAAGGTGAACTTATTATATACCCTAATCAACAGGGCTCTGATTGGCAGATTAGGGTTTAATAAAGACTGCTGTTCCCTCATATACCATACCCCAAAGTTCATCCATCTCCTCGTTAGTTACGGCGATACATCCGTCAGTCCAGTCCAAGCGACGGTGAAGCCTGCCTACAGATTCAAGCTCCTTTGGCAGCCCGTGAATCATTATTAACCCACCAGGGGAAACCCCTAACTCTGCCGCCCTTACTCTGTCCTGCTCGTTAGGATAGGATATCTTCAAGGCCCTGTAATATTTGCTGTCAGGTTTCCTTGATTCTATGTAATAAATGCCCTCAGGGGTCTTCTTATCCCCTTCTTTGATCTTATGCCCAATTGGGTCTTTGCCAAGGGATATGCGATAAGACTTGACAATGTCACCCTCTTTCATAAGCAGCATTATCCTCTGCTTTTTTAAAATCACTATGCTGTCAACAGGGCTGGCAAAGACATCAGAAACATCAAACACATTAACAACGGCAAAAACTATAAACAAGAATACCAGAATGAGATATCTCATTTAACCTTATCCCCCTCCTTTTCATGCACACTACAATGGGCGTGTTTGACCGTCTCGCACTCCCAAAACACAATATAGGGACATAGGTCTCTGCAGTAGTTATAATCTATCTGATTAAAAAGTCTTGTGATAGCGTCTGCTTTAGAAACATAACATTTATCCTGCCTAAGATATTTAAAGAGTCCAGAGTTCTCCAGTATTTTATTGACTGGATATTTCACATTCACAAGGTATATCTCAACCCCTCCCTTGCGAAGTTCAATAATAAGCTCCTTTAGCTCATCAATGCCCGTTGAATCAATCTTATTTACCATCTCCATGTCAAGCAGGATATACTTAAGGGCACTTTGAGCATCCTTATCATCAGTGGTATCTGGGTCTTCAGATATAAAGGGTCTGCTGGGCGAGAAATTATTGTAGTCTTTTACAATCCTTAGGACATGCTCCCTAAAATACTCTGCATTTGCAAAGTAGATTGAAAAATCAGGCATTAGATATAGTATTTGAGGGCAAACAGGCAGATGTCTGGTCTCAGCATTTACAAATATCTCCGAACGTGGGTCTCTTGTAAGTATTATAATCCTTGGGCTCATAGACTCCCATAAAAACAGTAAAAGAGACAGGGCAATGCCAATAAATATTGCATAGTCGGGCTTTGTAATGAAGGCAAAGGCAAAGGTCGTTACTGCAACTATTCCATCATTTCTGTTTGTCCTAAAGAGCTTTACAAACTGCGATTCCCTTATTAGCCCTATGACAGCAGAAATCACGATAGCGGCAAGGGTTGCCTTTGGCAAATAGGTAAAGGTGGAAGTGAAGAACATAAGGGTAAGGATAACAAGGAGCCCTGAGAAGACATTTGACAATGCAGTCTTGGCGCCTGCCTGAAAGTTTACAGCGCTTCTGGAGAAAGACCCGCTAATTGGAAAGGACTTAAAGAAGGAACCCACAATGTTTGCAAGCCCCTGTCCAATCAGTTCCTGATTGAGATCCACAGGTTCCTTAGTCCTCTCTGAGATAGCCTTTGTAATAGCCATTGCCTCCATAAATCCAACTATGGCTATGATAATGCCTGGACCAATAAGCCTAAAGGATGTCTCTAAATCAATAAAAGTCTTTATCATAGGCACTATCCCTGAACTACCACCCTCGGCAAAGATATCTGCATGCTCTGAAAAGGGCAGCGAAAAAGTAGGCAGTCCAGAGGGCATTTGCCCGATTATGCTTACCCCGTACTGGTCAACTCTCAATAAGTAACCCAATAAAGTAGTAGAAACAGCGGCAACCATAGCCCCTGGAAAGTCTTTGTGTAGCTTCCTACCCCCAAGAATTATTATGAGGGCAAAGAGACCTATTGCAAGGGAGTAAAGGTTTGTCGCTGTGATGTTTCTTGCAATATCAATAAAAACAGGGAAGATAAACTCGCTATCCTTAACAGATATGCCCAAGAGGTGTTTTATCTGTGTTGTAGCAATAATAATTGCCCCAGCATTTGTGAAGCCTACTATTACAGGATGAGATACAAAACGCATCACAAAACCCATCTTAAAAACACCCATGAGCAGTTGAAAGGCCCCTACAATAGCCGCAAGATTTATTGCTAAGGCTATAAACTCGTAGGTGCCTGGTTTTGCATAGGGCAGCACAGAAGAGAAGGTTAAAAGACTTACAATAGCAACCGGCCCCGATGCAAGCTGGCTTGATCTACCCCATAATGCAGCAACTATTGGGGGAATGCAGGCTGCATAGAGCCCGTAAATAGGAGGCAATCCTGCTATCATTGCATAAGACATAGATTGTGGTATCAGCACTACCGACACAGTTATACCTGCAAGCAGGTCCTTTATGAGATACTCTCTCCTGTAAGTCTTTACAAGACTGATAAAAGGGAAGATACTATTTACATTCACCTTTTATAATCACTCCTTATAACCCATCAGTTCCTTGATCTTTGACTCTCTATCGGCAGCTCCAACTATTGAGGTGCCTACCAATATTGCATCAAATCCAGCCTGCTTCATCCTATCAGCATCCTGTCTTGTTCCAATGCCGCTCTCAGAGACCTTTAGGATTGTATTTGGTATGCTTTTAACAAGCCTTTCAGAAACCGATACATCTATCTTAAGTGTCTTGAGATCTCGGTTATTGATGCCAATTGTAGGCGCTTCGATCCACAGAGCCTGCTCTAACTCATCCTCATTGTGCACCTCATAAAGCACCGCCATAGATAATTCCCTGCAAAGATGCAAGTATTCCGAGGATTGATTTCTCCCAAGCAAGGCAGCAATCAATAAAAGGGCATCCGCTCCCATTGCCCTGGACTCATAAATCTGGTATTCATCAAAGATAAAGTCCTTTCTGAGTAAAGGCTTTGATACAATCCTCTTGACCTCTGTAAAGATCTCCACAGAACCTTGGAAAAAGTCCTCTTCCGTTAGAACAGAAAGGGCGCTAACAGGAGCATTTTCATACAAGACTGCTATTGCTTTATGATCAAAGTCCCTCGATATAAGCCCCTTTGAAGGTGATGCCTTCTTGATCTCAGCAATCAGGTTGATTAGCCCCTCACGCCTTAAACCAATTGAGCCATTAAAGTCCCGAGTATCCTCAACATCTAAAGCCTTTTTTTTGATTTCCCTAAGGGGTACCTTTATCTTTGCAGCCTCAAGCCTACGGACCTTTGCAGCCTTTATCTCATCTAATATATTCAACTTTTAGATCTCCTTTGTTGTATAATAACAAAAAACGCATCTTTCATGGAGGGAAAGTATGAAAAGGTTCTGCTTTGCTTTGTTAATGCTGTTGTTTATTTTAACAACAAACCTGAATGCCTTTGCAGAGGCAAAAAAGGTGAGGTTAGGGTATCTCAGAAATGATCTCCATCACCTGCCAGCGTGGGTAGCCATTGAAATGGGATATTTTAAAGAGTTAGGACTTGATGTGGTAGTTGCTGGCATCTTCAATGCTGGGCCCGAACAGATGACTGCCTTTGCCTCCAAGGACATTGACATAGGCTATCTCGGGATGGCTCCAAGTGTTACTGGCGTTGCAAACAAATCGGCCTCTGTAAAGGCGGTAAAACTTTCAAACTCAGAGGGCTCGGCTATAGTGGTTAGAAAGGACTCTGACATTAAGGACCTAAAGTCCTTGGAGAACAAAACCATTGCGATACCTGGTCATGCTACGGTTCAGGACTTTCTTATTAAAAAGGCCCTTGATGCTGCAGGGATAGACATAAAAAAGGTCAAGATAATAGTAATCAAACCACCGGAGATGATTACGGCCCTTGATTCAAAACAGATTGATGCCTTCATAGCCTGGGAACCCCATCCAAGCAAGGCTGTTACAATGGGAATCGGCAGAGTGCTTATGCCTTCCTCAAAAATATGGAAAGGTCACCCATGTTGTGTGGTTGCTGTTCAAGGGGACTTTTATAAAAACAATCCCTTAGTGGTAAACGCCTTTATGAAAGCCCATGTAAAGGCAAATGAGTTTATAAAGAACAACCCTAAAGAAGCCCTGAGGATAGGCCAAAAATATACGGGCATGGATGAGGCAACTATAAAGGAGGCAATGAAAAACATCACCTACGAACATCATATTAACGACAAGGACATAAAGGAATATATGGACTACCTCCAGAAGTTTGGGTACATTAAACCTATTGACATTGACCAGTTTATCAAGGAATACACAGGTAAATAGGCAGAGTTACTTTAAGAGATCTGCAAAGACTACAAAGCAAAGAGAGATAATGTCTTTTATTATCTCTCTTTGATTCCACCTGGCAAATCCCGTCAATTCATGAAGATCCTGCTGCGTCTGCTCCCTGTTATAGTTTTTATGGCACTATGGCAATTAATGGTTGCCACTGAAATAATACCCGAAAACAGGTTGCCCTCCCCTATAAACATCATCCTGGGGATAAAGGAACTTTTTGTGACAGGAATGCCCCCTGGCAGCACCCTGTTGACTCATATCGCTGAGAGCATGAAGAGGGTACTCGCAGGACTTGCCCTTGCAATTGTAGCAGGCTTGCCCTTGGGCATATTCATGAGTTACTGGCGCAAACTGGGCGATATGTTGCATCCACTGGTAGAGATGCTCAGACCAATTCCACCCCTTGCATGGGTACCAATCTCAATACTATGGTTTGGAATAGGCGATAGGTCGGCATCGTTCATAATCTTCCTGGGCGCCTTTTTCCCAATATTATTAAACACAATAAATGGGGTCCTATCGATAAAACCGAGATTTATAGAAGCTGCGATCATACTTGGCGCAAAACGGGGCAATCTATTCTTTAAAGTCCTGTTACCAGGGGCGATGCCTTCAATAATAACAGGCATAAGGATTGGTGTGGGCATAGCATGGATGACCCTTGTAGCTGCAGAATTCACAGGCGTTAAGAGCGGCTATGGCTTAGGATACATGATCATGACTGCCAGGGATATCCAAAGGGCAGATCTCATCCTTGCAGGCATGGCAGTGATAGGTTTTATAGGCTACTGTATAGACCTTATTATTAGGAAGATTGAACAGAAATTACTGAGGTGGGTATAGATGCTAATTATAGATAACCTCTCAAAGTCCTTTATCCACACCTCCACCAATGAATCTATGCAGATACTAAAGGATATCAACTTTACCGCTGAGGAAGGACAGTTTGTGTGTATAGTTGGTCCCAGTGGGTGTGGCAAGACCACACTTCTTAGGATGATAGCAGGATTAGAGAGACAAGACTCAGGCCACATATACCTCAACGACAAGGAGATACTGAGCCCTGTTACAGATATTGGTTTCATATTTCAAGAGACCACACTACTGCCCTGGAGAACGGTTCTTAGGAATGTGGAGTTTGGTCTTGAGATTGGCAATGTTCCAAAGAAGCAGAGACGACAAAGGGCACTTGAATTTGTTGAGCTTGTTGAACTAAAAGGCTTTGAGGACTACTATCCAAAGCAGATATCTGGGGGCATGAAACGAAAGGCTGCCCTTGCAATGTCTTTAGTAGTTGACCCAAAGATTCTCCTAATGGATGAGCCCTTTGTGGCACTTGACTGTCAGTCCAGAAGTCAACTTCAGGAGGCATTGCTAAACATCTGGGCAAAGACTAAGAAAACAGTGATCTTTGTAACCCACAATGTGGAAGAGGCCGTTTTCCTTGCCGATGAAATAATATGCCTCTCTACAAGACCCGCTGAGATATACAGGATAATGAAGGTTGACATGCCAAGACCAAGGGACAGAACAAGTCCTGAACTCAACAAGATACGGAAGGAAATACTCAATTTTATTAAAACCAGAAGTCACTGGTCTATGCCTCTAATCAGGATGATGTAGAAGGCATGAATAAACTAAGGAGCTCAACGATGAAACAGGTTGATTTGATTGTTTGCGGAGAATATGTACTCACTATGAACAGTGCAATGGAAGTGATAAAAGAGGGAGCTGTAGCCATAAAGGGCAATAGCATAGTTGATGTGGGTAAGGAATCAGATATTAGGGCATCCTACTGCACAAAAAAAATAATAGAGGGCAGGCAAAGGGCATTGCTTCCTGGATTTATAAATACCCACACCCACGCAGCAATGGTATATTTCAGGGGCATAGCCGATGACCTGCCCCTTAAAAAGTGGCTTGATGATTACATATGGCCTGCTGAAACCAAGATGTTGTCAGAGGCTTTTATTGTTGATGCCGTAGAGTTGGCCTGTTTGGAGATGATAAAGGCAGGGGTAACCACCTACAACGACATGTATTTCTTTGGTGAAAACGCAGCAGCATCAACAATAAAGGCAGGCATGAGGGCTATAATAGGTATTGGGATCCTTGACTTTCCATTTGTTTCTGCAAAAACTAAGGAAGATCACTTTATTAACGCGCAAAACATGATTGACACATTTAAGGGAAATGAACTCATCACCCCCTCTATAGCTCCACACACCCCTTACAGCTGTTGCAGTGAAACACTAAAAAAGGCACAATCAATGGCAGAGAAGAATGATGTGCCCTTGCACATACACCTCTCTGAGACAGAATGGGAGGTAAAGGAGATAATCTCAAGGTATGGCAAAAGGCCTGTGCAATATCTTGAGTCACTGGGCTTTTTATCTGAAAGGGTGCTTGCAGCCCATTGTGTGTGGCTTGATGAAAGAGATATTGATATATTGGCAAGTTACAAGGTAGGTGTATCCCACTGCATAGAGAGCAATCTCAAACTTGCATCAGGCATAGCACCAGTGCCTGCGATGCTTAAAGCAGGCGTAAAGATAGGTTTCGGAACCGATGGCGCCGCAAGCAATAACGATCTAAACATAATCGGCGAAATGTCAACAGCCGCAAAGGTTCACAAGGCGATTGCTCAAGACCCTACCACAATGGACGCTAAGACCTCGCTGCTCATGGCAACAAGATGGGGCGCTGAGATACTCGGGCTCGGAGATAGAATAGGCAGCCTGCAAGCGGGTAAGGAGGCAGATATAATATCAATCAATTTACGAAAACCTCATCTGTCGCCTCTGTATGACATTTACTCTCACATCGTGTATGCTGCTCTCCCATCGGATGTTGATACGGTGTTGGTAAAGGGCAAGCTCTTAATGGAAAAGGGCTGTGTGCTCACACTAATAGAGGAGGAGATCTACGAAAAGTCCTTTAATTGGCACAGGACTATTAAGGAGAAATTAGGTATGCCCTAATAGGCCGTAACATCTACTGCAACCCCGTCTTTGTCTTTAAGGGCTTGATTTACCTTGTGCCAATCTATCCTTGATGCCTGCCCTGTCTGCTCCAGTAATCTCTTTGCCTCACCATTGTAATCCCCAATCCTCTTGTAATAGTCCCTGTGGGCCTCAATATAAACCTTTCCACTGACAGCAAGAACCTTTATGGGCATGTATATAATCTCTCCAGGGGTATTGACCTCAACAGCCTTGAAGAATGGTTCCATGTGTTGCGGCAGCACCCTGATACAACCATGGCTTGTAAACTTATGAACCGATGTGGGATATATGGTTTCGTGGATATGTATGTTCTGTATAGTAGTTCTGACCACATACCTTCCTAAGGGATTATCAGGACCAGGGGATACAATCAATTCAACAGGCTTTCCCTGTCGCTCCATCTCCTTCTGTATTGAAACAGGCACATACCACACAGGGTCCTTCTGCTTACCCTTGACCACAAAGTCTCCCACAGGCGTATGCCATTGGCTCTCAGCGCTGCTGAAGATCTTTCCAAGCCCTACTGGGAAGGCCATCTCCAACCTATTATCCTTAAAAAAATAAAGCATCCGTTCAGGTATATTTATGATGATACCCTTGTCAATGTGCCTTGGCACAATACGACGGTTGTTTATCCTTAGGAATGTCCCCTCCTTAGGTCTCTTGTTTTTATCTATATTGTTGTCTTCAGCTATCCTGCCAGCCCTCAAGCCAAGCTTAGAGGCAATCAGGTCTAAGGTATCACCCCTTTGGACTATGTAGAAGTCTTCTCCCCCTATCAAATAGGCAGCCTCTAAAGGGGATGCAAACATAAAAAACAAAAGCCACAATAAAAATGCAGCCCTCATTTAATAAGTCCCTGCCTTGCAAGTCCATTGATACCTGCAATGGCTCTATTGAAGGCCCTTACAAAGTCCTCTTCTAATAAAGCCTCTCCTGCTAAACCATTACAAAGACTACTGTTGAGCTCTATTTCAGGCATTTTAATGTCCATCGGTGCAATTTAAAACAGACTTGACTGTATCTCCTCTACTGCCTCTCTGCCATTTGAAGCAATAGTCACCTTAAGCCCTGCGTCTTTGACTATCTCCTTTATCCAAAGCAAAGGCTTTGAAATACAGAAACTACACAATCTCATCTTTGATAATTTTATCACAAGGGTTTTAAAAAACTTTACACAGAGTCTTCACCTTTAGTGCGTAATTTGGTAACAATAATATACTATACAGCTACAACTTTCATAAACATGCCTGTGAATGATCTTTTGCTAATATTCTCTTGCTTAACAATGCATGGTCTTCATAATCAAACCATAGAATTTTCATAAGGTTTTTCTTGAACCAGGCCTCTAATAACCTTGCCGAGAGTAAAAAATATGTGATTGCACATATCTCAGTAGCTGTGAAATAGGTAAAGCAAAGACTTTCAAAAGGATAGGTCATACAAAGGCATTAAAGGATCTATTGGAAAAGGGTCATCAAAGCTAAAAGGTCTTAGGCGATTAAGTCCGTCAATTTAATAGCAAATACCCTATTATTATGTTAATATTTCTAAGATATCACCATGTTCCAACCAAAGGAGGACATCAAATGGAAGAGAAAAAGCCAAGGGGACTCAAAGAAATAGTTGCCACAAGGATTGAGTTTTTCAAGAGAAAACCAGAAGGGGCAATTTACAAACCAAAGGTCTCATCGAGACACATTAGCGGACTATATACTGAAACCAAGGTTAGAGAGCATCTCGTAAAGTCTGATTATGGAGAGGCAGCAGGGGGAACAAATCTTGCGCCAAACCCCATAGAACTGCTGTTGTCAGCCTTTGCCGCATGCATTGAGGCAGCCTTTTACGAATTTGCCCTGCATGAGGGTATAACAACCACATCCCTTTCAGTAGATGTTGAGGGCACCATGGACCTGAGGGGCTTGTTTATGGTTGATGACGCTGTAAATGCTGGCTTTCAGAACATAACCTTTGTATTCAATATAGAGACGCAGGATGACGAGGCAAAGGTCAGAGACCTCGCCGAAAGGGTCATAGCTCACTGTCCAGTGGTTGACAGCCTGAAAAGGCCAATGGATATAAGCGGTGAGGTAAAGATAAAAAAGGTCTAATGCCTCTCAAATAAGTCTCAATCTTAGAGAGGTAAAAGGGGTAGGTTCTTTTATCTATCCCTTTGTCTCCCTTTATAAAAAACACGCCTATCACCCTAAATTACCCTGTTCAGGGTATATACCATAACCAAATAGTCTGACACAATAAGATTTTAAACAAAAAATATGGGAGATCAATATGACAATCTTTGTCATTGTGATGTTGTTTTTGACCCTCTTGCTTCCTCTAACCCATGACCTCTGTCCTTTGTTTAAGATGACTTTGTACTCTACCTCCTATGCCTATGAGGACAACCAAACTGAAAGGGATAGATTGATTGCAGACCTCATGTATAAGTTTTTAAGATATACCCATTACAAACTCCCTGCCCTTGAAAATGCCCCCTATATATCAATATGTATTATTGGCAGTAACACCCTCTACAATGAGCTTAAAAAAATCGGCAGTAGGTCCCATCAGGGAAGGATTATTTGACGATAGTCTTATCAAAAAAACATACAATAATGATCATGAATTCATCAAAAAGGTGATCGCCTCATTCCTGCAGAGGATCACCCGAAATAAGATTGACGAGATAGCCGCTGCTGCTAAAGAAGGGGATGTAGAACTACTCACCCTTAGGGCTCATTCCCTCAAGGATGCCGCTGCAACAGTAGGAGCCATTGAGCGAAGCAAAATAGCCTGCGAAATAGAAAGAGCCTCTGAAGCAGGTGACCTTCAAAGTGCTCGCAGCCTGCTGCCTGAACTTGAACATACCTTTATCGCCACTATAGAAAGTATCAGCAGATTATATCCCCCTGATGAGTCTTAAAACCTTAAGATATTAAAGTTCAAAGTGGAGTAATCTGGCATTTTCTCAAAAAACCCTATAAAATAGCACAAGTGTTTAAAAGCCAAGGATTGTTGTTCAGCATAAAATGGATACTATATCAATTATAAATAACTTAGCAGTCAGAATAGGCAGACGCCTCAATTTCATGGAGGTCTGCGGCACCCACACGGTAGCCATATTCAAATCAGGCATAAAGAGCCTCCTGCCTGAAAATGTCAATCTCCTAAGCGGCCCAGGTTGCCCGGTCTGTGTAACCTCCATAGAGGACATAGACAGGGCAATTGCCTATTCAAAGGCCGACAATTTAATACTGGCAACCTTCGGGGACATGATGAGGGTGCCGGGCAGCAGGCTGTCGCTCCTGCAGGCTAAGGCAGAGGGCGCAAGGATTGAAATAGTCTATTCACCAATGGACTGCCTCAGATTGGCTCAGAATAATCCCGACAAAGGCGTGGTATTTTTCTCTGCAGGATTTGAGACTACTGCCCCCCTTGCCGCTGCAACGGTGCATGAGGCTGAGAGGCTTAAGGTTAATAACTTTATGCTCTATTCGGTGCACAAGTTAGTGCCACCAGCGCTAAGGGTACTCATGGAATCTGAAGATGTGAAGATTGACGGATTCATACTGCCAGGGCATGTAAGCGCCATTATAGGCGCTGAACCCTACCGTTTTCTTCCTGAACAATACAAAACACCCTGCGTGATTACAGGCTTTAAAGGCGAAGATATAGCGGCAGGACTCTCCATGCTCTTAAAGCAGACCCTTGAGGGCAAACCATCGGTGCAAATACAGTACGCCTCTGCTGTAAAGCCTGAGGGCAACAGAAAGGCTATGGGATTTATAGAAGATCACTTTGAGCCCTATGATAGCTACTGGAGAGGCATTGGACTGCTGCCCTCAAGCGGATTAAGACTTCAGGACAAATGGGCACATAGAGACATAGTGAAGGTGATGCCTATTACCTTGGAATCACTGCCAGAGCCAAGAGGCTGCCAGTGCGGACTTGTGCTTAGGGGAGTAAAATTGCCTCCTCAATGTCCACTCTTTGCAAAGACCTGCACCCCTGAAAGACCTGTGGGCGCATGCATGGTCAGTTCAGAAGGAAGCTGCGCCGCCTACTACAAATACAACCTACACTGAGAGGGTCTATCTTTTTTTCTGCTCCGATTTCTGTTTTTCTATAGAGGCCCTTATCTCGTTGTATCTTGCCAGAGACTGCCTGCCCACCGCACTGTTTGTATCAACACCAACCTGCGCTGCATAAGCCCGATAGGCTTCATTGATGTTTCCAATCCTTTCGTAGCACTGTCCAAGGATTCCGTTTACGGTTTTGTGCTTTGGCATTGCCTGGGCAACGGTAGATAGATGTCCTACTGCTGCATCGCATCGGTTAGTCCTGTAATAGCTCATACCTATAAAATAGTGCGAAGGGGTATCCTCTGGATAGAGCGAAAGCGCCCTCTTGAAGTGATTGATTGCACCTAAGTAATCCTTCTTTGCATAACTTATCATCCCAAAGCCCCTCTGGGCAGGTTGATAATTTCTATCAACAGTCAAGGCACCGTTAAAATATCTCTCTGCCTCATTGTAGTCCTTTCTGTCAAGCATCACAAAGCCTGTTAGGGCATAAAAAGGCGCCTGATAACGTTCAAGATTAATAGCCTGATGCAGATAGTTCTGAGCCTCATTTAAGTTGCCTCTTTGATAAGCCCTCAACGCCCTGTCGTAATAATTAACATATACATTGTGAACCCGTTGAATGTCGCCTATCATAGATTTGTATCGTTGGGCATTGCTTCCATCTCCATAGGTTTGCGATGGTCTAACATTGACAATAAGCCTCTCTATCTCCTCTATCCTTGTTTGGGTGCGGGGATGAGTGGCGAGTAGGTCTTCAAAAAAGGTTCGCTCTGAGGGTTCCTGACCAATAGAGCGCAGATATTCATTGGATATCCGCTGTAGATTACGATGGGCAGTAACGGCATTGTAAGGGGCATAGCCAATCCTGGTCATGTATTCAACGCCAAGCCTGTCTGCCTCAAATTCATCATCCCTGCTGTATTTCCTCAGAAGCAATGCACCTCCAATAGCGCC
Organism: uncultured bacterium; assembly: GCA_937949555.1. GTDB lineage: Bacteria > Nitrospirota > Thermodesulfovibrionia > Thermodesulfovibrionales > Dissulfurispiraceae > DUZI01. The sequence continues at coordinate 20,710 of CALEDV010000016.1, read as the reverse complement.
CAAACCAAGCACCAGCTCACCCTGCTCCTTATTCTGTAAGGCAAGGCCTGCCGCTGCAAGCCCCAACTGTAAGAGCAATCCCTGAGATATCTGTCGGGCTGAGTGCCGTGCTGCCACATGGCCCATCTCATGGCCCATTACAAAGGCATATTCCCCTTCATTCTGGAGACCCGTAAGCAGCCCCCTTGTGATAACCACATAACCTGGTATTGCCCACGCATTAGGCACTGAGCTATTTTGGATGGCAAAACTGACAGGTAGGTTTGGACGATGTGATGCCCTGTGGAGCCTCTGGACTATCTCACCTAAATAGGCCTTGGCCCTCTCGTCCTTGTATTCGCCCCCTCCACCTTCAGCGCCCCACATGGCGTTGGGGAACAGAGACCTACCCATCTCAATCTCCTGTGCCTCTGAGATGAGCATAAGCTCCTGCTTACCAGTCACTGGGTTAGTTGCACAGGCTCCTACTACAAGGATACAGAAAAAAACTAAAAGGTTTATTAGATAAACCATACTTCTACCCTCCTTGTATTCCGACTAAAATAAATGTCATTGGACACCCAAAAAATAATTAAAAAAACTTACCACACCTTAGAAAAAAGCTGAACACCCATTATCAATTAACGATCTTACCCATATCTTCTATATCATAACCACCTAAAGATACAACAGTGCTCCTAAATTCAAGGTCATCCCTAATAACACTTAACATAGCCTTTATGTTGTCCTTATCCATAAACTCCTGGGGTATTGCAATATCGTATCTCTCCATTGCTACAGGTATAAAATCTAATCCAAGGGCTTTAGCCGAAGAATATACCCCAAGTCCAGTATCTGCAAGCCCTGTAAGTACCGCAGAGGCAACAGACATGTGGGTGTATTCCTCTCTATCATAGCCCCTTATTGAAGATGGCTTGATATGAAGCTCCTTGAGATGTTTGTCTAAAAGAAGCCTTGTGCCTGAACCTGACTGTCTGTTGATGTACATGACATCATCTCGTGTGAGGTCCTCAAATCCCTGTATGCCCTTTGGATTGCCTCTGAGCACAAGAAGTCCCTGCTGCCTGTAAAGGAGGTTCACAAGGACGATCTTTCTCTCTGGCAAGAGTTTTTGGATAAAGGAGCTGTTGTATTGACCTGTCTTCTCATCGAGCAGATGGATACCCGCTATATGAGCCTCACCTCTTTTTAAAGCCAAGAGTCCCCCCATAGAACCTACATGGGCAGAGGAGAGGTAAAAGGTTGGGAAACGCTTTCTTATATAGTTTCCAAGTATATCAAGGGTATTATCATGGCTGCCTATACAGACTATTGTATCCTGGATATTATTTAAGGATCTAACAGGACTGATGCTTACCTCAGTGCCTGCACTGTACCCCTCAGACTCCGCAGGTATCCTTATTATTCCATCTGCCCTAACCAGTGACATTATTAATCCTGCCCCTCTACCCACAGGAGTGGCTACAATCCTATCACCTATAGCCCCCACCTTAACCCTTACAAACTCATCAACTCCTAATTGAGAAGACAGCTGCCTTGACAACACTGCCTTAACAGTCTCTTCCTGTGACTCACTCACACCAGTAAGTATTTCCAACAAAGGGATAACAAAAAGCCTCGCGCAGATATAGGCAGACACAGGATAACCGGGTATGCCAATTACAGGCTTATTACCTACAATTCCAAATATAAAGGGTTTGCCAGGCTTTATAGAAACACCATGAATGATAAGCTCACCGAGCTCCTCAATAGCCTGTGCGGTGTAATCCTCAGCGCCCTTTCCTGAGCCTGCGATTATCACAATAATATCCGATTTCAAAGCCTCATTGGATATGACTGACTTTAGTTCCTTAAGGTCATCCCGAAGTATATCCCTTACTGAAACCGCTGCCCCTGCCTCCTGAAGCATACCCTTAAGGAAAATGGAATTATACTCAATTATCTCCGGTGGTATTGGTGGGCGGTTCCTTACCTCTTTGAGGTCAATTATCTCAGTACCTGTAGGTATTATTGATGCCTTCGGTATTGCCTTTACCTCCACTTCCTGTATGCCACTTGCAGCAATAGCAGCCCTGTCAATAGCCCTGAGCTTGTGATTTTCCGGCACGATCAGTTCTGTGGCGACGATGTCCTCCCCTATTACCCTGACATGCTGATAGGGAGTCGCAGGCTTGTATATCTCTAAGTTGTCCTGCACAATATTGACATCCTCAACCATAACAACCGAATCAAACCCCTCAGGCATTGGGTCTCCAGTATCCACATAAAGGGCATCGGAACCAATTTTGAGCTGAAGGGGCTGTCTTTCAGAGGCACTTAGGGTGTCTCTAAATCTGAGGGCATAACCATCCATAGCCGCTGAGTGGTAAAAGGGCGAAGAGTAACGGGCAAATACAGCCTTTGCAGTTATTCTGTTTTCAGCCTCTTTAACGCCGACAACCTCTGTTGCAAGGTTCTTGATGCCGTACCTTTCAATACTATCCCTTATAAGTGAAAGCGCCTCATTAAGAGTTTTAGAATTGCTGAATATATATTTCATTGATTATTAACCCCTTCTATCAATTTATTAAAAAAAGCATACTTAGATACACAATGCCGGTTAATCCTCTCTAAAACTCAGTGTCCTGAAACCCATAGTCTTTAGGTCAATTACAAGCAGCTTATTTCTTAGAGTATTATCTAACCCAAGCAGTATCTTGCATACCTCTGCTGCTTGAATGGAGGCAACCACTGCAGGGGTAAAAGAGGGATTGCCTAATTCCTCTTCCATACCCTTGTCACCTCTCCCTTCAAATAAAGACTCAAGATGCCTGTCGCCCGGATGCTGCACAGAGACCTGTCCATACCACCCTCCTATACTTCCATAAACAAGGGCAACCCCATACTTATTGCACATCCTTGCAAGTAAAAGCCTGCTGTGTATGCTGTCAAGCCCATCGGCTACAGCCTGCACACCAGAGAGTATATCCTGTGCTGTGTGTTCATTAAAAGGAACCCCAAGGGGAATCAGGTTTACTGCAGGATTGACCACCCTAACTCTCTCTAATGCAGCAATTACCTTAGGCTTCCCCATCCTGTCAGAATCGCTTAAAACCTGACGGTTTAGATTGTGCTCTTCAAAGACATCCAGGTCCACAGCCTTTATTGTTCCTACCCCAATGCGGGCAAGTTCCTCTATCAGATAACCTCCAAGCCCTCCGCATCCTATTACAGCCACAGAGGAATCGAAAAGTCTTTTCTGGCATTCAAAGGAAAATGTTGTCCCGTTTCTCCTGTATCTTAAGGGCATCAAACCCAACTGAAAAACCCTGTGCTCAATATCCCTTATAGAGACCCCAAACCTATCAGCAGCCCTCAGTTCATTGTCAAGGCTTATATAACCCTCAATAGACACTTGCATAAGATATTGTTCTATATCCCTTTGCATAGTTGTCAACCCTCTGTTCTTGAAATTCTGTGCAGAGGAGGCTTTAAGGTTCTCTTAAGAAATCTGCCGGTGTAAGAAAAGGTGTTTTCTGCAACCTCCTCAGGAGTGCCCTGTGCCATTATCATACCGCCCTTCTCACCGCCCTCAGGACCTAAATCAATAATATAATCAGCCGATTTGATCACATTCATGTCGTGTTCAATAATGACAACTGTATTACCCTGATCAACAAGCCTCTGTATCACCTGCAAAAAAACGGAAATATCAGAAAAATGGAGCCCCATCGTAGGCTCATCAAGTATGTACAATGTCCTTCCTGTACCTCTTTTGGCAAGCTCCTTTGAAAGCCTTAGCCGCTGAGCCTCACCTCCAGAGAGGGTATTGGCAGGCTGTCCAAGCCTTAGATAACCAAGACCAATATCATTAAGAAGGGCGAGTTTTGTTTTTAGTATCGGTATAGCACGGAAAAAATCAAGGGACTCCGAAATAGTCATATCAAGAATCTCTGATATATTCTTGTTCCTATATTTTATATCAAGGGTTTCACTGTTATATCTCGCGCCTCCGCATACATCACATTTCACATAGGCATCTGGGAGCAGATGCATAACCACTTTCTTCATACCCTCGCCTTGACAGGCCTCACACCTGCCACCTGATACATTGAAACTAAACCTTGATGCCTTAAATCCCCTAACCCTTGATTCCGCAAGACCTGCAAGAAGTTCGCGGATTGGGTTAAAAAGGCCTGTGTAGGTCGCAGGATTTGAGCGGGCTGTCCTGCCCAAAGGCTTCTGTTCAAGCACCACGAGCTTGTCAATCTGTTGAAGCCCATCTATGTTTTTAAAGGGGCTCTTCTCTTGCCCTCTACCCTGAAGCATTCTATAAATAGGCTTATATAGAGTCTCAAAAACAAGGGCGCTCTTGCCAGAACCAGAAAGTCCGGTAACACAGCAAAACACACCAAGGGGTATGGAGACATCTATTGACTTCAGATTATAAGCCCTTGCGCCATATATATTAATAAAACCTTTTGGTTGCCTTCTTTTTAAAGGGAGGTCTATAACATTATCGCCCCTAAGATAGGAACCCGTAAGAGATGAGGGGTTTTCAATTATCTGCTGCAATGTGCCACATGCCGTCACCCATCCGCCCTTTTCTCCTGCCCCTGGCCCCATATCTACAATGTAGTCAGCAGACATGATGGTGTCCTCATCGTGCTCAACAACAATCAGGGTATTGTCATTGTCCCTTATCTCTCTCAGGCTCTCTAAAAGCCTACTGAAATCCTTAGGATGTAGTCCTATGCTCGGCTCATCAAGCACATAAAGCACCCCTGTAAGCGAAGCCCCAAGCTGTCCGGCAAGCCTTATTCTCTGAGCCTCTCCACCAGAGAGGCTTACAGAGGATCGGCTCAAGGTAAGATAACCAAGCCCTACCTGTTGTATAAAAAATAATCTCTCTCTGACCTCCTTTAATATCCTCCTTGAAATGGATACTTCCCTATCAGTAAGCTTTAAAGCAGTTATAAAGTCATAGGCTGCATCCACAGAAAGGCTTGCAAAATCACCTATGCTGAGCCCTGCTATCTTTATTCCAAGAGATTCCTTTCTTAGTCTCATTCCCATGCAGGAGGCACAGACCTCTTGTGCTTCGAGGGCTCTATCTCCGTCGTCAATCTCATCCCCCTCTTCGTTATAACCATTGGAATAGATAAACCCAAGTCCCTTACACTCCGGACATGCGCCCCTTGAACTATTAAAAGAGAACAGTCCCGGCTCAATCTGAGGATAACTTATACCGCAGTTATAACAAGCAAGAGACTTACTGTAGAGTATATCCCTCTGCTCCTCAAGTATATTTATAATCACCGAGTCGGAATATCTGAGCGCATGGTCTATTGCCTGTGCGAGCTGTCTCTTTGCAGAAGCCCTTACTATGAGCCTGTCAATTACTATCTCAATGTTGTGTCTCTTGTTTTTGCTTAATTTTATGTCATCCCCAAGAGAGGCCATTACTCCATCTATCCTTACCCTAACAAACCCTTCCTGCCTCATCCTCTGCAATTCCTTTTTGTATTCCCCTTTCCGCTCCGTTACCAGTGGGCTAAGCACCTGTATCTTAGCGCCCTGAGGCAGATTGAGCACAGAATCAATAATCCTATCTATGTCTTGAGCCTTTATAATGCTGCCGCATTTGTAACAATAGGGAACTCCTATCTTTGCATACAACACCCTCATGTAATTATAAATCTCTGTAACAGTGCCAACAGTGGATCTAACATGCCTGACTAATGTATTTTGGTCTATAGATATTGAGGGAGAGAGTCCTTCAATAGAATCAAAATCGGGCTTTTGCATCTGGTCAATAAACTGCCTTGCATAGGGAGAGAGACTCTCCACATAACGACGGTTGCCCTCTGCATATATGGTATCTACTGCAAGGGAAGACTTGCCTGAACCAGAGGGACCAGTAATTACAGTTATCTTATCCCTCGGTATTGAAAGACTTATGTTTTTAAGGTTGTGTTGGCGGGCTCCCTTGATTACTATAAAATCCTGCATGGTCAGACTTTTCTATATTCAAAGGACCTTTGATTAAGATATGCCCTTACCAGTGTCTTATGGGCGCACTTCTTCTCAGCGGTAGAAAAGAAACAGTTGCAGCTTACCTGATCCGCTAAAGTACCCTCATGGCATAGGAAATTAATCTTGTCATGCACATTTGGCATCTTGTGTATGAACCAAGGTTTGTTATTAAAAACTGCCACTTTGTAGAGCTTACCGCTGTCCCCAGCCATAGAACAATTATCGGCAAACCTCATCTTCAGGAGTCCTGGATTTCCGGGCTTGTTTTCACAGATCATAAACTCACAGAGTCCTAAATTGGGATTGAACTGAAAACCGCTTATATTCTGATGCCTTTCAAGGAGGTCCTTTATTATCTTTATAAGAAAATCAAAGATAGAATCGTGCTCATATACATAGTCTGCTGCAAGTATATGAGGGGCTATTTCAATAATCATCACCACCGTTTTTATCTTTGATATTGTTCCAATGCCTATGCACTGGACTTTTTTGTTGGCGATATACTCTCTCAACATATTACCGTCTGTCTTACAGTGTCTGTACTGTTTGATCTCTGCAGCAACTCTTACACCAGCAATCCTCTGAATTTCCAACTCATTCTGTGTCATTGTGCCTGTCCCCCCTATACTTGAAACATAGAAGATATTCTAAACCAAAATAATCATAACAGCAAATGAATATTAGGATTATTTGTTTATATCTTATAACAGCTTCAATCTTAGGAATTGACAAAAAAGCCGCACTATGATTTATTTGTATGAGCGAAATTAACAAACTGAGGTGGTAAAATGGCAAAGATTGACGCATTCTTTAAACTGATGGCAGATCAAGGGGCCTCGGATCTCCATCTTGTGGCAGGTTCACAGCCTGTATTGAGGATAAGGGGCGAGATGGAAAGGGTTGATTACAAGGCCTTTGAAGACGATGAGCTGAGGGCAATACTATATGAGATAGCGCCAGAGGACAAGATCAAGATCTTTGAAGAGACCGGTGATGTAGACTTTGGCTATGAGATACCAGGACTTGCCCGATACAGGGCAAACTTCTTTAGGCAGAAGTGGGGAGTCGCTGCTGTATTCAGACAAATACCAAGCAAGGTATTGACTGTGGAAGACTTAGGACTCCCTGAGATATGCAAAAAATTTGCCATGCTTCACAAGGGGCTCGTTCTTGTAACTGGACCTACAGGAAGTGGTAAATCCACAACCCTTGCTGCAATTATTGACTATGCAAACAAACACCGGAAAGACCACATAATCACCGTTGAAGACCCTATAGAATTTGTGCATCAGAGCCAGGGTTGTATTGTCAATCATCGAGAGCTGGGCACTCACACCAAGTCTTTTGCCGCTGCCTTAAGAGGTGCCCTCCGTGAAGACCCAGACATCATATTGGTGGGGGAGATGCGTGACCTCGAGACAATTCAACTTGCCCTTGAGGCGGCAGCCACAGGCCATCTGGTCTTTGGCACACTACATACCACAAGCGCACCAAAGACCGTTGATAGGGTGATAGATGTATTCCCTGCAAACCAGCAGGGTCAGATAAGGACCACCCTCTCAGAGTCCCTCAAGGGTGTGATAGCCCAAAACCTTTTCAAAAGGGTTGATAAGAAAGGACGATGTGCGGCATTAGAGATACTGGTATGCACCTATGCAGTAGGTAACCTCATCAGAGAGGCAAAGACCCACCAACTGCCCTCGGTGATGCAGACAGGCAAGAGACTGGGGATGCAGACCCTGGATGATGCAATCATGGAGTTATTAAAGAAGGGATGGATAAGCCCTGAGGATGCCTATGACAAGTCCATTGACAAGCAGAAGTTTGTGCCCTTCTTAAAGACACCGCCACCTGAGTTTTAGGCCCTCTGAGATGGGATACTATGAGTTCCAAATACAATGCGATAGCTCTCTTAAAGAACCGCTTATTGCATTATTGAGCAACTCGGAGACCTTAGGCATCCTTGACAAGGATAATGTACTGCTTTGCTATTACAACGACACAAAAGGGATAGATTCATTGCTATCCTTTTTACAACATACGGAGAAGGCCCTCATTAGTGCTGCAGGCATAGAGGGCCTCAATTTTAATTACACCTATCTATCTGAAAGGGACTGGAATGAATCATGGAAAAAGAGATTTGTCCCAATAGACATAGGTAAGCACATTACAATACTGCCCCCCTGGGAGACGAAAAAACCTGACCGAATAAATGTCATCATTGACCCTGGCATGGCCTTTGGCACAGGCCATCATGAGACTACTCGTAAGTGTCTTGAGATAATCATGGACTATTCAAACCTGACAACAAGGGACTCCTTTGCTGACCTTGGCACAGGAACGGGGATACTTGCAATATTTGCCTCTCTCATTGGCTTCAGGACCGTTTATGCCCTTGACAATGACCCTTTGGCAATAGACGCTGCCCAAAGAAATGCACGAGAAAATCAAAGGACCAACATCCAATTCATGCTCGCCGATGTCTATGAGGCAAGAGGACAATTCGATATGATCGTGGCAAACCTGATCTTTAATGTGCTTTATGCAAACAGCCACAGGATTGCCCAACTCCTTAGACCCTCAGGCATTGTCATTCTATCAGGACTTATAAAAGGTCAAGAAGGCGAACTTATTAGCATCCTTACAGACAGAGGGCTAAAACCTATTGAAACGTTTCCTAATGGGACCTGGGTCACAGTAGTAATGAAAAAGGATTGTAGATTGTCTTAATTGAATGATCTGTATAATAAAATCACAGGAGTTTTAAACATGGAAAATGACAACCCACAAGAGACAAAGGGTCAGGAGCTACCGCAAAAGAGCAACCATGATCATCCCGAAGGCCAGACCTCAGAGAATAACAACAATATGAGCACAACCGTTGACAATAATAAAAACGACAAACCTCAAGAGGCTACAGAGAGATTACATGAACAGAGGGCTGTACTTTATCATGCCAAGGCTCAAAGCAAGCAAAAGTTGGAGTTTGCCTTTAGGGAGTTTGAAGAGATACTCAGGATCATCCATGCCACAAATTGGAAAAACCATATACAGGTGAGGAAAAACATATATGAGATAGAATTGATATGCAAAAACGCCATACTTGAGATCAAGGGGGTTTGAGCATGCCTTTATACTCCCTCATGCAGTAGTTTTCAAGCTCTATCATCTGTAAAAGGGCATCGTAAAAGCTGTGTTCAGATCCAGCGAAGACCCCATGACCAAATACTGTTACCACCCTACCCTCCCTCATTGCCTCAGGCACTGTGTTGAGGAGGCCATGGGTACCTGTGCCAATCTCACCTGATACAACTGGCGAGGGGCCAATCCTCCTAAGCTCTTTACAAGATCTGTAACAACTATCGCCCCAACAATCCTGCCTGCCACAGAGCATAGACAGGATAACAGCAAAGCGTGGATGTCCATGTACGATGAAGCGTAGGGCAGTCCTTTCGTATATCAACCTGTGGGCCGAACACTCCGATGATGCCGTAATACCACTTGTAGAAGAACCATCCATGGGTAACTCGTCTATGGCTGTCTCCAACTCATCCAGAGAGCTGCCTGTCTGGCTAATATAAATCTTGTTGTCAAACAAACAGGAGATATTGCCAAAGAAGGAGTCCACAAGCCCCAATCTTACAATTGTCTTTCCTGTTTCTGAGATCAAAGAGAAGACATCCTCTCTGTCCATAGGGGACCGCCCAAGGGTCGGTATTAGGGTCTGCGAGGGCCTTTTTTCAACCATGTTAGACATCAGGCCCAAGAGTGTTGGAGGTATGGGCCCTTTTTGGTTCATCCTTATATTGTCATGCAGATACTTCACAAACAGACTAAAACACAGGGAGCTAAAGGCGATGTACGCCTGCTCTGGTGAAACAATGCCATAACTGATGATCATCCCATCCTTTGTAACCAATGCCTTTCTTCTACCTAAGGCAGACACGATCAGGTCAGTAGAGCCTTGCTCAATAATCGGTATATCATGAAAAAAGGTCCTGGTCTCACAGTCTGAAGGCACAATCTTGTCTCCTGGTGCCGTACAGTCTATAACCTCTTTTATGATCCCCCTATAGGGCTCCATAGGAATGCCAACAAGGAGGGAATTTACATTCATCCTATTAAACACATCAATGTAGACCTGAGGGATCTCTTTATTTGAATAGGCCTCATCGTCAAGGGCAATCAATAGGGCATCCTCTGGTGCACACAGACCCTCTCTGTGTAATCTACGCAGATACTTGTCAATAAGCCTCAACATAAAGGGCTTTTCCCTATTACACCATCCTCCGAGGCACCCCTAATCTTGTAGTATCTTGCCCTTGCCTTCAGGAACTCCCCCCTATCAATAGGCAAGACCTTTATCTTTTCTGAAGAACTCCCCTCCTCTGTAAAGAACCTCTCAGGCAGGTCATCCTGAAGGGATGTAAATCCAAGGCGGTTGTTTAGGTATCTCTCTAATCTGCATATCCTCTCACCAATTGCCAAGAGGCTCTGGACATCGTGGCCATAGCCTGTGACAGCATTGAGGGCCTTGGCATATTCCTCTAAAGAGGCGGCAAAGAACAGGAATCTGCATGCAGTAAGGGAGTCAACCACTGCATTTAGGTCCTCTGATATCTTTATTATCCTCGCCTTGCCTTCAAAGGAAAATCGGTCTGTGGACACCGGCTTACGCAGTATCTCATGGCCTATTGGATATGAACGGAGGTGACACCCCCCCCTTGCTGACACTGCATAACCAAGTGCCATTCCATAGGCACCTCGAGGGTCATAGGCTGGCAATTCAAGAGACTTTACAGACATGCTTGCCTCTGGGTGTCCCATTGATAGGGCATAACGGGCAGAGCCCTCTGCAAGGCTGTCTCCTAATCCACCCTCTCTCTTGGCAATACTGATCAGCAGTGCTGGCAATTCAGCAGGAGATACTTTTTTATTGTTCAGCTCCCCATAGCAGGCAATTGTGGAGGCTGCGCTGATGGTATCTATACCATAATCATTGCATAGGTTGTTACAATGCACAATCGCAGACAGATCACTGCATTGATTGAGGGCGCCAAAGTGCGACAGGGTCTCATACTCAGGGATTATCTCTCCCTGGGCACCTCGCTTTTTACAGAGCACCGGACACCCCATACAGCCCTCGCTCTTGCATCTGTATCTCTCTGAGATTGTATAAGCGGCATATCTCGATGATTCTTGGAAATAGGTGCCTCTAAAGTTTGCCGTAGGCTCGAGCCTCCTTGCATGTATCACATCCACCAGGGCAGCAGTGCCATATCTACTCAGGCCAAACTCCCCATATACGGCAGGCGAGGCACGCAATAGCCTCATTATCTCCCTCTGGGCCTCCTTCAGCCCCTCTTGATCCTTGATAAGGACATGTCCAGTCTTCCTCCTTATGGCTATAAACTTTAGCCTCTTAAATCCCATCACGGCGCCAAGACCACCTCTACCAGCAAAGTAATGACCGTCAAAGGCTATAGATGCATAACGCACCAGTCTCTCCCCTGCCAACCCAATGGCAGCTAAGGAGTAATCATCACCTATCCCTTGGGTTATCTCTGCAATATTTAAACCCTCCCAAGTACTGGCATCCTCAAGTCTTATCTCATCATCTATGATTAAGGATACCCAACCCCTTGAGAGCCCTGTGATGTAGATAACATCAAGACCATATCTCTTCATAGCAGTGGCAAACCTGCCACCAGCAGAACAGTCAAAGACCGTATTGGTCAAGGGAGAGCGAGATACTACTGAGAGCCTGCCCGAGGATGGGGCTCCAGTGCCAACTAAGGGACCTGTTGCAAAGATAAGGGGCATCTGTTCTGAATAGGGCTGCTCATGGATACTACTTGCGATCATAGCAACCCCCATACCCCTACCGCCAATATAATCATTGCAGAGTTTAGGGTCTATATCATCAATAATAATCTCTCCAGAGGAGAGATCAACCTTCAATATCCGGCCACAATATCCATACATATCCTACATAACCTGGTAAATAGCCTTGGAGTATTCAAATCCTTTAGATGCTTTTTTGCCCTTTGAGCCTTTATCGGAATTATCTATACACATCACCTTTAATCAGGAGGCTAATCAACCCTGATAAGATCCTTGATCTGTTTGTATGTTCCTCCCTTGATGCCCTTGACCTTCAAGAGATCTTCTGCTTTTCTATAGGGGCGCCCCTCAATAATTGCCTGTGCCTTAATTGGGCCAATGCCTGGCAAGGCCTCCAACTCCTCTTTTGTGGCTGTATTCACATTGACAGTCTTTTCATTAGCAGGGCCACCCTGACCTTGATGCCCCTTGACATCCTGTTTACCTGCCTCAACAGACTTAATAGGCTCTGCATAGACTGCAATAGCTGAACAACATAAGGTAAATACCAACAGTGAAGACACCATAGACCTTAGGCTTGCCAACATTCGTTTTCCCTCCTTACCGTAGAAGTTAATTTGTACCCCTAAAGTGCGGATACAACGAAAGCTCCCCTTAGAATCAATGATGAATAGATCAGTCAAAGTATTCTCATATCACTTGCGTTGTTTCGTCACTCTTTACTTTTCACTAATGGTACGATATGCCTTCTGTTATTGTTGCCTTTAGCAGTTTGTTGGATGCCCCCCCTCGGCCTCGGCATCTCAAAGACATGAGCCATGTCCCCTTACCCTTACCTCTATTGAAACTATTGGGGGCATAGACTAACCTATCCCCTCTTGCACTTTTAGAAAACATAACTCCCTAAGTTTCCTTATTAGACATGCAAGCATTTCTACTAAAAGAATGGATCCTTTTCCCTGCCCTCATAAATCATTATAATAACTACCAATCCTGAAGCTTTGACAACTCTACCTCTTCAGGATAACCATAGGCCTTTACCCCATTTTTCTCTGCAAACTCCAAGGCCCTACCCTCTATCATAGGAGATATTATTATCTTTTGAGTTACTTCCCTCCCCTCCTTGCTCTCATACACCCTCACCTTCCTCAAAAAGGCAGCTACCTGCTCCTTGCTTATGGATGACTTTATCTCTGCCACTATCACCTTCCCATCCCTCACTATCAGGTCAAGCTCTATCTGATCAGGGCTACCAAACACTATCCCCTCTTCGTCCATTGTCCTATACCGCTCCACCTTCACAGGGAAATGCTCCTGAAGTATCCCCCTCATTGCATCCCTGAAGGACCCCTCTGCCCTAAAGCCCCATCTTGCCCCAATGGCACCTATGCCTTTGTCATACTTTCTGTGAAGATTCTTTATCTCCTCAAGCATAGAGTTTATAACCTTCTGATTCTCTTCCCACTTCTGATTCCATTCCCTTGTCGATCTCTCAAGGTTTCTCTGATTCTCCTCCCACTTCTTCTGGTTCTCTTCCCTATCCTTTCTTAACTCATCTATCAGTCTATCAATCCTGTCTTCTGTCCTTGCCTTGTCTGCATATCTCTCAGAGGATATCCGAAGGATGAAGTTCCTTATCTCAAGGTCGCTTTTTACCAGCTTGGGCACCTCCTTGATTATCAAAGCCTTGATCTGTTCCTTTGTCAGGGATACACCGTTTGTCTTTGTCATAGTTCAACCCCTTTAAATGAAAAAATTATCACCCTAATCAGGCCTCGAGAGATTTTACCAGATAGAGACCAACTCCGTCATGTCAATGACTATGTACCTACCTTGTCGTATTACTGCAAAGGGGATAGAGATAAAAGGGGAGATAATAGGGCAAAGTATTTTAGGTGGCGAGAGGTTTATAGGATGGATAAGGGACAAGCTCTTAAAAGGTGAAAGGGATAGGGAATGTCCGCCTCTAAGAGAATACAGAGGTATAGGGCAAAAAAAGATATTATGAAGGCTGTGAAGAAGAAATTGGTAAAGACATAGAGGAAATAAGGGGGGCATTAGACAGATCCTGATGGAATTATTGTATAGGTTAGTTAGATTAACAGGTGTAGAGATAGGTGAGATATTAGGAGTTCATTACAGCCAGCAAGTCAGGGTGGAAGCGTTTAAGGGATAAACCCCTCCAACCGGTCAACGGCCTGAAGGCGGGTCTCGGGATCGTCGTCGGTGGGTGGGTTGTTCAGGCTGGGGAAGCCAGACCGTATCCGGAAATATCCCTTGACACTCAGGACCTAAACCGGCTATATTTATTACCGGATGAGGCTGATGCCGGAAAAAACCATGGCCAGGAGTGACCCTATGATAGAGACGATCAAATCCATCATTCTGGATTTCCAGGAAACCCGGCTGGAGACCGGAGTGCCCCGGCGTTTGCGTATCGAGACGGTACACGGCAAGGCCGCCGTCTGCATCGGAGTGCGCCGGAGCGGCAAATCGACATACCTGTTCCAGGTCATCCAGCGGCTGTTGGACGGCGGTGTCCACCGGCAAAACATTCTGTATCTGAACTTTTTCGATGACCGCCTCCACAACCTGCGGCAGGACAATCTCGGCCTGATCGCCGAGGCCTATTACTCCATCTTCCCCGAGAAGAAAAACACCGAGACGGTCTACTGTTTTTTCGACGAGATTCAGGCCGCACCCGGTTGGGAGTCCTTCGTGGACCGTTTGATGCGCACGGAAAAATGCGAGATGTATCTCACCGGTTCGTCGGCCAAGATGCTGTCGAAGGAGATCGCGACCCAGATGCGCGGGCGGGCTCTCTCGTGGGAGATGTTTCCGTTCTCGTTCAGGGAATTCCTGGACTACAAGGGAATCGAAAGCGGGGGTGCTCTGTCCACCAAGAAGCGGCTCCTCGTTCAAAAGGCTTTCGAGGAATACTGGGAGACCGGCGGCTTCCCGGAGGTCGCCGGTCTCTCCCGCCACCTACGGATCAAGACCCACCAGGAATACTTTCACACCATCCTGTTTCGGGATTTGGTCGAACGCCACGACGTTTCACACCCGAAGGCGGTGACCGATTTGGCGCACTGGCTGGTGGACAACACGGCCTCGCTTTACTCGGTCAACAGTCTCACGGGCTATCTCAAGTGGCTGGGCCACAAGGCTCCCAAGTCCGCGGTGTCGGATTACCTGGAATGGTTCGAAGACGCCTATTTCCTGTTCACCGTGCGCATATTCGACCCATCCCTGGCGCGCAGCAACACCAATCCGAAAAAGGTCTACTGCATCGATCACTCACTGGTCACTTCTGTGTCGTCCGGGATTCTGGTCAACCCCGGCCATCTTCTCGAAAACCTCGTGTTCACCGCGCTCCGACGTCTTTATCCGGAAATCTACTATTACAAGACCAAGACTGGCCGGGAGGTCGATTTCATCGTCCCCAGGCGCGGCCGGCCCAAGATGCTGGTCCAGGTGTGCGAGTCCCTGGCGGAACCGCAGACGCGGAAACGGGAGACTACGGCCTTGAGTGAGGCGATGCTTGAGCTGGGCCTGAAATCTGGAACCATCGTGACCCGGAATGAGGACGAACGGATCGATGCCGGCGGCGGGACCATCGAAGTGGTCCCGTCATGGCGGTTTCTCCTCGAACTGCCGGAATCGACGGAATAGTTGCCCAAATTTCCCTTGACAACATGTATGTTTTACTGTAAACATAACAAACATGACATCTTCAAACGAAATAGCGGCTACACTTCGAGCGATCAGGTCACGGCTGAACCTCACCCAGGAACAGCTCGCCGAGCGCCTGGGCGTCTCCTTTGCCACGGTCAACCGCTGGGAGGGGGGAACGAACATGCCGCAGAAAGCCGCGCGCGAAGTCATCGCCGCGCTCGCTCGGGAGGCCGGTATCGATGAGACGGATGCCGCGGCGCCGGAGGCTCATGCAGCCGGGGTGACCCGGCGCCGCACGCGGCGGGGGGCGGCCGCCACACCCACTACCAAGCCCATGGAGCAGATGCTTTGGGACGCGGCGTGCTCGATCCGCGGCGAGAAGGACGCGGCCAAGTTCAAGGACTACCTTCTGCCCCTCCTCTTCCTCAAGCGCCTCTCGGACGTGTTCGACGACGAGATCGCCCGCCTGGCGGGTCAACTGGGCGGCCGAAGGCAAGTACCTGCGCTCGCGGGATCTCAAGGACAGCGCCGAGGAAGCCACGGTGTGGATCGGCGGGCTGGACCGGCTGCACCGCTCGCGCGGCATCCTTACCTGCTACGACTTCTCAGCCACGCCGTTCACGCCCTCGGGCAAGAAGAGCAGCGAGGAGGCGCTGTTCGGCTGGATCGTCAACGACTTCGGCCTGAACGACGCGATTGAATCGGGCTTGGTGAAGACCCCGCGCGTCGTGGTGCGCGACGACGCGGTGCCGGACGCCAGGACGTACAAGTCGCGCCTGTACCACATCTACAATGACCCGGATGTCAAAGACGATCTCAATCGCCGCGCCAGCCCCGAGGAACCGCTGCCCGACCTGGTGCTGAACGCCTATTACCTGTTGGGCTACGACTGGCGCGAGGCGTGGAAGGAGTGGCAGGCGGCCGGACTGCCGACGCCGCCGGTCATGATTACGGTCGCCAACCGCACCGAGACCGCCGCGCGCGTGAAGCACGCCTTCGACTCGAAGCGCATCCACATCGACGAACTGTGCGACCCCGAGCGCGTGTTGCACATCGACTCGAAGGTGCTCGACGAGGCGGAAGCGCAGGAGGACTCCCTCACCCCAGCCCTCTCCCAGGGGGAGAGGGAGCCGGAACAAGATGATGCCGATGAGGATGGGCCGGTGGAACGCAAGTTGACCAAGGCCGAGCAGGCGGAGCTGCTGCGCCAGACGGTGGACACGGTGGGCAAGCCCGGACTGCCCGGCGAGAAGATCCAGAAGGTCATCTCGGTCGGGATGCTCTCCGAGGGCTGGGACGCCAAGACCGTCACGCACATCATGGGCCTGCGCGCCTTCTCCTCGCAGCTCCTGTGCGAGCAGGTCGTGGGGCGCGGTTTGCGGCGTGTCCGCGTGAAGGGCGTGGAGCCAACCGAGCCGCAGATTTGCGCGGTGGTTGACCATCCCAAGCTCGAACATCAATGGCTCTGGGACATCTTCAACGCCAGGAAGCGTACCGGAGTCTTGATCGACCAGGAGTTCGACGAAACCGAAGACCTGCCGCCGCCTCCGCCCAAGCAGGAACTTGTGAAACCAGAATTGGTCATTGACGTGCCTCCGGTTGACCTGTCCGTCATGGACGAGGGCGAGTTCGACGTGGGTGACATCGCCCCGCCACCGAAGCCGCTGGAGAATTGAAAGGATGCGCTGGACGCCATCGAGTACGATCCGACCGTCAAGGAAATCACGAAGGTCGGCATCGTGGGAGTGGTCGGCCAGGAACTGGGTGGCCAGGGTTGGAAGACTATCCATTCCGCCCCCGACGAAACGGCTCCAGGCGGGGCCGTTGTGCAGATTTCAGACGAGGCCGCCCGCGACGCCGTCAAAGAGGCCCTCCTCGACATGGCGGAGTTCCTGACTGTAGAGGCGGGATACGCTGCCATGTTCAAGGACAAGGTTTACAGCGCTCTACTGCATCATGTTCGTGCCAAGTTACTCAAAGGGGATTCGCTCGGTCTGGCCGAACGTTCAGATGTGGACTTCGCATGGAAGATGCTGCCACAGGTTCAGGTCAAGGTCGCGGCCATTCCTGGACTCATAGCGGGGGTCATCGAATATGGCAATTAGTACACATGACAAATACACAAAGTCGAAGAATTGCCTTTAGAACCTCAAGGAGTACCAGAACGACCTCGAACGCCAGAGGATGGAACATCAGGAGCGCCACTCGCACGTTATCAAGTGGACGAAGTGGCACGGCATCAGCATTCCCAAGATTGATGGTCAGAACCACCTGCGCCGCTACGTGCTGGACTTCCTCAAGGAGTACGACGACGGGCGCAAGGCTGCGATTGAGGTCAAAAATCCCCCCTGCGTTGACTCCAACGACGTGCAATGCAAACGGAAGGCCACTGAAATGTGGTGCAAGCTGCGCCAGATAGACTACATCATCATGACCAAGGGATAAGAACACAGGCCAATAATAGGTTCAGCCGACACGCTTTGCTTTGTGTGCGGCTGAACCCACCTGTTAACCTGTGCTAGTTAATGGGTAAAACTTTTAATCCTCCCTCCTTTTCATTAGGCTTAAATGTAATAGTTAACAAGCCATTTGTTAAAGTTACCTTGTCTACTTCATAAGCGTCACCAACCCAAAAGCGATAGGTAAAGTTACCTGTAGCAATTTTTTGCCACTTATAATAACCGGCCAGTTTAGGGGGGGTCGCCTTAATAATTAGTTGGCGTTTATGTTCATCAAACTTTACAGTAATATGTTCTAAACCACAGCCTGTTACAGCTAATTGTAAAAAAGGAGTGCCATCTTCAAATGTGCCCCCATTTGTGACAGGATAATTTGCATTTGTAACTTCACGTAAAAGCTCATCAAAAATAGAATAGCATCTCATTTTTATAGTAACCTCCTTAAGTGTTAATCCATTAAACTTGTGTTACTTACATTGTAGCAAAATTAAGATAAACGGTATAAAAATCATACAAAAATCTAACACAATCCCGTTTGATACAATATGAGTATGGCCAATCTACAAGTGGGTCCTGCCCAACCAGTATACATAATTGATGACAATGACCTCGTTGAAAACGGGGGTAACTTTAAGGTAGTTGGTCGCGTGGCAGTAGCGATGACCAATGGAACGGGGGTAGCTGATGTAAATGCACCCGGAATCTATGGCCCTCAAACAGGGAATTGGACAAGTCTAGGAACGGCAGCCCTTGCAAACTCTAGCGATTTTGACCCTACAGGCAGTGCGGCAGCGCGGGTAGCAAAAGCAGGCGACACGATGACTGGGCCGCTGGTTTTTGACCCAGGCAACGACGATTTAGGAGTATTGTGGCGCGTACCGGTCACGTCACCAGACGTTGACGACATTGTTTTCGATGTAGAAACGGCGACATTCAATGGCGTTCAAGACGTATGGTGGCGGCTTGGTTTCGGACTGAACCCTTTAGTGACCCCACGATTTTACTTACAAATGGAGGGGAATCACCGTCCTGGCGCGTCGGGGTCTGAGGTTTTTGAATATCACCTCAATTACCACAGTTCAACAGGTTCCCATCGCCCGTTCCGAATTAACGTCAATCGCGCTAGTGGCGTTACAAATCATGCTTTTGTTGGAGATTGGTTTTATTTTCAAGATAGAAACAATAATAATTTGTTGTCACTCACAACAACAAATTTAGACGTTTACGTACCAATTTCTGTCGAAGGCACTATTTCGGGTAGAAACTCTGTATCGCTAGTAAACAACGTATCAAACGTAACTGCGTCATTTGAGGTAGCAAACAACGGAAATACAATAATTAGCACAAACAACAATACAAAATTTTTGGAAATTTCAGGTTATAACCGTCTTTTTGTTGGTGGGTATCTGACACATCTTAATACCACGTATGTTTATATCGCCACCTACGCTTTTGGCGGCATTATGTTAGAAAACACAACACACGTGCACAATGCCCCATTTTTTCACAGTTATTTGAGAGGCAGAAGCTCGCAAACTGTGGCAGACGGCTTTGGCATATGGCAATCTGTATATTTGCAAAATAGCAGCGGTACATCAAACGAAGCCGTGCGACACACTTATATTTTACCAAATGCCACATCTGCGACTCGCACCGCAGAATACAGATTATCGCTGTTTGGGGTCTCAACGGAACATGTTGTTTTCAGAGCATTTGCCAACAGTTCGGAAGGACGCATTGGCTTTTACGGTGTTACGCCGATAGCGCGGCAAGTATTGGCGACCGGATCAGGAGCAACGGTAGATGATGTGATTGTGGCGTTGCAAA
The DNA here is from genome assembly GCA_937949555.1 of uncultured bacterium. GTDB lineage: Bacteria > Nitrospirota > Thermodesulfovibrionia > Thermodesulfovibrionales > Dissulfurispiraceae > DUZI01. The sequence goes on along the minus strand of CALEDV010000016.1, from coordinate 890 downwards.
ACTTAGGGTTGGTGAAACAGTCATGAGACAAATAATTATCACAGAAGGACAAGCGCCAGAGTTGCGCGGCGAGTGGAAAGTTGGCGAGTTGCTAAAAGCGGTAGAGTTTTTGCAGCAGTGGATATTATCGCAACAGATAAACAAACAAAATGCCCGACAAGCATCAACCTCCACCGATATTGTTGAGGAGCAATGAGGCTTTTCGGAAAGCATTAGGGTTATTTGCCAATACTGTTGTTAAATTATACAGACCATAACGACTATCTTTGCAAACATTTACCTTACGGACAATTAACCTTCCCAAAGCATCCACATATAGAATGTAACCTATAACTGCAACAATTTTTAGCAAGAAGGTTTTTGCCTTCATGCAGTACTTATTTTCATTGCTATATTTTACAAAATTTTAGAAAAAACAGGCCCTCACTTAAAATGTGGTGGGAAATATAATGGCAGAAAACTTTAATTATTTGCATTTTCCCGTGTATCCACATTGTTTACAAACCAAACATCCTGATTCATATGTAAGTTTGCCACCACACTGAGGACAATCTGAAGGTGTACGAGCCTTAATATTTAACCCCTTACGAAGTGCTCGTGCAACTGCTTTTGAAAAATCCACAATTGTGCCACCCGATTTATCGAGTTGCTCCAAGACAAACTTAACATCTGCCCCATGTCGCAATGCTGCACTAATCATACGGGTTAGGGCTGCTTGTTCGTCATTAACACAAAGAGCAGCAATATTTGATTGTAATACTGTTCCATTCACTTCGAGGTCGTATACCCCGCTGCCCCGCTTGATAATACTTCCTTTCGTGTGGAAGACTCGCCCATTGGGATAAGCAAACACTTCATACGGTTCCCCGTCCAGCAGCCCAATGAGCACT
>CALEDV010000015.1 GCA_937949555.1 uncultured bacterium | reverse complement strand
TTGCCATAATCGGTACTGCTTATAAATATCAAAAGGGGCATATAATAACATCTATTATCGAGCATCCTGCTGCTTTAAATCCTGTGAAATGGCTTGAGATGAAGGGTTTTGCGGCCACCTATCTTCCGGTGGATTCCGAGGCTCTGAAAGGGGACAGGCTACTTTTTAGCCCTTTCATCTTACTAAATAGAAAAAGTAGCCTGTCCCCTTTTTTATTGCTATGGGCAAATTAATGAATATTTTCTTGTTGACAGATATCACAGCTCTCTTGGATAATTGAATATGTCAAAGGATACAAAATATCTCCAACTTGCCCTTCACTATATTGAAAAAGGTGATTACTTCATTGCTGAAAAGATACTTTCTCAGCTATATAAGAGACATTCAGAGGATGCCTCTATAGCCTCTGCTTATCTTTGGGGGCTTTTTCATTTAAGGAGACTCGAAGATATTATCACTGCCTTTATCCGTTCAAATATAAAAGATGCCCTCTATAACACTGTGAAGACCTTCTGTATTATCCTTTTTAATGATGGCTTATATTTTGAGGCAGTTAATATGGGTTGCAAAATCTATGGGTATTCTAATCAAGATAGAGAGATGCAAAACATAATAGGGCAAAGTTATTATGCCCTAAGGATTTTCGACCTCGCCGAGAGGTTTTTAACCTCCTGTGTAAAGGTCGATTCAGACAAAGACATAGACAAAAAAGCCTACTTCTATCTCGCTGACATCGCCCATTCTGTAAAAAAGGACTCTCAAGCTGCCTATGAATACTATCTCAAGGCAATCGGCATCTCTGATGATATAGATAGGTTTGTATACAATAGACTTGCCCTACAGGCCTTTGCCCTTGGCAGATATGAAGAGGCGGTCAGATTTTTTGAATTGGCTGGTGACAATAAGTCCAATCATATAGAGGGGTACTTTACTGAAGGGCTTGCCTATATATTTCTTGAAGACTATAAAAATGCCGACAGATGTATGAAAGAGGTTATCAAGAGGTGGCCTGAATACAGTCCAGCAGGGGGTGTTATAAAACACCTAAATGATCCCGATAGATTGAAAGGTTTTTTGCTATCCAGAGATGGTGATACTGGACAAGCAGAGGGGCTTTACTGGCCTCTCAAGGAATCCTATGAGGAACTGAAAGACAGTATCTTTAAGCATAGAGAACTCACATGGCCTGTCAGCAATTTTTACAACGACCTTGATGGCCTCATCCTATACACCCTTGTAAAGCTCCTAAGGCCTCGGCATGTGATAGAGTTCTCACCCTTTCGTGGGTATTCAACGGCCTTTATCTATAAGGCGCTCCAGCGATGTGGCAAGACCTTTACCTTTGAGACCTTCGACCTTGTTGAATGTGCGGAATTCACTGAACTGATGAGACTGCTAAATATAAACATGAAGGTCAATGCTGGCGATGCCCTTATTACTGTGCCTCAGTATATCAAAGACAATGACCTTGTTGGAAAGATTGGCCTTTGTCATATCGATTCACTGCATGAGTATGACTTTGCAAAGGGCTATGTTGAAGGTATAATCCCCCTTCTTGGGAGCGATTGTGTAATAGCCATACACGACATGTACTATGGGCCCGACAATATAGATATCCCCTTTGATCACTATAATCCTATAAGTTGTACAGACATCTGCCCAAACCCTGCGAGCATTGGTGAGGCCAAGGCAGTGAGGGAGTTTTTTATGAATAGGGACGATTATGTCCTTTATTCAACCCATAGGCTATTTGGTGGTTTGGGGCACTGTGCCTTCCCACTGCCCCTAAACAGGGCGCTGTTGTCGTTAATAAATAAAGGGCACCGATTCCTTGAAGAAAATGGCTATTGGACGCAGGCGCCCATGCTTTTATTAGCCATTCCTAAGGGGATTTATGAGGAGTTGAAACAAAGACTTGTCTCAAGGTGTTAATCCTGATTTAATGGCTCAAAGGCGCTATTGGGCAAAAGTATCTACTATCCTCTCAGGACAGGTGTATAGATTAACCCGTTCCTCTCTCCTTGAATATGTAAACGGTCAGGTATTAATTGAAAAGACAGGCCCTCAAGGCTATGGATACAAGGTCAAGTGTCGTAGCACTGGCTCTCTCTGCCAAGGTGCAAAAGATCCTTACAATACCGTAATAAGCCTTTGTAGACTGGAAGGCAGAGGAGGAATGCCTGAATTTGCAGCTAACCTCCCTTCTTTGGCAATTTTCAGATTCTCATTCCACCCAGGGTCTGCAACTAAACAGGATTGAGCTGCTAACAAATCACTCCTGTCTATGGTCTTCTATCGCTGCACAGTTCTGTTGTTGCGTAGACGAAAGGAGATTAGACTATGGTGTCTGTACAACAAATTGAGACATGCTGTGATAAATTGGGAATGGGTGCTTGTGTACCTGTTGATCGAGAGTTGCTGAAAAGGTATTTCCCAAGATTGCCGATAGGGAAAAGAGGGGGATATGCCGAAAAGGCTTTATTGCGACACCTATTTGTAAGACCCCTTACACCCTAAGGACAATGCAAGTGTATTAACCCAAGGCTAACCTGAAGTAACCTTAAATATAGGGGGCCCTCTTTAGATAATCTTGTCGCAGTATAAAGGCCTTGAGGCATACTCCCCTTTATTTGTTATCAAATCCTTACGGCAATTTAGGGTACTTGCATAATGTATAAGCTTTAAGTACAATAGTTGGAGGAACTAAAAGCCATGAAGGCAATTCATCCAAGAGGGATGGGTGCTTTCGTGGCTTTTTTTGTTTTTTGCCACTTGAAGAACAGTTTTTACTTTGAGCACCTCCTTGTACTCAGATGAAGAGAAGAGTAATCAACCCCTCTTTATCCGATAGGGAGTAAAAAACAGAGGACATGAGTTGTGGAGGTAGAGTTGGTTAGGGGTTTCCTTTTGATATATCTTGGCAATATTAAAGATCAAGGAGGTTAGAAGATGGTGTTTCTACTGTTGGTTGTTTTGTGTTTCTTATATTGTGATTTAGCCCTTGCAGAGCAAAAAAAGGACTTAGGCCTTGAGGAGATAGTGGTCACTGCCACAAAGACGGAAAGGTCTATTGAATCTGTCCCGGCGCGGGTAGAAGTCATTACAAAGGAGGAGATTCATAGGTTTGCTAATACAACAACAAAAGTGGATGAAATACTACAGTATGTATCAGGACTTACCGTTGTAAGGGGCAATGGTATTTACAGTCTTGGGGCATCAGCCACCTTAAGAGGTCTGTCAAATGAAGGGGCAAGGACATTGGTTTTGATTGATGGTGTACCAATCAATAAGTCAGATACTGGAGAGGTAAATTTTAATCGTATCAATATCAACGACATTGAGCGAATCGAGATATTCAAAGGTCCTGCCTCCTCCCTTTACGGTAATAATGCTATGGGTGGCGTGATCAATATTATCACTTCAAAGGCAGATAAGCCTTTTAAGGGCTTTGCAGATGTATTCTATGGTACTTATAACACCTACGGCAGCAGTGTTGAATTCTCTGGGAGGCTATCTGGTGAGACGGGCCTTTATATGAAGAGTTCAGGACATTACTTAAAGGGCACAGGCTATATATCTACTCCTGAGGGAAAGAGGACTGCATATACAGTAAAAAGGTTTGTAGAGGAGGGTATTGGCTCCTTTGTTATTGGTTATGACTTTGATAAAAATAACTCATTAAACCTCAAGATTGAATATTTTGATGACAAACGAGGTGAAGGGGTAAAGATTAGAGATATAAACGGGGTGCACAGGCATTTTGACACTTGGGTGTATTCGGTCAATTATAAGGGTTCTTCAGGGATCATGTCTTGGCAGGCAAAGGCCTTTTGGCAGAATGAAAACTATAGAAGGCTTAGTGAAAGCATGCGTGGCACTACCTACACAGCCTTTGATGTTGATTCTGATAGGACTGATATGGGTATTGACGGCAGTTTCTCCATACAGGCACATCCAAATCATTTGATTACATTAGGTGGTGACATAAGAAAAGGAAAGGTCAACGCCTCAGATATTTACAGGACTTCAACCGACAGGGCTGACAACAAAGGCATCCTCACTATCTATGGTGTGTGGCTTCAAGATGAGATGTCTTTTATGCAAGACAGGCTAACCATTACAGGTTCTTTGAGGTTTGATAAGGCTAACTTTGGTGATGGTAGTTTTGTGTCAACTATTAGCCCCTTTAACAGGATTTCAGGCAGTCTTAAGGATAACTCATGGACTGCTGTTACACCAAGGTTATCGGCAAGGTATAGATGGACACCTGATTTTAGCACATATTTATCTTACGGCCAGGGCTTTAGGGCATCTATACTTGACGACCTCTGTAGGTCTGGAATCATGTGGGGTATATATAAGATAGCTAATCCAGACTTAAAGCCAGAAAAGATTGACTCCTTTGAGGTAGGTGTAGACTACACAGCCATAAAGGATCTTAAATTGACATCATCCATCTATTACTCAATCGGTAAAGACTTTCTCTACTATTTGCCGACTGGTGAAAGCCTTGACAACAGACCGCTGTATAGGCGTGAAAACATAGGAAAGGTAAAGTCCTATGGTGCAGAGATTGGTTCTAATTACCAGATTTCAAAGGGCATAAACGCATTTCTTAATTACACTTACAGCAAGGCATATATCGATGAGTTTGAGAAAAACAGGACCCTTGAGGGTCAAGAACTCACGAGGACACCAAAGAGTCAGTTAAAGGGAGGGGTTACATTCTTAAACCCCTATGTAAATGTCAGTCTTTATGGTCTGTATAAGGATAGTCAATATGTCTATACAAACGAGGTGAGGCAGACTACTGCGAGGCTTGATAGTTACATCACAGCAGGGATGAAGATATGGAAAGAGATCACAAAGGGGCTCACCTTAACGGTTGGTGGAGATAATCTCTTCAACAAGAGATATATAGAGAGTGCCGATGACAAAGCCCCTGGTCTTTTTATCCTTGCTAACTTAAGTTACAGGTTTTGATAGGTGGGGTATCTGATGAAACTATTAAGCCTTATTGTAATATGCATCTTATTTTACCTGAACATAACGATCAACGAGGTAGAAGGTCATCATCGTAACTGCATCTTGCTTGCTAAGGATATCTACGATAGTGCCACAAAAGAACTGTCTGTAGCAAAGGATAGACAGATGTTAGTTGTTACAAATATCCCTTACACTATTAGGCATAGGCAGGAGTGTGCTGTGATTGTTGAAGAACTCTCAAGGCTTACAGGGGCATCACAGTCTAAGGGCAATCTAATAATACTTCAAGACAGTCCCACAAGGCCACCCTTTGTGTATCTTTATTATCCTCATAGAGACAAGGCGATTTACATAGAGTTAGACAAAGAGGTCAAATCAATCAAGACAAGATACCCAAAACAAAAGATTAGGACACTACTGTCTAAGGAAGATCACTTTGAGGACTTAAAAAGAGAAAGGGCTTTTAAGGGAAATGAATATCGCCTTATCATGATTACAAGCCTGTGGACTAAGGGGCTTATAAATAACGACATAATCAACGCTGTTAGACTACACAATCATTATTGCCCAGGTGTAACCTCGGGCTATCATATTGGTAATTTTATCCTTGACAATCTACCCCTCTCTGAAGGTCAGGGATATGTGTTTATTGCCTTACCTATGTGGTGCAAAGATGACGCCCTTCAGGTGATGCTTGATATAAGCCCTGGTAAGAGGTCTATGTATGCAATACCACTTAAAGATAGTGAAAAGGCATGCCTTAAAGAGGAGGCAAAAGACATAGCAGGTATTGTCTTTAGATACAATCGTGTGGCAAAAGAGGGTGATTGGGTGGTCTTGAGTTATGAATGGGATAAGGTAATAAAAGATGCAGGTGCATCGGACTCAATGAGGTCTCTGACAAATGCAGTAAAATTAACACACTACATGATGTCTGCAAGGGACATTTACAAAAAGTATGTGGCAATCATCAAGACAGCAAAATTCAATCCTAATGAGACACCAGAGGACTACATTGGCATAGGGATTAACACCTTAGAGAAATTAGGGCTCTATAAAGAGGGATGTAAATAACAAAAGGGAGGGAAATTATGGTTAGGATCTTGTTTTGTATCTTTTCAGTATTGGCATTAGTGGTAAGTAATGTTTTTGCAAAGGACGAGCAAAACCTTGAGGAGATAGTGGTCACTGCCACAAAGACAGAGGCCTCTATCAGTGATTTGCCAGTTACGGTACAAGTAGTGGATCGTAAAGAGATTGACGGTCAGCCAAATTACTACATGTCTAATTTTGGTGAGCTGATTAGAGACTTGCCGGGTGTACATGTTGCCCAATATTTCCCATGGGGACCGCCCTGGGTGCATCTAAGAGGAACGGGATACTTTATTGGCAGGACCCTTTATCTTGTAGATGGTGTGCCAGTTACTCCCTTTTTGTCAACCACAGTGAATCCACAGGACATTGAAAAGGTTGAGGTTTTACTTGGACCTTCCTCTGCCCTTTATGGTGCCAATGCAATGGGAGGGGTCATCAATCTCATCACAAAAAAGGGCACAAAGGACACCGGGCTAAAGGTTGATATGGGTTACGGCTCAAGGAATACCTTTAGACCCCATGTGGAGTTTGGAAATCAGGCAGGTGGCTTTCACTACTATCTCTCCTATTCAGGAGACTATTCAGAGGGCTATAAGATGAATCCCTTCGATGTAGTCTGGGAGCTTTATCAAAAAGGACAAAGACAGTGGCTAAACTATGCCTCTCTGGATAACAACAACTATCGCCACAGTTTCTATAATGGTAAGATTGGCTGGGACAATGGCAAGGGCACAGGCCTGTGGTTTGGCTATAATAGGCAGGATATGTTTTTAGATGGGGGCAGGCCAAACAGGATACTTCAGGACGATGCAAGCGAGGGTGTGGCAACGCTCAAGTTTTATACAAAGGTTACGGACTTTTTAAATGTTACCGCTACTGCTGGTTTTCAACATCTCAATCGTCCTGGTCAGGAAAACAGAGGCGCCGCCGTAAGTGGTGGGGTTGTTACATGGAATGACACCCCGAGCACACGCTCAGATTGGAAGCAAAAACGTTACCCCCTTGAACTTCAAGGAGACATATATATCGCAAAAAATAGCATCCTCACCGCCGGGGTATCATGGGTAAGAGATGAGGAGAAGAGGTCAGTAAGCAATGCCCTCACAGGTGTGACAACAAGCAAGTCTGAATACACCACTGACCAAACAGCCTTGTATCTTCAAAATCAGACCTTCCTGTTAGATAACAAACTCACCGTCCTTGCAGGTATAAGATATGATCACTGGAAGTATCATGACATCTTTGACATGCTCTCTACACCACAAAGACCTGAAAATATTACAAAAGATAGGGTTACTTACAGAGGTGGTTTGAGATATAAGCTTTCTGATACAGTTGCCCTGAGGACCTCTGGGGGCACAGGCTTTTGGCCAGGTCAGGCCCTTTGGTTTTTCCAAAACACCCGTAGTGGCATTAACTGGAGAGAGGCAAACCCAACTTTAGCGCCAGAAAAGACCTGGATGATTGACCTTGGGGTAGATGTTACCCTCAAAGACTGGGCGATGACCTTTTCAGCCACGCCCTATTATGGAAGGATAACTGATGTGGTTTCATACCGATATGACCCCCATCCCACACAGCCAGGGGTATCTATTATAAGGACAGAGAATTTAGGTGGGGCAAAGATTTACGGATTGGAACTCTCAGCGGAAAGACACATTAACAAAAACCTAAACCTCTTTGCTGCACTTACGCTCAATCACTCGGAGATAGTTGATGACCCTTCAAAGAGTGGTAATCAGTTGAGAAACTCACCTGACTATTGGGGTAGCCTTGGCCTCAACTATCGTAACCCTGATGTTGTAAATGGCAGGTTCACTGTGAGGTTTTCTGACAGTAGGTTTTATGACGACGAAAACACACCCCTTCCATACTACCATATGCGTTCTTATGTGACGATGGATGCGAAGATATGGAAGGACTTTAAGATTGCAAAAAACTGTGTCCTAACACTATCACTTAGTGGTGATAACCTCTTTGATAAAAAGTATGAGACAGAGATTGTGTATATGAGTCCAGGCAGGACAGTTATGGCAAATGCGACACTGAAGTATAACTTTTAGAACAGTAAGACCTGTCATTTCTACAAAGGTATGAATCCAGGAATAGACTGGTTTTCACTATTTCAGGAATGACAGGTTGAGGTGCTGGTAGGCATGTAGGTAAGGCTAAAACAGCAAGGAGACAGGCTCATGGTTGTGATGTATCGTAAAGCAGAGAAAAGAGAGGGTTACTAATAGGGTGCCTCTTATTCTTAGATGCAGAGGAAATTTAGAGATTATTCCATCTGGATTTATCTTTAAACAACAACGACACTCTCTGTAGATTGGTCATAGTAATGTTTAAAGCAATCATACTAATGCAGATTTTCTTACTATTAGTAAGTTCCCAATCAGATGCAGCATATAAGACCATCACAGACACAGAGGGCAGGACTGTTCACATACCTGAAAGGGTAAAAAGGGCCGTTGTCCTCACCGCCACCTGTATTGAGACTATCTATATCATTGGGGCCATTGACAAGGTCGTCGGCATCAGTAAAAACATCCTTGACAACAAACTCTTACCTACAATAATCCCGCAGTTAAGACAGATCCCTGTAGTTGCTCAATCCACTGCAATCGTGAATCTTGAGGCAATGCTGTCCCTTAAGCCTGATGTGCTAATTACAATGGGACCTGAGCACATTGCAGTGGGTATGGATAAAAAGACCGTAAGGAGGATTGAGAGGTATGGTATCCCTGTAATACTGCTTAATCTAAAGAGCCTTGATGAAAACTACTACTCCATTGAACTGCTTGGCAAGGTCTTTGATAGTGAAGACAAGGCACAGGAGCTAATTCACTATATGAAAGGTATTGTTGGGCATGTTCAGAATAAGATAGGTACAATCCCATCAGAAAAAAAGGTGAAGGCGCTCTATGTCTCTGGTAATAATCCAAATTATATTGCTGGCGGATACTGGAAGGGGCAGGATATTAGGGTAATGGCTGGCGCTATCAATGTGGCTCAAGATATACCACAGTTTATGGCAACGGTGTCCTCTGAACAATTGGTCATGTGGAACCCTGATGTGATAACCATATCAACGGCTGCAAAGTATAGTCCAAGAGATGTCTATTCAAATCCCCATTTACGAAACATATCCGCAGTAAAAAACAAAAGGGTCTTCAAACACCCCTATCACATAGCGGGTCTCTTTACACCTCGTGTGCCATTACTACTTGCATGGCATGCCTCAATGTTTTACCCCCAATTAGATATAGATTGGGTAGGTATTGCAGACAGGTTCTTTAAAAAATTCTATGGACTCTCCTACAGTGGCCCGCGACAATAAAAGGCCAATCATCATCTCAATATCAATTCTCTTTATAATTACACCAGTGCTGTCTCTGTTTATAGGTGCCTACAGCTTATCACCATCGCAGGTTATAACTGTGATTTTTGAATCTTTCAATAGCCCTACCCTATACAACGAGTCAATCATACTATTTGAAATAAGAATCCCCCGAATAATTCTTGCCATGTTGGTTGGCTTTTCAGTGTCTGTATCCAGTGCAACCTTTCAGGCTATATTTAGAAATCCCCTTGTCAGTGAATACATCCTTGGTCTTTCAAGCGGTGCTGCCTTTGGAGCAAGCCTTTCAATCGCCTTTTTTGGTGATACCATGCCAATACAGCCCTTAGCCTTTTTGTTTGGCGTGATTGCTGTGTTTTTGAGTTATATGATGTCAAGGGTTAGGGGTGAAAGTACTGTTCTTTCCCTTGTGCTATCAGGTATCATCACCACAGCCATCTTTACTGCAGGCAATTACATTATCCGATACATGGTTGAGCCAGAGAGGCTACAGGGTATTGTTGTATGGCTTATGGGAAGCCTGTCCTCTGCCTCATGGCAAGACATCAGGTGTTCTCTACCAATAGTTTTTGTTGGTTCATTATTTTTAATCCTCTTAAGATGGAGGCTAAATGTCTTATCAATGGGTGACGAAGAGGCAAAGGCATTGGGAATAGATGTGGGCAGGTTGAAGATAGTATTTATAACCTTAGCCTCTTTAATAACTGCCTCTGCTGTCAGTGTGGTGGGGATAATTGGATGGATTGGCCTCATGGTGCCCCATATTACGAGGATGTTATTAGGAAGCGATAATCGCTTGACCTTGCCTATGTCGGGTATTGTAGGGGCAATCTTGATGCTTCTGGCAGACGATGTTGTGAGACTTTCATCTGGGGTAGAGTTGCCAGTTGGTGTACTCACTACACTGATTGGTGCACCCTTTTTTGCCTATCTCATAAGAAAGACAAGGGGTGGTTGGGAATGATCGAGGTAAAGGGGCTTTGCTTTAGTTATGAGCCTTCAAAACAGGTCTTAAAGGACATAAATCTAAAGATAAGAGGCGCTGAGGTTGTATCACTCTTAGGCCCTAATGGCAGTGGTAAGACAACGTTATTGAAATGCATAAATGGACTCCTTAAGGCAACCAGTGGTGATATATTGATCAATGGTTTAGACCTAAGGAGGCTCAAAAGAAAGGAGATAGCAAGACACATTGCCTATGTGCCTCAAGAACACAAGACGACCTTTCCATATAGGGTATTAGATGTAGTCCTCTTGGGAAGGGCGCCTTATATCGGACTATTTTCATCACCCAGGTCATCTGACATTGATAGTGCCTATGATGTACTGCACTCTATGGGGATTGACCACTTTGCAGACAGGCTCTATACCCATCTAAGTGGTGGCGAGAGGAAACTCGTCTTGATTGCAAGGGCATTGTGCTCAGGGGCACCTACATTGATACTTGATGAACCCACATCAAATTTAGATTTAAGACATCAAAGGGATGTGCTTCGCATAATCAAGACTATAAGTAAGTCAAAGGGGCAAGGGGTATTAATGACCATACATGACTTAAACCTTGCCATGAGGGTTTCTGATAGGGTTCTATTGATGAAAGACGGCATTATTGTAAAGAAAGGCACTCCCTCAGAGGTATTAGTGAAAGAACAGATTGAATATGCCTATGGTTGCGAGGTGTCTATATTCAATATTGATGGTAGAGGAATTATAGGTTTGAGCTTATGATAGCTTACAATACCATTCACAACCCAACCCTCTGGTATATGCGTTGGGATAATGAAAACAAGGCATCACCGATTACATTCAACAAATCAAAGGAGAGGAAAGGGCAGAGATATTGAAGTGGTATAAGTAACACCTACAATGAGAGAAACAATTTTGACATTCAATTAGCCAAAACAGCCATTGGTAGGCTTAATAAAGAAGGAGTCATAAAGGAGGGATTCACGGTTTTAGATATTGGATGTGGCATAGCACACCAATTATACAAACTATTGTAATTATTTCAGTGTAACTGTTATAATTGTAGTTCTTGTTTTAATTGCTCTTTGAAAACAATATGAAAACTAGGCGCTTAATTCAAAAGAACCTGACAAGGCCTTTTATTTCAAGGAGGTTATCCTTTGATAGCTTACGGAAATATACTAATTAGCGAAAAGGCACAAGAATTGACGAAGTTTAGCATTCTTTCTGCCATCCATGATATGTATGATTATGTCTATGAGTTAAATAATAGAATACCTGCTTGTGAATTATGTGGAGACAATTACTTTGTAGGGTTCTATATGTATCTCGCTGAAGCCGTTGAAGATATTCAGGTTTTTATAGATGATATAGGATTATTTGTATTTAGCGATGATACTATCAAAGAGGTCTGTATCCATAAGGACAAAGGATCTATGACTTACACCCTTAGGAATATGTTTGTTATATCCTTGTGTCAAAAACACGCTACACAACATATTCGTAAAAGGTATTTGAAACTTCCATTCTGTGCTGAGGATGTGTCAGAGGAGCTATTAAGAAAACTCTCGGACTACATCTGCAATATGGATAAAGAAGATAAAAACCCTCAAGCAGCAAGGGAAACTCTCATAAAACAGAGCCGAAGACTAACATAATAAGGCACCACATGCATAGGCGCTCTTAGAGGTTTAAAAGGATTTACAACTGCCCCCTACACCCTCATAAAGGAGGTGGGGGGCCTTTTAATGAAAAGCTTTGAAATGGGACAGGCTACTTTTTATTCTTAACCTCCTCAAAGTTCAATATATCCATATATTCCCATTCCCTCCATCCTATGACATATACCCCCTTTTTGCTGGCATATCTAATCACATCTTCAGGAAAGGTTATACTACCAAATATCACTATCAGTTCCTTCCCCTTATACTCAGGAAAGAACTCAAAAAAGCGCTCCCTCTTCTGTATTATCTCATCTACATAGTTTATCCTCGGCGTTGACCTCACCTCTATCATAAAGACCTTATCCTCAGAG
>CALEDV010000014.1 GCA_937949555.1 uncultured bacterium | reverse complement strand
GCCCTGTTATAACCTGTAAGGGCTGTGAATTCATTAAGGATTATCCCTTTTTGTTTCTTCCTTGCCTTCTGATACCTCTGGACAATCTCTTTAGTTATTGCCTTCTTTTGCTTCATCGTTAACCCCATTTCCGCCTCCCTTGAATGAAGTTTTCATCCAATAAAGGCTATTGTATTTCATTTAGATTTTTGATGAGGCAATTCGCGCAATTGAATATATGAGACCTGTAGATTATTATATGGGTAATCCTGATGAGATTATAACAGAGGCATGAGAAACTGGCAATTTAAGGTTGCCAAAGAGAGAAACTTGGCTGCAAAATGGCAATTAAACCGGATGGTAAAATTATGGTAAAGTACTTCTTATTTCTCAAACCCCCTTTTTGTTAACTTTGAAGAAAGCAAGACATGAATAAGTTAGAAGAACGAGAAGAGTTTATACCCGTTGACCTCAGTAGACTCTCTGTGGGTATAAAGATACCTTTTCGTATTTTTGTTAGAGACAACACTGGACTCCATCAATTTATTGAAAAGGACAATCTCTTTACAGCCATGCACCTAAGTTCTCTGAAAGAAAGGGGGGTGACGAAGGTCTATGTTGCATTAAGGGATAGGGGAACCCTTGAGGGGTACCTTCAAGAAAGGGATTATGATGCACTGATTCAAGAAAAGAGGCTCAAGGACTATGTCTACTGGAAGGAGAAGTATTTTAAGATTGACGAGGCCTTGTTGCCAACAGGCGCCTCAATAGATTTCAGCATCTTTGTCTCTGACTCCATGAGATTTATACCTCTTTTGAAAGTAGAGGAGGGCAAGTCTGTAAAAATCTCAGAGGGCTTGATACCAAAAAACAAAGACATCCTTATAAAGGCCTCTGATATTTATTTATATGAGAGATACTTAAAGTCCCTTGAGGGTATTGACCTGCCATCATATCAGACAACCAATTTGGAGGCAACGGTAGCAAAAGAACGTGCTAACATTGTAATGAAAGACATCTTTGACAATCAAATAACTTATGAGAAATTTGAGGTTGTAAGAGACTTAACCCGTAGATTTATAGAGGGGATACTGAACAATAAATATGTTGCCTATAATCTGCTTTCGCTAAAAAGGCTGGACTATTATACCTATCTTCACTCTGTAAATGTTGGTGTCCTCTCCTTAGGGCTTGCTATAACTGCTGGTTTAAGCAATAAAGATGTGGAACTCCTTGCATTAGGTGCGATGTTACATGATATAGGAAAGTCCACCCTACCCCCTGAGATCATAAATAAGCCAAGTAGATTAAATGAAAGGGAGTTCATGATCTACAAGAACCATGTTATAGAGGGCAAGAGGATACTAGAGGGCATTGATAGGTTCCCTAAGGTCTCAATGGAGCCAGTGCTCTTGCATCATGAAAAGCTCACAGGGAGGGGTTATCCCTTTAGATTAAAAGAAGACAGGATAGGTGTCTTTGGTAGGATAACAGGCATAGCCGATTGCTATGACGCATTGACCACTCCAAGGCTTAACAAATATCCCCTTACACCCTACAACGCCCTCTTTATAATATGTAAAGAGACTGCTGATTATGATAGAGGACTATTGAAGGAATTCGTAAAGATGATGGGTATGGTTAAATTTAAATGCCCCACAAAAGGCAAATGACATGAACAATAAAACCCAATCCTGTGGTTTTATAAAAAATAAAGATCTATACATTGAGACACTTGAGAGGGCCTTAAATAACTATAGGATCGAATTGAAGGATAGTGCTAATCTGCTTGAGAAGCTCATCTCCTTTATAAATGCTGTGCCTGATGCAATTTATTTTAAGGATGAAAGGGGGCGATGGCTTTTTGTAAATGATGCAGGGCTTGCCCTCTTTAACTTAAGAGGGATTGACTTTAGGGACAAGACAGAGAAGGATTTTGTAGATTTGATAGAAGGGCCATACAGAGACTTCCTATTGCACTGTGCTGAGGTTGATAGAGATGTCTCTGAAAAGGGCAAGATACTGAGGAGAGATGAGTTTTTGACGCTATCTGATGGGACAAAAAAGATATATGACTTCATAAGGACACCGCTTTTTTACATCGATGGTAGCCAAAAGGGGTTTGCTGTGTTTGCAAGGGATGTAACAGAACAAAGGCGGATGGAGGATGAAATCAAGCAGAAAAACGAGCAGCTTACAACAATGGCTATAACCGATGCCTTAACTGGAATATACAACAGAAGGCACCTCATAACTCGTTTTAAAGAGGAATTTGAAAAGGCGAGGCGTCACTTGTCGAATCTAAGCTGCATCCTTATTGATATTGACAAGTTCAAATATGTAAATGACAACTATGGTCACCTTATAGGAGATGAGGTTATAAAAAAGGCATGCAACATCATAAGGGATTCTGTCAGGGTTTATGACATTGTTGGTCGATTTGGTGGCGAGGAGTTTTTGATTATTCTACCAGATACCAAGATAGAGGAGTCCTTAAGATTAGCTGAAAGGCTTAGGGCTAAGGTCGAAAGTGACCTAGCCATCTATAATTCAGATGGTCATTGGATAAGAACTACTATTAGCCTTGGCTTGACAACATTTAATGACAGAGATCTATCCATAGACGATATGCTCAAAAGGGCTGATGACGCCCTATATATGGCGAAAAAGGGCGGTAGGAATAGGGTTCAATGTGGCGATGTGATTTGAGTGGTTCATCGAGGGACACTGGGTGGGGTCAGGTCTTGATTCATCAGTTTTTTAAATTCAACGTGCCTTAATATTAGCTGTGCTAAGGTAGTCTCTCCATACCTTAAGTTGTTACATGATGTGCTGCCTCGGATATTCGCCCTTTGGATTAGCTATATCAG
>CALEDV010000013.1 GCA_937949555.1 uncultured bacterium | reverse complement strand
CTGCACTACCTTTAATTCATTCAAGCTCATCCCTGTTAGCCGTCCATGGGTGCTATGCCTTACCTTTGCACCTCCACGATAGGAGCTACGGATTAATCCATAGTAATTCCCCTTATACTGCTGGATTTCCAGATGTAAGGGTGGGGTGTTTTTTGTCTTATTCTTTGTCCTCATGGATATAATGATTTATGCAGTATGTGAGGTATTATTTAATTCATATATGGCTACAATAGGAATACAAAAATGCCATTATTTAGTTATATGACAAGGAGTTATGCGATTTTTGAGAAAGGAAGATGAGATTATAACAGGTAGTTGTAACCTAACACCAAGAATAGAGTGAGGAACCTATTTATAATAGAAGTGACAGAACAAGCTATTAGAGCAACTGTTATCTTTGATGCCTTTCAACTCACATAGGGGAGGGACTCCTCCCCCAGCTTTTTTAACTTTTTAAAAAAGCTGCCACTCTGAACTATTTTTCTCAAAATGATTGTTACTTTTTCTCATTCTTGGTGTTAGGTTAGAGCATTAAAGATAGGGGAGTTAGTCTTTTTGAATGAATAAGATCATTTCATCACAGAGGCATAGTTTATCTTGTGATTGATTATAAGGTCTTTGATTGAGGTTATATCCCTGCCTTCTCTTATGAGGTATCTGTAAATCCCAGCTTTTGAGATGTCTGAGATGAGTATTATCCCAATGAGCCTTGTGCCGTCTTTGCTAAAGACGACCTTTCTGTATGAATCACGCCCCTTGTGCGTGTAAACTTCAAAATCTCCATCTTTAGTATGCACAGTCCCCATTGAGACAAAGGGGATACCTCCGATTTGTGTTGCATTCATGACGCCAAAAGTCCCTGCATAAGCAGTAGGACAACCAATCATGTTTAGCCCTGCACACTTGCCCATCTCTACTGCATTTGTCCAAAGTCCTGTCAACACCTTTTGCCCTGTAATCGGGTTATATGTCACCGCTACATCTCCTGCAGAGTATATATCAGGGATATTGCAGGCTGTAAACCTGTCAACTACTACACCACCGTCAACCTTGATGCCTGAGCCATCTAAGAATTCAACATTTGGCTTAACTCCCTTGCCAATACATACTATCTCACAAGGTATCTCTTGCTGGTCATCAAGGGCTACTGCTAAGGCAGAGTTGTTTTTCTTAATCACTCCTACTGCCTTCTTGCCTGTGATGATATTTATACCTGATTTGACTATTGCATCTTTAAGTAAATAAGCATCTTGAGGCTCCATAATCTGTGATAGTATCTCAAGGGATTGCACCACAAGTGTAACCTTGATGCCTATTTCTACTAACGCAAAGGCGGTCTTGAGATTAACGAGCCCTCCACCAAGCATTACCACATGCTTGGTGGAGGGTAATATCTCTATCATCTCTCGTGCATCGTTGAGTTTCCTTAGGGCAAATACACCTTTGCAAAGTTGACCTTCAAGTTCTTTTGGTATGTTTGCCCTACTACCTGAGGCAATGAGGAGTTTGTCATAGGGATACTCTTGGGTATTTGCAAAGACTATTTTATTTACAGTATCTACTTTTGAAGCCATACAGCCTGTGAGGACTTTTAAATCTCTATGAGTGTATGGACCACTGCCAAGCATTGATATATCAGAGACGGTCTTTTTGCCTGTTAGGATGTATGGTATCAATGGTCTGAAGTATGGCTTGTCAGGTTCATCTGACAAGATGGTCACATCGGCTTTTGGTATGTTGTCTTTGATAGTCTGTGCACAGGCAATACCTGCTGCACTACCACCGATTATGAGGTATCGTGTGTTTTGCAATTGATTACCTCCTCATGCCTTCTCTTTAGTAGCTTCAGCTATCTCGCTTACAAAGGCAAGCCGTTTGTCCCTTGAGTATTCATCGGACTGTGCAAATACCAATGCACCTGTAGGACATGCCTGCACACATGCAGGAGTGTCTCTGTCAGGGCATCTGTCGCATCTGTATGCCTTATGGGTCTGAAGATGCCTGCCTATGACACCAAAAGGGCAGACCATTACGCAAGTCCAACATCCAATACACTTATCTGTATCTGTAACCACTACGCCTCTACTGTCTCTTCTAATTGCACCTGTGATACAGGCATGCATACAAGGGGCATCATCGCATTGTCTGCAAAGCACAGGGATACTCTTACCCGATAGATGCCACTCTACAGATAGTCGAGGCTTTACTGTAGGGAGTTCGCTAATTGCACTATATAGGTTTTTTGCCTTTGAGTGCTCTACTGCACAGGCTATTTCACAGGTTTTACAGCCTGTGCACTTTTTTACATTGACAAATATCTCTTTTGGGTTTTTCATCTTTGCACCTCACTTATAGCCCTAATGCCTTTCTCCTCTCATTAATAGCAGAAAGGAGTTTATCGGCAGAGGTTTCAGGGTCAAGGTCAACTATGAAGTAGCCACCAGTAAGACCTTTTATCTTGTCTGTAAGGATGCTCGTGACAGTAGGACTACCAAGCACAGGTAACATCACACCGACATGTGTAGGCAAACCCATTGCCACTGCATAGACACCAATTGAGACAGCCTTTTCTGATACCGCCTCTGCAGCAGATGCAACTACAGGAAGTTTGTCTATATCCACTCCTAAGTAGTTTGAGATGTGAACTACCAAAGCCACAGCCCTTGAGTTATCCACACATGAACCTAAATGTATCACTGGTGGAAGTGGACCGCCTAAATTATTTGCCTGACCAATGGCTGTGAGCACTGCCTTTAGCCCCTCTCCACAGAGACCTTCAACATTGGCAGGGTCCATGAAGCCATGCCTCATCAATGCACCTGCACCACAGCCTGTTGCTAAGACCAAGACATTATTTTTAAGGAGCTTCTTTGCGATGGTAAGGAAGTTTTTGTCCTGTGGGACCTTGACATTATTACAGCCTGCAAAGAGGCATACGCCCCTGATATTGCCATTTTTAATATTATCTAATAGTGGCTTAAGTGGGTCATTGGGATTAACATTCATAAGTGCAGATACAATTGCCTCTACTGAAAAACCTGCTATTACTGTTGACTGCACATTAGGGATGTCAACGGCTTTGGATTTTCTTCTTTTAAATGTCTCAATGGCAATCTTGATAACCTCTTTTGCCTTTTGCCCTGCCTCTTGCTCTGTAAATTCTACATGCTCTGCCCCTGTAATCTTACATATATCCATCGTGGTTATGACCTTACTACCCATACATTCTGCAACAGTGACAAGGGAAGGCATAATACACTGATAGTCCACTACAATTGCATCAAGGGCACCTGTAAGAAGAGCCATCTCTTGGCTTACTGAGTGAGTGCAGGCAGGGATACCGTGTCTTTCCATGAGTTCATTACCAGTGCAACAAATCCCCACGATGTTTATTCCCTTTGCACCTGCAGATATTGCCTCGTCTTTCATCTCCTCAGCCATTTTGACAATCATCTCAGATAAGACAGGGTTGTGTCCATGTGCTGCAATATTTACCATGTCAGCCTTTAGCACTCCCATATTTGCCTTTGTGATGACTGGTTTAGGAGTGCCAAAGAGTATGTCTGCTAAATCTGTCCCCATGTAACAGCCTGCTAAATCTGCTACGCCACACCTTAAGCCCCCAAGTAAGAGATTTACTGCATCTGCATCTACGCCATAAAGGGTGCGATGCATGATCTCTGACACCTCGTGGTCAATGCCTTTAGGGATCGCATTAAGGGATGAAAGCACCTTTTTTCTACCCTCATTAAGCACAGTTGTAGCCCAATAGACACCCTCGTGTTTTTCAGCAAAATCTCCCAATGCAGTCTCTGCCACCTCCTTTGCTAACTGCATATCTGATTTGCCTTCAATACTAATGCCTAATCTCTTGGCAACTGCCTTAAGTTTGTCAGCATCCTTGATTGTATAGTCTTTTGCCTTGCCCTCAGTCATCTTAAGCATCGTGTGTGCAAGGTGCTTTGCATGTCCGGAGTGTGCTGCTGTGCCTGCTGCAATTGCCCTGTCAATGCCCCTTGCCACCATCACATCTGCAGTTGCACCACAGATACCTGTCTTAGGCTCATCACCAAATGGATTAATCCTGCATGGACCTTGAAGACAGTGCCTACAACATAGCCCTGTGTCACCAAAACCGCACTGAGGTAGCATCTTTTCATACCTATCCCAGACGGTCTCAATGCCTTTTTCCTTTGCCTTCTTAAGTGTCTCCTGCACTGCGGTATCAAGGCTTCTTGCCTTAAACTCATCATGTCCTGTCATGTGTTTCCTCCTTTTTTAAGTTGTTGTTTTTCCCCTATAATCAAGACCGTGTCGGCTGGCATAATTACTGAAATATCCTTTATACCTGCCTTTTTCAGCCAGTCCTTCATCTCCTTTACCGTGTAGCATCTACCATGTTCGGTCTGAACGAGCATGTTTATGCAAAATAGTGACCTCGGATGTCAATAGTGGACACCAATTCCCTCACGCCGCAATCCTCGTTTGATAAAACTTCTTCACATAAGCAACGGGTGATAAATACCCCAGCCGTGCCTGTCTCCTCTGCCGGTTGTAAAAGACTTCTATGTATTCTCTGATCTCCCGCATTGCCTCTTGTCTGCTTTTATATTTCCTATGATGCACAAGTTCCTGCTTAAGAGTTCCCCAGAGGCTTTCCATCGGCGCATTGTCATAACAATTCCCTTTTCTGCTCATTGATGTTTCCATCCCGAACTGTTCAAGCATTTGTCTGTATTTAGGGGAGCAATACTGACTCCCTCGGTCTGAATGGTGTATAAGCCCTTTTTTAGGTCTTTTCGCTGATACCGCCCTGAATAATGATTCGCTCACAAGGTTCTTTGTTATCCTTTCTCCCATCGCATAGCCCACTATCTTACCATTGAATATATCTTTATGTCCGGCAAGATAAAGCCAGCCTTCTTCTGTTGGTATATAGGTGATATCCGTTACCCATACCTTGTTAGGAGCTTCTGCCTTGAATTCCTGGTTCAGTATGTCTTCTGCCACAGGCAGCTTATGAGCAGAATCTGTCGTTGCTTTGTATCCCTTGCTCTGTTTGCAATAAAGCCCATTGACTCTCTTTATCCTCTTTATGCGGCATATGCTGGCATTTGTGCCCTTTGCCGCTAACTCTTTCTGAAGTTTCTCGGCTCCGTATACACCGCGCATGCGCTTATGCATGGCTTTTATCTCTACTGTCAGCCGGGCTTCTTCCTGCGCCCTTTTTGAAGGCTTCCTGTTAAGCCATGCGTAATATCCGCTCTCAGATACCTTTAAATATCTGCATAAGGCAGGCACTGAATATTTGAGCCGCAATCCCTTTATCATCGCGCACCTCGCTGCGACTCCTTCGCAAAGTACGCTGCCGATTTTTTTAATATGTCCCGCTCCATCCTTGTTTCCGCCAGTTCTCTCTTGAGTCTGGAGTTTTCCAATTCAACCTCTGTAAGCGGCCTCTGATTCTTCCCTATTTCTCCCAGCTTTCCGGCCTTGTATGCTTTGACCCAGTTGCTTAAGGTTGTCGGAGCCAGCGATAATCGCTTGGCCGCTTCATGCACCGACATCCCTTCCTCTACTACCTGCTTTACTGCCTCCTGCCGAAATTCCTTCGTGTACCTTCCATACGGTAACCTTTCCATCCTGACACCTCCGTTAAGTTATTTTACCTCAACTTTTGGTGTCCACTTTTTCTATGCTACCTCAGAGTATAACAAGGGAGGTCTCACAAAGAGGCACCGTAATAATGGGTATCCAAAAAAATGAATTGCCCCTTCTGATATAATATGCCTTACCCTTTATTAAATCATGATGGGTAAGATTGAGTAAGCCTTTATTTAGGTCCAGAATAAGGCATTCTTTTAAAGAGGGGTCAACAACCGTGAGGCTGGCAGATATTATTGAGCTACAAGAGGTCAAGCTTGTTATAGACCTTGATGATGTTGAGAGTGACCCAGAAGGCATAGTCAATTGCTTTGTCCTTACTGAAGAGATTGAAAGGGGACTCAGGGCTATCCTTAAGGACATAGAGGCACAGAAAGGCTGTGGCGTCTTTATTAAAGGCAACTTTGGTAGTGGGAAGTCCCATTTTTTGTCATTCCTTTATCTACTACTTAGAGACAAAAGACACCCAATACTAACAGACTTTAAGGGGATCGGTGCCCTGTATCTTAATCTCATAAAGCTGTCTCTGGTTAGGTATCCTTCCTCATTAGGCCTTGAATCTATACTGTTACAACATCTTGACTACAGAGAGAGGGTCTCTGACAGGGAGGAGGTCTTTAAGGGTCTCTTTAATAGGCCTACTGTCCTTATTATTGATGAACTCTCGGAATTCCTTAGGTCTAAGCCATCGCCACCACAGTTTTATGAGGATGTGAGGTTCCTTCAGTTCCTTGGTGAGTTCTCCATGAGGCATCCCCTGTGGATAGTGGCATCCCTTCAGGAATGGATAGAGGAGACAGGTCATACATCATCAAGTCTATTCAACAGGATAAAGGATAGATATGCCCTTAAGATAAACCTTACCACCTCTCATATTGAGGATATCATCGACCAGAGGCTGGTCATCAAAAAGGAGGGTTCAGAGGAGGCACTCAAGAGGGTATTTAACGACTTGAAGAGGTTTTATCCCAACCTTGCCCTCAGTCTCGATAAATTCAGAAAGACCTACCCACTTCATCCAATAACAACAAGGTTCCTCTCGGGTCTTACTCGGATATTCTCACAGCACAGGGGGGTCATTCAGTTTGTCCGATTAGAGGTGGGCAAGAGACTCAACGAGCCCTTTGACTCCCTTATCACACCAGAGACCATATTCGACCACTTTGAAGACAGACTGAGGGAGATGCCCGAGGTCTCTAATCTGGTGAGGATGGTCTATGATTACTACAGAAACAACCTGACCTCCATCTTTAATAACCCCATGCAGATCAAGGTAGCCGAGGCAGTGATCAAGATACTCATCCTTACAGAGCTCTCACACCTTGAGAGGCGAAAGACCGCAAAGGACATTGCAGAGATACTATTGAAGAAGATCAGCACCCTCAAAGACAGCATAAACTATGACTATATCACGAATATCCTCGAGCAACTAACAATCCACCAGATGTATATCATGAAAGAGGCAGACACCTATTTCATAGACATATCTCAAGAGGAGGGCATAAGGGTAAAGGCAAAGATAAAGGCCCTACGTGAGAGGTTCACAGACAAGGACTACCTATTCTCAGAGGTCGCCAATCTCATATCCCTCCCTTACCTCCCACTGAGAGAGCTCAAGGATGGCAGGCGGTACAGGTTTAACTGGCAAAACAGCATGAGGGAATGTATGGTCCTCCTATCAAATGAGGTGAGTAATGATGAATTAGACCGTTTTATTCAGGGCCTAAGCAATAGGTTCGATGGTTACCTCCTGATACTATCTCCATGGTCAAGGCTCAGTATACAGCCCTCTGTCTTGCACCTGCAACCCCTATCCCTTATCTTCCTTTGGAGGCCAAGGGCATTGACAGAGGAGGAGCTGCTCTTTGTTGAGGAATACATCGCAAAGACCTTACTGCTCAATGAGTTCCCCTCTCTTAAGGAAGGCCTAAGGCAGGCAGAACCATTATTAAGAGACATAATCACAAAGGCCTACTTTGAGGGTGAGGTATCCTCTGCCGCTGCAAAGGACACATTCAACATCAAGGAAATGGGTTATCTCCCCATTGAGAGGCTCCTTTCCCATCTCTTTGATTACCCACTAAGGTCACTATATCCAGAACATCAGAAGATAATGCCAAGGGTCGATATCTACTCAAGCCAACACATTAATCAACTCTTTTCAATCTTCATAAGGCAAGGAAGGCTCACCATTGAAGAGGCAGAAAAGAGGGCCTTGGTCCCATACATAAAGGGTATCCTCGAACCCTTAGGGTTAGCCGTAAAAAAGGGTGGTTCCTTTACCCTCCGTATAGCACCTGAGGATGAACTAATCGCCTATGTCACTAACCTCACAAACAAAGGGCATGACCTATACAGTATCAGGACAAACCTCAAGAGGTCTCCCTGGGGCCTAAGTGATAGCCAGATAGACCTTATACTGAGCTCCCTTATTGTCTCTGGTTATCTCATACCATCATCGAGGCACGAGACAGTAGACTTCAAGGACCTATCGCAGCTGTCCTCAGGTGACATCATTACATTAAGACCAGGAAAGGCAATTGACCCTGAACTGCTCTCTGCCATACCCAAGGGTAGGTTTATATGGGGTGATGTAGAGATCCCTCCAACACCATCAACCCTCAAGACCATGTGGAGGGAGGCCACTGCACTGATCCGCAGGTACAGAAAGGTCATCGATGACCTTAGGTCTGAGGTCAACAGGTATAGTGATTACTCTATCTTTAAGCTCATACACATCAACATGCCCCTCCTGAATCGTCTTGGATTGTTTCTTCACTCAGTAGGTCTAAACCTATCTGCCCAAGAGGGCATCGAGAGGTTCCTGCTCTTTCTCAAGGACAATGACATGGAGGCAGACATTGCCTATGTTGAAAGGCTCCAGAGATTCTTTAGCGAGGCCTTTCAGCTCGTCAATAAATACTATCTATACCTCATTCACCCATCGCTCCCAGAGATCGACCCCATAAAGGAGATGAAAGACGCCCTGTTAAGCAGGATCCAAGCCTTCCTTAAGGTGTTTGATGATATCGAAGAGGTAAGGGTGTTATGGACTGGATTCTTTGATGCCTACAGTTCCTTGTATAAAGACAGCCATGACAAGTTTTATGGGTCACCAATCTTCGACATCAAGAGCAAGGTAGAGGAACTACCTGTCAGCAGGGCATTAAAGAGGGTCTCTCATATCGTCTCATCCATAACCTTCCCAAAGGAGTGGTGGGAGATAAAGAGGGAGATAGACAGTCTGCCTGATAGATGTGCCTTTGACCTCAATCAGGAGATATTCCTCAACCCCATCTGCAGGTGTGGATACCAGATAGGTCAGAAATCGCCAGTGATGGACATAGACCTCCCCCAGAGATGTGAAGAGGGGATAAGGAATTTTGTCAGGACCCTTGAACAACCTGAGTACAAGGAAAAGATCGACTCTACCATAACAGGACTCAATCTATCAGGCAAGAAAGACCTATCAGACAGGCTCCTTCGACTCCTTAGCATCAATCCAGACAAGGCCCCTGTAGAGCCTATACTACCACTTCTTGAGCCAGAGGTATTGCAAGAGATAGAAAATGCCCTGAGGGGCAGGTGGAAGGTCAAGGAGGTCATAATTGAAGACCTGATGGGGCACATAAAGGGTAGGAGATTTATGTATGAGGAGTTAAAAAGGATACTCCTTGACTGGATAGGCAGTGATGGTGACTCTATAATCCATGTTAAGGCCAGACAGGCAGAGGGGGTAATCGGTGAGGAGTTGGCAATATACGGTATAGAGGGTAAGAAGGTCCAGCTCGAACTAACAACCAGCAACAATCCAAAGGAGGAGAGGCTATTGGGCCTCCTTGATGAGATAAATCTCAGGCGATTTGATGTATCTGAGTTAATAGGGTTCCTCAAAAGAGAAAGGCAAGGGTATATGAAAAAGAGGCTCAGGAACGAGCTCTTTGATAGGTTTTTCAACACCGAAGACCTAAGGGAGTTGCTGATCCAACAGGGTCTTAATAAGGTATCAACGGATAACCTCATAGGGGCAGACTTAGATATCGAGCAGACCACTGCTGACCTTATGAAGGCAATCTACCTCATCAAAAGGGCTGGCCATGTCACAGGTGTGAGGTTATTTACAGATGTCATTGCGCCACTGTTTATCCTTACTGAGCGGCTGATCTATGGAAACATAAACGAGAGACTAATAGACCAGGGGCTCCTAAAAAGGCTCTCTGAAAGCTGTGAGGCCCTTCTGAGGACATATCAAAAGGGTGATTACAGACATGATGGCCTTAAGGACCTTTATTTTGTGAAGGAGAGGCTCTCAGGCCCTGTAGTAATAATAGATGGCTTAAGATATGACCTTTGGCTGCTCCTTAAGGATACCTTGATCAAAGAGGGTTGGAGGATCAGGGATGAGGTCTTTTGTATCGATACACCCTCAACTACCCATAACTTCAGACAGGCCCTTGGCATTACAGAGGTACAGGGATCCGGGGCACTACACGATGAAGGCAGTAAGATCGACAGTAAGACCTATACCCTACTTAAGGTAGCTGAGAGGGACATAGGCAAGCGGGACCTGAAGAGATTCCTCAGTGGACCAGAGGAGATCAAGGTCCTGCATCTGAATTTCATAGACACGAGAATCCATGCCTCCACCATTGACCTATACCCCCTCTATGAGGTCATCAGGAAGGAATTTACCGCAGGCATAATACCACTGCTGAAAGAGGTCAGGGCCTTTTATCTATTGTCAGACCACGGGTTTAACGATACCAAGGAGCCAAAGGAGCGTTACAGACATGGTGGAAAGAGTCCCTGGGAGACCATCTTGCCCTTTGCAGAGGTTAGGCTATAAGCCCCCATTATCAATGACAGCAAGGCAATACATAGAAAAGATCATCCATTACCAGAGACAAAAGGACTATCCCACTGCATACAACACCCTTCAAGAGGCCCTCTTGTATTATCCACACAACGAATTCCTTCAGGGCTCAGAGGTCTATCTCTTATTTAAATTAAAGAGACTAAATGAGGCGAGGCAGAAGGCCGAGGCAAGGTTTGACCTTATGAAGACCAACTCATTCTTATTAAGTACCTACATAGACATCCTGTCTATACAACGAGACATGGAACAACTCCGCTACATGGCTGATTGGCTTAAGTCCACACCTATTAAAGATGAAAGGGTGTACACCAAGATGGCAGACACACTGATCAGACAGGGCCAGAGGGGGCTTGCTGAAGGGCTGCTCAACGCAGTCCTTTACTGCCTACCTACAAATAAAGAGATTGAGCAGTACCTTCAAGGATTGACAAACAACGGACATGTTGCTGGTATAAATTACTATAGGGAAAGGTTCAAGGACCTAAGGGTAGGGCAGGCCATAGCAGAGATTGAAAACATACTGGTGCTGCATGAATACAACAGTGATACATCCATAAGACTATATCTTGCAGAACTATACAGAAAGACGGGTAATCTTAAGGCTGCTTGTGAGGTCTATCTTCAGTGCCTTAAGATACAAGATGAACCCTATGTGAGAAAGATGCTGGGCTTTGCCTACTACAGGTTAGGCGAGATAGACAAGGCCTTTATCTACCTAAGGGATGCATTTATTGAGAACCCACAGGACCATGCCTTATACACTACGATAGCAAAGATTATCGAGCACATAACTGACAAAAAAGACGCAGAGGCAATGCTCAATGAGGCCCTCATCAAACACCCTAAGGCCGGTAAGATATACGGCCTACTGAGGAGACTAAAGACCTAATAACCAGAGGTGCCCTGCCCTAAACTGCCAATTCATTCAATGCAACGCTACTCATGGCTCGCTCCTGATTTGCCACAAAAAGCAAGACATTAGTTATGCGAGACCTTAATCAAGATCTCATCATCTGTTAAACCCATCTTCTACAGTTGTGAGCGGAGAATGGGGTCAGGTCTTGAGATATAAGGTAAGATTCTGATTTAGTAAATCCCAATGTCAAGGCCATTAATGATAGAATATCCAGAGACAGTATATCATTTAACATCTCGAGGCATAGGGGCAGTTATCTTAGTACAGCAAGGCATTAAGGGAGATTGAACTTAAAAGATGATATTTTAAGACCTGACCCCATCATCCTTATGACAACAAACAACAAGTCAAGATTTAAGATATCAACAGACCTCAAGCCAAAGGGGGATCAGCCAAGGGCTATAGAGGAACTCACTGAGGGGATTCTAAAGGGATATAAGCACCAGACCCTGCTCGGGGTGACTGGTTCAGGCAAGACCTTTACAATTGCCAATGTAATCAACAATGTAAATAAACCAACCCTTGTAATTGCCCACAACAAGGCCCTTGCTGCCCAATTGTATGGTGAATTCAAAGAGCTCTTCCCAGACAATGCCGTTGAGTTCTTTGTCAGCTACTACGACTACTACCAGCCAGAGGCCTACATCCCCTCTACAGATACCTATATAGAAAAAGATGCATTGATCAATGACGATATCGACAGACTGAGGCACTCTGCTACCATCTCGATCCTTGAAAGGAGGGATGTGATTGTTGTTGCCTCCGTATCCTGCATATACGGCATTGGTTCTCCTGAGGATTACCTGGGGATGCACCTTTACCTACAAAAGGGGATGACCTTCAAGAGGGCTGCCTTACTAAGAAAACTTGTGGATATGCTATATCTGAGATCGGACAATGAATTCAAGAGGGGGACCTTCAGGGCAAGGGGTGATATTATTGATGTCTATCCTGCCTTTGCTTCGGACAACGCCATAAGGATAGAACTCTTTGGTGATATGATCGACAGGATAATAGAGATTGATTCACTTACTGGCAGACAAAGGGGTAGTGAAAAGTCTGAGATAATGCTATACCCCAACAGCCACTGGATAACGCCAAAGGATAAACTTGAAAGGGCATTGAAGGGCATAGAAGAGGAATTGGGTGAGCGGATACAGTACTTCAAGAGGCGTAATGAGACCCTATTTATGCATCGCATAGAGCAGAGGACCTTTTTTGACATGGAGATGTTGATGGAATTTGGCTATTGTCACGGCATAGAGAACTACTCCCGCCACCTAAGTGGCAGACAGCCAGGCGAACCACCATATACCCTAATAGACTACCTCAAGAGTGGTCCCTCTAAGGGCGACTATCTTATGATCATCGATGAATCTCATGCAACGGTGCCACAAATTGGGGCTATGTATGAGGGTGACAGGTCAAGGAAGCAAAACCTTATAGACTACGGCTTCAGGCTGCCCTCTGCCTTAGACAACAGGCCCTTGAGGTTTCAGGAGTTTCAAGAGAGGACTCATCAATGCATATACATATCGGCAACACCTGCCGAATACGAACTCAAGATGTCTCAGGGTCCTGTAATCGAGCAGGTGGTCAGGCCCACTGGCCTCGTAGACCCCCCCATAGTGGTCAGGCCTGTGAAGGGACAAGTAGAAGACCTCCTTGGTGAGATTCAGGCACGCATACAGGCAAGGGAACGGGTGCTGATCACCACCCTTACAAAAAAGATGGCAGAGGACCTGACAGGATACTACAAAGATTTGGGTATCAAGACAAGGTACATGCACTCTGATATAGATACCATCGAGAGGATAGAGATACTCAGAGGACTCCGTCTTGGTGAGTTTGATGTGCTCATAGGCGTAAACCTTCTTAGAGAGGGTCTTGACCTACCTGAGGTATCCCTCGTGGCCATAATGGATGCAGACAAAGAGGGCTTTCTGAGGTCTGAGCGTTCGTTGATCCAGACTTCTGGTAGGGCTGCAAGGAATGTCAATGGCCTTGTGATATTTTATGCAGACAGGATAACTGGCTCGATGCAAAGGGCAATAGATGAGACCCAGAGGAGGAGGGCAAAACAGATCCTATACAATGAAGAAAGGGGCATCAGACCAGAGACTGTAAAGAGCACTATCAAGGATGTGCTTAGTGCCATCTACACCTCAGAGGCCAATGCAAGTGCAGTAGCAGAAGACACAAGCATTTTTGATATAGATGACAGTAAGATCAAGCAATTAGAAATAGAGATGAAGGAGGCAGCAAAGGTATTGGACTTTGAGAGGGCTGCAAGGATAAGGGATAAGATCAAGGCCCTAAAAGCCATTATTTTGCAAAACTAATCTCTTGATGAGATAGCTGAGTTGGTGGTCTTAAAGGTCTTTTTATGCCAAAAAGTTACACTGGTAGTGGATATCAGTAAAATATGGGCGTCCTATTACTTCTATCGGCAATTTAGTGATAGCAAAAATTGACCACATACTACAGTAAACCCTATCTCCTTTCATACTTAAGCTCAAATTCAAAACTCTTCATTACCTTCAAGTCAGGATACCTCTCCTTAAGATGTCTCTCTACCTCTGGGGAATAGGTATATCCAACAATAAACGAATACACTGGCGCCTTGAGATAATCCTTTATCCTCTTTAATTGAGACATAAACCTTTCTATCTCTTTCTTGCTTGGTCTGGCCTTACATTCACCTACTATATAAACCCTATCCCCTTTTTTGGTACCCTCTACATATATGTTCACTTCATCATATCTGCCATTACTATAAACTATGTTTCTTCTTTCAATAAGGGTTGTCTCTATAGCAAACTCCTTCTTTGCAAAATCATTGATGTAAGGCATTATCTTATCCTCTAAACCATATCCTACTGTATCAGAAAGACCACCAAGGATCTCCCTTGTCTTATCATGCTCTTTTATTAGCTTTATTAATGCATCTTCAGTCCTCTTCTGGGCCTCGGCAAGCTCTTCTACCCTTTGGGTTAGTGAATCAAGACGGGCCTCAGTCTTCTTCTGGGCCTCGGCAAGCTCTCCTACCTTGAGCTCAGTCCTCTTCTGGGCCTCGGCAAGCTCTTCTACCCTTTGGGTTAGTGAATCAAGACGGGCCTCAGTCCTCTTCTGGGCCTCGGCAAGCTCTCCTAGCTTTAGATCAGTCTTCTTCTGCGCCTCGGCAAGCTCTCCTACCTTGAGCTCAGTCCTCTTCTGGGCCTCGGCAAGCTCTCTAACCACACCCTTTAAATCATCAAAGTCAGACTTCTTAACGGTCTCTAAAAGTTCCTCTCTAAGAAGTTCTACCATCCTTAATAAAGGGATCTTGACGTCTAAAGGAAGTTGCTCTATGACTTCATAATACCTAAACATGATCAATAAATTAACAAATTACCTAAAAATGTGCAAGCTCCTATAATTAATTCCCAGAATTGCTTGAATTTTGTTATTAGCAGGTCCTTAGTGTAAAACAACTAAGCCTTCATAGTGATTGAGGAAACAAACAATTGGAGTGAAACCGGTCTATAGCTTATCTCAAAAGCTTTACCCTTGACCTCTCTGTTGCATAGGAGACTACAAAGTCGCCACCACTATATACAGCGTTAGCCTCACCCATTAGGGTTACATTGACTTCCTGTCTGTATATACCCTTTACAACCCTTTCAATGACTTTATTGTAGGGTACATTAAGGGGAAGCCTTATTATCCTGTCATATCCTGGCTCGACCCTCATGGTTGAGCCCGTAAACAAATACTCACCCCTTCCAAAATCATATTCCTGCACCCTCAGGTTGTAGGTAATTCTATTAATCTCAATGGCAAAGGCATTGTTGTTTTTTACCCTCACTGTTATTGTAAAAGGCATATCTGTCTTTCGTTGAGAGGCACGACCAGTGAGGATATCAATTATAGAGCCCACTATGTTGGCACCTTCCGTTAAAAGGTCTGAATCTACATCCACAGACTCCAGTGTAAAGACTACATTTTCAGAGGGTTTTCCGAATATGCCTGCACAGGCAAAAAGCAACAACGATATAGCAATGGAATAAACTAACCGTCTCATCATCAATACCTCCTTATTTAAATTTCATGTAGATATTAGGACAACTTCAATTTAGCCCTGTTGATAAGGGCATTCTTATTGAGCAATAGATTCAGCTCTTCAGGGACAGGAGAGGCATCCACTGCGGTCTGACGGTCTATAATGCCCCTTTCGTAAAGACCCATAAGCGATTGGTTCATAGTTTGCATCCCCTGGAGCCCCTGCATCAGAGAATACACCTGTTTGAGATTATCATCCCTTATAAGGCTTCTAACGGCAGCAGTTGGAATAAATACCTCTGTGGCAACTACCCTCCCCCTTGTATCCTTGCGAGGAAGCAATTGCTGAGATATTATGCCTTCTAAAAGGGTAGATAACTTATACCTTATCTGTTCGTGTCTATGAGGCGGGAATACCTCAGTTATTCTCTTGATAGTCAATGCTGCCGATGGCGTGGTCATACCTGCAAGCACTAAACGACCTGTCTCTGCAATCATCAAAACCGCCTCTACTGATTCAGGCTCTCCAATCTCCCCGAATAAAACCACATCAGGGTCCTGCCTTAAAATGCCCTTTGTATAACTCAATAGGGAACCCGAAGGGTCATTCATCTCCCGTTGATTTACAAGCGCCTCCTTATGACTGTGCAGGAATTCTATTGTATCTTCAAGGGTAATTATGTGGCATTTTCTTGTGCTATTTATCGCATCTATCATTGAGGCAAGTGTGGTAGACTTGCCGCTTGACCTTGGGCCACTGACTATCACAATCCCATGGGTCCTGGTTGTTAGTTCTTTCACCTGTGGAGGCAGGCCAAGTTCATCTATACTGCGTATGTTAAAGGGGACAGCCCTAAAGGTACCAGCCACAGCACCCCTCTGGATGAAAATGCTGGCCCTAAAACGACTGAGACCCTTTATACCAAAAGATAGGTTAATCTCATAATTAGACTCCAGTGTCTCTTTCTGATAATCGCTTAAAATAGAATAGCAGAGATCTTTGGTCTCCTCAGGCGAGAGGGCTGGGAATTCATCAATATCAATCAGTATGCCGTCCTTTCTGATCTTAGGCTTTGCACCTGTGGAGAGATAGAGATCCGAAGAACCTCGTTCAATCATAATAGTAAGGAGGTCAATCAACATATATTAATCTTCAAAGGTTACCCTGATTACCTCTTCTATTGTAGTTAATCCCTGCTCAATCTTGTTAATGCCCGTTTGTCTTAGTGTGGACATTCCTAAACGAATAGCCTCTTTTTTGATCTCAGCAGCAGAAGCCCCCTGCAGTATAAGCTCCTTTATCTCTTCTTTGACAGGCATGATCTCATGTATAGCAAGCCTACCTCTATAACCAGTATTGTTGCATTCAGGGCAACCCTTACCTGCAAAACATTTAATGGACTTTGCCCTTTCAGGGGAACATCCCAACTTCACAAGCACCGATTCACTTACTGTCTGTTCGGTCTTACAGGCAGTGCATATACGACGGGCAAGCCTCTGGGCAAGTATTAACACCACTGAGGTAGATATGAGGACTGGTTCTATTCCCATGTTTATAAGCCTCGTTACAGTGCTTGGCGCATCATTAGTATGCAAGGTGCTTAAAACAAGATGTCCCGTAAGGGCTGCCTTGATTCCTATCTCAGCAGTTTCAAAGTCTCTAATCTCGCCAACCAGTATGATATCAGGGTCCTGCCTCAAAAAGGACCTCAATACTGCAGCGAAGTTAAGTCCTATGTCCTCCTTCATCTGCACTTGGTTGATGCCAAAGAAGTTGTACTCCACAGGGTCCTCGGCAGTCATTATGTTTACCCCAGGCTTGTTGAGATGAGATAATGCTGAATAGAGGGTAGTGGTCTTTCCGCTTCCAGTTGGACCTGTAACAAGTATCATCCCATAGGGCTTCTCAATAGCCTCAAGGAAATCTAAAAGTTGTTTCTCATCAAAACCTAATTTATTTAACTCAAGTTGGAGATTGGACTTATCCAAAAGCCTCATAACAATCTTCTCTCCAAAGATAGTTGGAAGGGTCGATACACGGAAGTCTATCTCCCTGTCTCCTCCAATCTTCAGCTTTATTCTTCCATCCTGTGGAAGCCTTCTTTCAGATATGTCAAGATGAGACATGATCTTGATTCTTGAGGTAATAGCATTTTTCATCTTTACAGGAAGCTTTAAAACTGGCTGGAGCACCCCATCAATCCTATACCTAACCCTTAGCATCTCCTCAGAAGGCTCTATGTGTATGTCACTTGCCCTTGATCTAAGGGCATTTAATAAAATCCCGTTTACCAGTTTCACTATTGGGGCATCTACCTGATCTATAGGTGCCTCTTCCTTCTCCTCAACAACGGTCATCTCTTCCATAGCACTGCCAATGACCTTTGTTAGATCCTCAACCTCTGTGTCAACCTTGACCTGGGTCTTCTGGAGACCTGCCTTGCCCTTTTGTTCAGCCGCCAGCTTGATAGAGTCCTTATGCGAATAATACTTCTCTATAGCATCCATTATTGACGACTCAGCAGCTACATATGCAGAAACCTTCATGCCTGTTATAAACTTTACATCATCGATGGCAAGGCTATTTGAGGGGTCAGATATTGCAACCTTCAGCGCCCCTCCCTCCTTTGAGATAGGGATCAACTGATAGCGTTTAGCAGTATCGTAAGGGATGAGTTTTAGGAGGGTAATATCAATTCTTTGTTCCGATAGATTAATGGCCGGCACGCTATACTGCCTGCTTAAAAAGGTTATCAGGCTCTCTTCATTTATAGCCCCAATCTTAACTAAGACTGAACCGAGCCTCTTGCCTTCAAGCCTTTGAATCTTGATGGCCTCGTTGAGCTGAGCCTCGGTAACGAGATTTGCCTTTAACAACAATTGGCCAAGCAGCGGAGTTCCTACAGACATGAAGATAAAATAACTGAATTCCCCTGTAATGTCAAACAAACATCGCTATTGACAGGCGATATTCAATAATGTTTTATTAGCATATCTTATAATTACAGTAATCAGAAATTCAGAAATGAGAAAAAAAACAATAAACAAGCCCCCTGTAGACATAAAAAAGGAAGAAAAGCCTGTTTATTCTATAGGCATAGTCGCAGAGATGGTGGGGATTACCGAACAAACCATAAGGCTATATGAAAGACGAGGGCTTATACATCCCATCAGGCGAAACAACCACCGCTACTTCTCCGAAAACGACATATCTTGGCTAATATGCATTAGAGACGCAATACATAAAGACAAGATAAGCATTGAGGGGCTGATAAAACTCTTAAATTATGCACCTTGCTGGGAAATAAGGGAGTGTCCCAAAGAGGTCATGACTAATTGCACTGCCTTTATCCACAAAAACAAACAATGTTGGGAATCAAAGAAACATCTCTGTAGCATGGCAAACCTCAAAGGCTGCGAAAAGTGTGTTATCTACATCGCTCATAATAGGAGAAAAATAAAGGAGGTTGAAAATGGCCCTTCAAGAGGCACAGAGTAAGCAACAGGAAGACAGAAGGCTCCGTATTGTTGACAGAACCATGCGTATGCATGGCAATGAACCTAACGCACTGATTGAAACCCTTCATGCCATACAGGAAACCTATGGGTTTATTGACTTAGATTTAATGCGTTATGTATCTGACAAACTTGGCGTACCCCTTAGTAAGGTTTACGGTGTAGCTACCTTTTATCACTTTTTTACCCTCAAGCCTCAGGGAGAGCATACCTGTGTAGTCTGTACAGGGACTGCTTGTTACATAGGTGGCGCTAAGGCGATACTTGATGAAATTGGCAAAACCTATGATATTGGCCCTGGAGAAACTACCAAAGACAATAAGCTTTCTCTCCTGACTGCTCGATGCCTTGGCGCCTGTGGTCTTGCGCCTGCCGTTGTATATGACGGTGCAGTGTCAGGCAAACAAACCCCTGAAACTGTTATGAATACGATAGGGAGGTGGTTTGAAAATGGTTCTTGAGGAACTACAAGAAATAGCGAAGATTGAAAATGAAAGGCAGGGGCAATTCGAGCATACAATTAATGTATGTGTTGCCGCAGGATGCCTGTCTTGTGGGAGTCAAGAACTATTGGATGCCTTTAAGAGAGAGATTGATAAAAGGGGCATTGAAAAGTGGTGTAATGCAAAAGGGGTAGGATGCCTTGGTCTTTGCACTGCTGGACCTCTGGTTTCTGTAGAACCCTCAAGCACTATTTACAAGGCTGTGACAGTTTCTGATGTCCCTGAGATAATAGATGCCCTTACTGGCTCTCCTGTAAGCAGATTAGCCTGTTCTTCCGATATGTCTTTCTTTAAAAAACAGCAAAAAATAGTCCTTGAAAATTTTGGGGCAATAGATCCCGAGCGCATTGAAGAGTATATCGCCCGTAGGGGATATGAATCACTATTTGCTGCCCTCCGTGATATGACCCCTTCATCGGTAATTGAGAGGATTGTAAAGAGTGGACTAAGGGGAAGAGGAGGAGGAGGCTATCCTACTGGCCTGAAATGGACTACCGTAATGAAGGCCTCAGGCCCCCAGAAGTATGTTATCTGCAATGCCGATGAAGGTGACCCAGGGGCATTCATGGATAGGAGCGTGCTTGAGAGCGATCCCCATAGGGTACTTGAAGGAATGGCAATAGCTGGCTATGCAGTGGGGGCTGACAAGGGATTCATATATGTCAGGGCTGAGTACCCCCTCGCAATAAAGAGGCTCAAAAAGGCCATTGCTCAGGCAGAACAACTTGGAGTACTGGGCAGAGGCATCTTCAATACAACCTTCAATTTTGAGATAAAACTGAGACTGGGCGCAGGGGCCTTTGTCTGTGGAGAAGAGACTGCCCTTATAGCATCCATTGAAGGCAGCAGGGGAAATCCTCGCCCCAGACCCCCCTATCCCGCCGAACACGGGCTCTGGGGTTGTCCCACATTGATAAACAATGTGGAGACCTTTGCCAATGTACCAACCATAATAAGAAATGGCAGTGACTGGTTTGCAGGATTTGGCACAGAGAAAAGCAGAGGCACCAAGGTCTTTGCCCTTGCAGGCAGGATAAATAACACTGGACTTATTGAAGTTGCCATGGGGACAACCCTTAGGGATATTGTCTTTGATATAGGTGGAGGCATTCCTGAAGGCAGCAAATTTAAGGCTGTTCAGACAGGAGGTCCCTCTGGAGGATGTATCACAGAGGAGCATCTCGACATCGCTGTGGATTACGATTCCCTTACAAAACTCGGTTCAATTATGGGCTCAGGAGGCATGATTGTAATGGACAGCACCTCCTGTATGGTAGATGTGGCAAAGTTCTTTGTAGAGTTCTGTATGACCGAATCCTGCGGCAAATGTGTGCCCTGCCGAGACGGTTCAGCCCAGATGTATCACCTCCTAAACAAGATAACCCGAGGACAGGGCAGGATGCAAGACATTCATCTACTGGAGAAACTCTGCGATCTTATCAAAAACACCAGCCTCTGCGGGCTTGGAATGACCATGCCAAATCCAGTAATGAGCACAATGCATTATTTCAAGGATGAGTACCTTGCCCATGTAATTGACAAGGCCTGTCCTGCAGGGGTATGCAATATGAAAAGCGGAGGTCGCCAATGAAAAAGGTATCACAGATACAGACATTAGTAATTGACGGCAAAGAAGTTGGAGGCAGGCATGACGAAACCATACTGCAAGTGGCACGGGAAAACGACATATTTATACCAACCCTATGCCATCTTGATGGACTGACAGAGTATGGGGGCTGTCGTATGTGTATAGTTGAAATAAAGGGAATGCCAAGACTCACGCCTTCATGCACGACCCTAATAAGAGAAGGTATGGTAGTGACGACTAACTCAGAAAGGATAATGGAATACCGTAGAGGCATCCTTGCCCTTTTGTTCACTGAGAGGAATCATATCTGCTCTGCCTGTGTATCAAACGGTCATTGCGAATTGCAAGGACTGGCACTCAAACTGGGCTTGACCCATGTAGAATTTCCCTACATTTTTCCAAAGATGCCCGTAGATGCAACCCATGACCGCTTCATTGCTGACCATAACCGATGCGTACTCTGCAGCAGATGCGTCAGGGTATGTCATGAGGTAGAAGGGGCCCATACGAAGGACATTATGGGCAGGGGTATTACAGCAAGGATAATCACAGACCTGATGCAAGATTGGGGAGAGTCAAAGACCTGCACCGGCTGCGGAAAATGTGTGCATGTATGTCCCACAGGGGCACTCACGGAAAAGGGCAAATCCGTTGCTGAGATGGAAAAGCGCAGACAGTTTCTGCCCTATCTTAAATTAATGCGAGAAAGGAGTTAATCCTATGGGAAAGATAAAATTTGCCACCACATGGCTCGACGGATGCTCAGGATGTCATATGTCTCTCCTTGATATAGACGAAAGGATACTCGATGTGCTCTCTGCTGCTGACATAGTTTACGGACCCCTTGTAGATTTCAAGGACTTTCCTCAGGGGGTAGATGTTACCTTTGTAGAGGGCGCAGTAAGCAGTGATGAGGATGAGGAAAAGATAATAAAGATAAGACAAAACACTAAAACACTGGTCTCCTTTGGAGATTGTGCTATAACGGCAAACATACCAGGCATGAGAAACTATTATCCAACCAAGGATATCTTTCAAAGGGCATATTTTGAGAACGCAGACATAAACCATAAAACACCCCTAATAGGCATACCTCATCTCTTGCCTCAGACAAGGCCAATACATGAGGTTGTTACCGTTGATATATTTCTTCCAGGGTGTCCTCCGCCTGCAGATGTTATCTTTTTTGCAATAACAGAGCTGCTTCAGGGCAGAATACCAGACCTAACAGGGAAAACCCGCTTCGGGAAATGATTTTAAAACTATCAGGAGGTAATAATGGCTCGTGAATTAATCATAGAACCAGTCACTAGGATAGAAGGACATGGAAAGGTAACCATCTTTCTTGATGACGATAACAGCGTAAAGGATGCAAGATTTGCGGTAACACAATTCAGAGGCTTTGAGAAGTTCGTTGAAGGAAGACCCTTTACTGAGATGCCCTCTATAGTAGAGAGGATATGCGGCATATGCCCTGTGAGCCATTCCCTTGCTGCAGCCAAGGCCTGTGACGCCATACTCGGGGTAAAGATACCTCGTGCAGCCGTTAAGATAAGGCGGCTGCTAAACTGCGGAGAGTTTATCCAGTCTCATGCATTGAGCTTCTTTCACCTCTCATCACCAGACCTACTGTTAGGTTTTGATTCTGACCCCACCACAAGAAACATCGCTGGTTTGGCAGCAAAAAACCCACAGCTTGCAAAGGACGGCATAAGGCTAAGACAGATAGGTGGTCACATTGTGGAGTGGCTCGGCAAAAAGAGGGTACATCCAGCATGGGTAGTACCTGGAGGTGTTAACGAACCCTTGTCCATTGAACATAGAGACATGATGCTTGCAGAGATACCTGAGGGGATAGAGATTGTCCAGAAGACCTTATCCTTCTTTAAGAGGATCATTGAAGAATTCCGCAAGGAGATAAGGACCTTTGGTAATTTCCCATCCATGTTTTTGGGGCTTGTTGACAAAGATGGCAACTGGGAGGTTACCGACGGCTATCTCCGTTTCATAGATTCAAAGGGCGCTATAGTTGTTGACATGATTGAACCTACAAGATACAAGGAATTCATTGGTGAATCTGTGGAGGAGTTCTCCTATCTCAAATCACCCTATTTCAAACCACAGGGATATCCTACAGGAATCTACAGGGTTGGACCTGCTGCAAGGCTCAATGTATGCAATGGTTTCAGCACACCCTTGGCAAATCTTGAATGGGCCGAGTTTAAAGACCTTGAAAGGGGACCAGTGCTTAGCTCATTCCACAATCACTATGCAAGGCTGATTGAGATATTAGCTGCCCTTGAACTGGAAGATCAGCTACTAAGAGATCCAGACATACTCGACACCCACATAAGGGCCTTTGCAAATGTAAATGAATACGAAGGTGTAGGCTGCGTTGAAGCCCCCAGAGGCACATTGTTCCATCATTACAAGGTGGATAACAAGGGCCTCATGCAGTGGGCAAACATGATCGTAGCCACAGGCAATAACAACTTAGCCATAAACCAAAGTGTGCTACAGGTGGCAAGGCACTATATGAATGGACCTGAGATCACAGAATCCATGATAAACAGGGTTGAAGCTGTTATAAGGGCCTACGACCCCTGTCTTAGCTGCTCTACCCATGCCCTTGGGCAGATGCCCTTGCAAATAAAGGTTGTCAATAACAGGGGCAATATCCTATCAGAAAAAATGAGAGATTAAGGATATATTACAAAAGCCTACTATGGGGCTGATTATAAGAACCCCTTTAATTGAAGTGTTTCTATGCGCGCTGTAGTTTGGGCGGTTTTTTGGGGTTTATTGTTTTAATCCAAAGGAGCACAGAGGCTAATAAAGGGGCAGTTATTATCTACATCCCCCTCCTTATCCTCTGTGCCTTTGTGAAATACTCTTCAATCTTTGATACCTCCCCACTGCTTAACCAATCCTGCAACATTGAAAGCTCATCTTTAAGTCTAACAATAGCATTCATCACATTATCTTTATTAAGCATTATAATATCTCGCCACAATTCAGGGGAGCTCGCTGCAATCCTTGTCATATCCCTAAAACCCTTGCCCGCAAAAGAAACAGCATCGCCTCGTATATCCTTTACCACATTCACAAGGCAATAAGAAAGCAGATGAGGGAAATGACTCACTAAGTTGTATATCTCATCATGTTCATAGGGATCCATATAATCAATCCTGCAACCTACAAATTCCCAAAGACTCACGGTCCTTTCAATAAACTCTGCGCCAGTATTCTCTGTAGGTGTAATAATACATAGGGCATCCTGAAATAGTCTGCTATCGCAATATCTCACCCCAGAATCATGACTCCCTGCTATGGGATGAGAACCCACATAACCATCTCCTATCACCGATTCTATACTATAAACCAGGTCTCCCTTTACGCTTCCTATATCAGTAACAAGGGCATCCCTTTTAATAATAGGGGCTATTTCTCTAACAATTGGCATAAAACTCCCAACCGGCGTAGATAGAACTATGAGGTCCGCCTCAAGACAAACCTCTTTAATATCCATGCTATAACCATCAATTATCCCCCTTTCAAGGGCAAAGCGAAGATTGGGTTCAGTGCGTCCATATCCTAATATCCTAGCCCTACATCCCCTTTCTCTTATGGAAGAGGCAAGAGATGCCCCTAATAGCCCTACTCCTAAAATAGCCACTGTCTTGAAATTCAAAGGATCATCTCCTGTTTTCTAAGTCAATAAAGGACAAGGCACTGTCTATAGATTTCAAAAAAATTCCCCTTCTATTGGTACCATTCTATCTTGTTTGCAGGCACATGCCAGTTAATAAGGTCATACCATATACCTATAGGCGATCTCTGAACACCCTTAAATCGTTTGTGCAGCACTGGCAAGGCATCAGGCACATAGAGAAAGATATAGGGTTGATCCTCAGCGATTATCTCATGTATCCGCTGATATATGCCCTTTCTTTGTTCAATGGTAAATCTCCGTCTTCCCTCTAATAATAACCTATCAACCTCTTCGTTCTTATAAGAAACAAAGTTAAACTCGCCTTCCTTTGTCTTTGTTGAATGCCATATATCATAAGCATCAGGGTCCCTGGAAAGGGACCAACCCATTATCACCGCCTCAAATCTCTTTTTATCTATAAATTCATGAAGCATAGCCTGCCATTCTAATACCTTTATTGTCATGTCAATGCCTATCTTCTTAAGCTGTTCCTTAATGATTTGAGCAGTCTTGAGCCTCGCATCATTGCCCTGGTTTGTAATAACTGTGAAGCGGAAGGGCATACCTGACTTTTCAATAATCCCGGCACTATTAGGTTTCCATCCTGCCTGTGCAAGCAACTCTAATGCCCTTTCAAGGTTTTTGGGGAATCCCTCAACCCTTGGGTTGTATGCCCAGGATTCAGGCGGAAAAGGGCCGGTACATATCTGTCCATATCCCATCAGCACACCAGCTATTATCTCCTCTTTATCAATCGCATGACTTATTGCCTGCCTTACCCTTTTATCCCGAAAAAGAGGATTCTCTAAATTAAAACCTAAATAGGTATAACTGAAGGATGGATATCTAAATTTCTGGAAATACCTCTTAAAATAATCTCCCTCTGCCTGAAGTTTGTACTGCGGAGGAGTAAGTCCCATATAATCAACTCCACCAAACTTAAGCTCAAGAAACATAGTTGCAGTATCAGGTATAATACGGGTGATAATCTTTGGAATATTTGGCTTTTTTTCATAATACTTATCAAAGGCCTCAAGCACTATCTTTTGTCCCGATACCCATTCTCCCATCTTATAGGGTCCTGTGCCTATAGGATTTCTGTTGATCTCTGGAGCCCTAAGGTCCCTTCCCTCATATACATGCCTTGGGATAATACCCATACCCCACGCCTCAAGGGATGGGGCAAAGGGTTCTTTATAGGTAACCCTTAGGGTATGAGAATCAACCTTTTCTACGCTTGATACAGGGCCATAATTACTGCTATAGGGTGTAGGCACCTTTGGATTAGTGACCGTTTGATAGGTAAAGATAACATCATCAGCGGTAAAAGGCCTCCCATCATGCCAAAGCACCTGCTTTCTTAGATTAAAGGTTATTACTAATCCGTCAGCGCTGATATCCCATGACTCTGCAAGGTCACCCTTTATAGTAAGGTCCTTGTCATATTTTGTTAATCCATTGAACAGGTGACCTGCAATTGATGCAGAAGCGCTATCAGAGGCTAACATAGGAAGCAATCTCTTGGCATCAGCAAGCGAGGCAATGGTTAGAGTATTTGGCTGCTTTATGTCAGGTTCCCTTGTGCATGCACAAAGACCCGAAATCAATAGTAAAGCAACGATACTAAGAAAGAGAAAGCCTTTTAGGAGATTAGGAATTTGTCCTATAGAAGAGTCCTCCAAGAATCAGGAACCTCTCATTAAAAGAGGTGTTATT
The DNA here is from genome assembly GCA_937949555.1 of uncultured bacterium. Classification (GTDB taxonomy): domain Bacteria; phylum Nitrospirota; class Thermodesulfovibrionia; order Thermodesulfovibrionales; family Dissulfurispiraceae; genus DUZI01. The sequence continues at coordinate 37,481 of CALEDV010000013.1, read as the reverse complement.
TAGCAGGACCTTTTGAGATAGGCTCCTGAGGTATCTGCTGGGGCACCTGTTGAGGCACTGATTGACTTTGGGAAGGAGGCATTGGCGTATCCTTAATTACAGAAGAAGGTTTTGTCGTTATAACTGTAAGGGTAAGCGAGGTTACCATAAATAGCACTGCAGAGACAGTAGTCAACTTATTCAAGAAGGTGGCTGCGCCACGACTACCAAAAAGGGTCTGGCTTGACCCTCCAAAGGCAGCTCCCATCTCAGCCCCCTTACCGCTCTGAAGCAACACAATGCAAACTAAAAACAAACATACAATTATATGCAGTATAGTAATCAATGTAATCAAGGTCTATAGACTCCTTTTAAAATTTACTATCTTTGCAAAGCTCTCTGCCTTGAGACTTGCACCACCAACGAGGGCGCCATCTACATCTGGACAAGCCATAAGGGCATCAATGTTATCTGGGGTAACGCTCCCTCCATAGAGAATCCTTATCTCCTTAGATGCCTCAGGGTAAAGGGCGCTCAATTGATCTCTAATAAAATTGTGTGCCTCCTGAGCCTGTTCAGTAGTAGCAGTCTTTCCTGTTCCAATAGCCCATATAGGTTCATAGGCAATGACGAGGGAATCAGAAGGTATATCCTTCAAGCCACTAACAACCTGTCTTTTCAAGACCTCAAAGGTCTTGCCTGCCTCTCGCTCCTGAAGAGATTCACCCACACACACAATCACATCTAAGCCATATTTACGGGCAGTCTGTATCTTCTTGTTGACCATCTCATCGGTCTCGAAGAAATACTGCCTCCTCTCAGAATGACCTATAATAACAAAAGAGCATCCTATCTCTGACAACATAACAGGAGATATCTCTCCTGTATAAGCTCCCTTCTCTTGGAAGTGCACATTTTGTGCCGCAAGGCTTATGTTGGTGCCCTTTATTATTGATGCTGCCGCCTGTAGCGATGTAAAGGGAGGTGCTATAACAATATCCACATCCTTTGCATCATTAACCAAGGGTATAAATTCCTTAAAAAAAGTGACCGTTTCATCCACAGTCTTGTTCATCTTCCAGTTAGCTGATATAAATGGTGTTCTCATAGTCGGTAAATATACCTAAATCAAGACTTATCTGTCAACCCTAAATCTCAGATTATATACAGAACCTTTATCCTTGATAGAACTCACCTTAAAATCATACCCTGCAATGTCTGAAAGCACAAAGGCAACCGAGAGGGCAGGATTGATGGATACCTCTCCTTTGCTTATAAGGTCAAGCTCATTATTATCATAACCAACACCTGTATCAGATACATAAAGGTTCAAAAAAGCCCTACCCTCTTCATTGTTACTGCGTAATAACATGACAGTGATCGTTCCTTCATTAGTAAAACAATAGGCAGCGTCGATAATGTTCATTATTATTCTCAAAAGTACTGCTCTGTTAACCTCAAAATCCAAAGATTCTAAGGAATCATCAAATTCCGTTACTGTCTCTACAGAAAACACCTCTTTCAACCTATCTGTCTCCAATAGTATTTCATTAAAGACATCCCTTGCCCTTACTATGGATAGAGCCTCTTTCATAATGCCACTTTTAGAGGATTGTAAAAATCTATAGTTGTCTATTACACAGGATAGCATCATAGTGTTTCTTTTTAATAAATAAGCCCCCTGTTGTTGAGCTGAATCGCCTGTTGTCTTAGAGACAAAAGACAAATCCCTAACAAGGGACAATTTTAATTGCTCTGATGCCTCATCTAACAATTCTACCAAAGGGGCAAGTTGTTGTAAGTCTTCTACCCCTTGAGGGTTCTCTCTCTGAAGGTTTTTTTCAGGAACTACAGGCATGCTATCAGTTTTTTTATCTATCACCTGAGGAGGTTGTTGCCTTACAAACACAAACTCATTAATTATCTGCTGCACAGCATTGATAAGGTTGTCTATCTCACGGGGATAGTTCTTTTGTAAAACTACAGAGCGTACACCTGCGGCAGAAGACCTTACAAAACTCAACAACTTTGTCAAGGGTTTTGAGACCCTTGAACGAACAAAAAGTCCTTGATACAGCAATAACATAAAACCCATCAGAACAAATATTGCATAAATCAATAAAGCCTCAAAGAGGGGATAAAGGACATAAAAGGGTTCTACCCTTTGCATGATAAAGAGCCTTAGGTTTTTTAATGCAGACACATTGACAATTGCCCCCTCATGATACTGCAAGGTATCTCTGACTTCAAGTACAAGAGGACTGTGCTTCTTTGAACTTATTAATTTAGTGTCTGGAGAAATCAATACGCTTCCCTGGCTGTCAACAATCTCAAAGGTCATATATTTAGTGTAAGGTCTCGCAATAATTGAAACTAGTCCTGAGATATTCACTGCCCCATGCAGATAACCCTGAACATCCCCTTTGTCATCCCTCAAGGGACAAACAATATCAATCTCGTAGCCCTTTGCAGACTCTTTCCAAAACCCTAAAAAGACTGTCCTCTCGGTCTTTGAGATCAGGTTTTTAAACAGATCCGTCTCTGCTAAAGAAACACCTATAAGGTCAGTGGAAGAACTGATCTCTATGCCTCCTTCTTTAGATATAATGGAAATAAGGCTAAAGTCACTGTTAGATACCTCGGAGAGCAATAGTTTCCTCAAATCCCCTGTTGCTTGTTCCCTGAGTGTCTGAACACCCTTTAAGCCCTTTTTAGGTGCTGTAGAGTCAGGGGAGGACATTAGGAATGTGAACTTTTCTTTAAATTTAGGCTCCTCAGCCAATGACTCAAGGGCTCCTTTCTTATCTAAAAACCACCGCTCAATGCTATCCTTCTTGTCGTTCATAGAGGAAAAGATAACATCCTTGTGATAGCTTGCAAAGAAGAAGTTGTCATGATAAAGATAAACAACTACAGGAAGGGCAATAACAACAAACAGGAATATCAAAAAAGGAACTGTAACAAGGGAGAAAGATATCTTCTTCTTCCCTTTCACTCTGCCATTGTTTGCCTTCATCTAACAGGCTCCGTAGGTTCTATGAACATGTCCTTTAAATAACTCATATCTCTTAGGAACACTCCTCTTTCTGTGGGTTACAATATACAGTTTTCGTTTCATTTGCACTCCCTTGATTGCTATCTTCTTGACAAGCCCGTGCCTTAATTCATCCTTTACAGCCAAAGCTGATAAGACAGAACAACCCAATCCTGCCTTTACTGCCTCCCTGACTGCCTCTGTAGAACCAAGCGTAGAAACTACATTGATATCTTTATAGTTAATACGAACCTTCTTGAAAATATTTTCCGTCTCTTTTCTCGTGCCTGAGCCAGGCTCGCGGAGCACAAAGGGGATATTCTTCATAGCCTCAGGTTTTATCTCCGTAGGATAGTTTAGGCTTGGGGATGATACAAGCACAAGTTCTTCATCATAAAAGGGTTCATATAAAAGCGCCTCATCTTCAATTACGACTCCCATCATACCCATAAGTATGTCATGATTTATCAACTTCTCATAGACACCCGATGAGTCCGCAATCAATACATGAAAGGTGACCTCAGGATAAAGGGCTTTAAAAGTTTTGATAAAGTTAGGCAAGAGATAGGTTCCAGGTATTGTGCTTGCGCCGATTACAATCTCTCCCCCTATCCTGTCCTTAGATTGAAAAATCAACTCTTTTATTGTCTCAGAACGTTCAATGAGGTCTACGGCTTTAGGGTATATTAAATCAGCCTCAGCCGTGGGGATTATACTTCTCCCAAGCCTATCAAAGAGACGGCATTTGAGCTCTTCTTCCAGTGACCTTATATGGTCACTTACTGTAGGCTGGGTAAGATTAATCTCCTCTGAAGCCTTTGAAAAACTCCTGTGCTTATAAACAAAAACAAATATTTTAAGTTGATGCAGGTCCATTTGCTGGATATATTAGCACACTTTCCTTTGACGCTTAAAGCAATTTAATGATAAATTACAAAATCCCATGGATCCTATTACACACACCCTTACAGGAATAACGGTCAAACAAATTGGTTTTAACAGAAAGGCTGCCCTCGCAATAGCAATAATTGCCTCATTGCTTCCCGACATAGACTACATAACTAGGATGTGGGGTTCTGATGTCTTGCTAAGATACCACAGAGGGATAACCCATAGCCTCTTGTCCCTTTTTGCTGCATCTTTGTTTATTGCCATCCTATTTAGAAGAAAATGCGGATTTCTCTATGCCTTTGCCTTATCATTTATATGCTATGGGCTCCACATTGCCCTTGATCTGACAAATCAGTATGGGACTAGAATACTCGCACCCCTTGATTGGAACCAGTACGCCCTAGACCTTACCTTTATCATTGAACCATGGATATCTATACCCCTATTGGCATCCCTTGTCTTCGGCATATTAAACAAAAAAAAAGCGCCTATAATAGCTGCTACCGCTCTGTTGACAATATGTATAGTTATTGGTGCAAGGTATTATTTGCAGGGTGAGGCAAGGGCCTTTTTAAAGAAAAACATCGATGCAAATATATACAGAGTATATCCTATACCCAATGATTTCCTCACCTGGTCCTTTCTAACAAAGACCTCAGAGGGCACAAAAATCGGCACTGTTGACCTCTTCTCCCGAAGGGTAGTTACCGTTGAGACCTTTGATAAAAACCAGTCAAACCCTTTGATAGAGGCATCAAAAAATAGCCCAGTGGTGCAAAACTTTTTATACTTTGCCAAGTTTCCCTATGCTGAGGTTTCAAGGAGAGAAACCGGGGCAACCCTAATTTGGCGTGATCTTGCCTATGCATACATTGGGGGCAACCGTTTTTATGTGACCCTTGAATTTGATAAAAATGGCAATGTCAAAGAGGCAAGATTCAAGCTGTGAAAGTAACAGAGATATTTACAAGTATTCAGGGAGAATCAACCTATGCTGGAATGCCCTGTCAATTCATAAGACTCTCTGGATGCAATCTTAGATGTCTTTATTGTGACACTAAATACGCCTATGGAGGAGGTAGGGATTTATCTATAACAGATATAATATCAACCCTCAATAGGACAAAGGGAATAAGGCTTATTGAAATCACTGGCGGTGAACCCTTAATTCAAGAGGAAACTCCTGAACTGCTAACAAGGATTATTGATTCAGGCTTTAAGGCAATGATTGAGACCAACGGGAGTATGAGTATTAGAGACATTGACAGAAGAGCAACAATCATTATGGACATTAAGACACCAGGCAGTGGGATGTCGGGGCACATCAATCTCAATAATATTGAGGAGTTGAAGCCCTCCGATGAGGTAAAGTTTGTTATTACCAATCGTTATGATTATCAATGGACAATGGAATTTATAAAAAGACACCTCCAAAAGATAGGGTGTGAGATTCTTCTATCTCCTGCCCATAATATGCTTGAACCTCATTATCTTGCCCAATGGATGATTGAAGACAATTGCAGGGCAAGGCTCAATCTCCAACTACACAAGATTATATGGGGAAGCGATGCCTCAGGGGTGTAAATGCCAAAGATTATTATACACAGCATACTATTTCTGTTCTTTGTTTTTCCAATCATATCCTGGTCAGAACAAGAGGGACAGCGATGGAGGATTATCGTTAAAAGTGAAAGCGGTAACAGCTATTATATAGACCAAGATTCCTTGACAATTACCGATCACAATACGGCAAGGGCATGGTATAAAATAATACCCAACAAGAAGAGCTCTATATTTGACAAGATTAGAAACCTCAAGTTCTTTGGCATACAAATGTCTGACGCATCTTACTACAAACTTTACTGTGAGATAGACTGCATGAAGAAATCTCTAAAGATACTCATTACTACTGCATACACCGCCGAAGACAAGATACTCCGAAGGGAGGAGACCCTTAACAGTAAATGGACAGATATACCCAATCAAAGCAGCTTTGATATGATTCGGGATATAGTATGTGGCTTAAAATAACCTTCTCTGTATTCATTGCGTTGTTGTTTATATCTTCGGGCTGCTCTCAGGAAAAGCCTGTATATGTGGACTTTAGCAAAAAGTCAAATTTAGCGCCTATAAAATCGCAGAAGAAAACTATAAAGTATGCCTATCTGCCCCAGTACTCCCACACCGTTTCCTATCAGAGGCACAATCCCATAATAGAATATCTAAACAGAGAGACTGGACTTGCCATTGAGCAGGTATTCCCAGAGACCTTCAATGAACATATACTTATGCTCGGAGAAGGGAAAATAGACATATCCTATTCAAATCCTGTCGCCTATGTCGAACTCTCAAACCTCTATGGGGCAAAGGCCTTTGCAAGGGCCGTGGAGAGAGATGGCAAGGCAGACTTCAGGGGCTTGATAATAGCAAGGACTGACAACCCCCTCGTTAGAAGGGTGCAGGACTGCAAAGGGAAAAGATGGATAGCCGTTGACCCTCAATCTGCAGGTGGATATATCTTTGCCCTCGGGCATTTCATGCAGTTGGGCATTAACAAGACAGACTTTGCAGAGATAGCCTTTGCCCAAGGACACGGCAAATCAGAAAAGGTAGTTTTAGCCGTTCATGCAGGCAAATATGACTGCGGCTCAGTAAGAGAAGGCACCTTAGAGGTTGTAAAGGACAAAATAAACATACAAGAGATAAGGGTGTTAGGGGCTACAAACTGGTATCCTGGGTGGGTCTTCGCTGCAAGAAAAGGTATTGATCAGGAGGTAGTCAACAAAGTCAAGGATGCCCTTGTTAATCTTAACAGTCAAGATATAAACCATGCCCATATACTCGAGGCAGCCCATATAAGCGCCATAATACCCTCTGAGGACAGAGAATTTGACCCTGTGAGGAAACTTCTAAAAAATATTGGCATTGATTCCCAAAAAACAAATGTTCAAAAAAGTTACTGAAAGAGCAAATCACTACTTTAAACAACTAAGCTTTCGCACAAAGCTAACCATAAGCATAATTGTCATTTTGTTAGCCTTTGGAATTACCCTTTCCTTTCTAATAGGCAAATTTGCCTCAAGGTCAATGTTAGAAGAAAAACAGGCAAAGGCTGTATCTCTCTCTGTTATGCTTGCTTCAAGGGCTATAGAGCCAATCCTATCCTACGACTTTCTTAGCCTAAAGAATCTCACCGATGAGACCTTTAGGTTAAACAAGGACATCTCCTATGCCTTCATTTTAAACAGGGATTTAGAGGTACTTGTACACACCTTCAATGAGGGCTTCCCCTTGGGATTGATCGAGGCAAATACAACAAAATACAAAGAGCCCTATAAAATACAGCTCATCTACACAGGCACAGAGCTCATATACGATATCGCCACACCAATACTTATCAGTGACAGATCCATAGGGACTATTAGATTAGGCATATCCCATAAAGAGGCAGAGATCGTAGTGGACCGTCTCAGATGGACTATATATTTCATTATAGCTTTAGGTATAGCCACAGGAGCCCTGTCCGCTGCCTGGCTCTCAAAAACAGTAACTCAGCGGATAAAAACACTGCACAATGCTGCAAGGGAGGTCATTAAGGGTAATTTAGATGCCCATGCAAACCAAGAGGCATTACCACATTGCTGGCAGATCAAGGAATGCACAAACAGGGATTGTCCTGCCTTTAAGGATGAAATAAGAAAGTGTTGGTATCTTGCAGGCACTAAATGCCCTGAATGCAGAGAGGGTATTATATGGGACAAATTTGACCGATGCCAACAATGCAATGTTTACAAAAAAAACGCAGGAGATGAGATACAAGAACTTGCCGACTTCTTTGATATAATGGTTTTCACCTTAAAAGACAGAATAGATACGCTAAGCAAGACCGAAGAGGACCTCCAACAACAAAAGGAGTTGCTAAGGATGATACTTGATGTAATACCTGATTATGTGAGCCTTCAAGACCTATCAATGAGGTATATTGCAGTGAACAAGTCCTTCTGCGCCCTGTTAGGCAAAAAAGAAGAAGACATCCTTTACAAAACAGACTCTGATATAATGCCCCCGGAACAATCAAATAAAAACACCTCAGATAATCAGTTGGTCATAAAAACTGCCACTAAAATATCTGGTGAATTTCAAATGTCCTATAATGATAGTATTAGATGGTTTCATATAGTGAGAATGCCTGTAATCAATACAAGGGGTGAGATGACAGGCATACTGTGCAGCAGCAGGGACATAACGGAAATACGGGAGATCCATGACCGTCTTGCAAAGGCACAGCACATGGAATCCATTGGTCAGCTTGCCGCAGGAGTAGCCCATGAAATCAATACTCCCTTAGGGATTATTCTTGGGCACACCCAACTTATGCTCGAGGACTTCCCAAAGGGCACAGAACCACACGATAACCTGCTTACCATAGAGAAATACACCCGTGTATGCAAAAAAATAGTATCCGATCTCCTGCACTTTTCAAGACACACAGAAAGCATAAAAAAGATACTATCCATAAATGAACTTATTGAGCAGGTCATATCTGTGATAGAACACACATACAGTATAAACAGGATAGCCATAAGAAAAAGTTTCTCCAAAAACCTACCCCCAATATATGGTGATACCGATAAACTTGAACAGGTATTCATGAACCTCTTTAGAAATGCCTTTGATGCCATAGGCAGCGATGGCACAATATGGGTGAGCACAGGCCTTGATAAAACCCATAATATGGTAGTGGCAACCATTGCTGATTCAGGATGCGGTATAAACCCTAAAAATAGAGACAGGATATTTAATCCCTTCTTCAGCACAAAGAGTGTAGGTAAAGGCACAGGTCTTGGACTATCAGTTACCCTTGGCATTATCAATGATCATAAGGGTTCTATTGAGTTTGAGAGTCCGCCAACCACTGTCTTTCCCTGGATGGATAAAAAAGATATGCCTGAAAAGGGCACAATGTTTATAATAAAACTACCCTCTGATACAGAAAATCCCCAGAAGGAGGTAAGGGATGGCAAGGATAGTAGCAGTAGATGATGTCCCTGAGGCAGTTAACGTAATTAAAAGGATCCTTGAGAGAAAAGGGCACTCCGTTTATGCCTTTACAGAGGAAGAGGATGCAATTGCCTATTGCAAAAAAAACGAGGTTGATATTGCAATTCTTGACATAAAGCTAAAGAAGCTAAGCGGTATAGAACTCTTAGAGGAACTGAAGAAAATTCAGCCAAAGATAAAGACCCTTATGTTGACAGGATACCCTACCCTTGAGACAGCAAAAAAGGCAGCAGATTTAGGAGCCGATGAGTACTGCATAAAACCTATTGAGAAACAAGACCTTGAGGCTAAGATTGAGTCTCTGGCAGTGCAGGTCCGATAATGTCCTATAAGATTCGATGGGTCACAGAAAACCTCGCTGTTGGCGCAGCGCCCTTGTCAGAAGAGGATTTATCGGTGATAAAAGCGGCTGGCATCACAGGTATTGTGAATCTATGCGGAGAGTTTTGCGATCTCGCCGATATTGAAAGAATACAAGGCTTTGATGTCTTATATCTGCCTGTGGACGATGATAGTGTGCCTTCCCTAAAAGAGATGGAAGATGCCCTTGAATGGCTTGACGAGGCTATTTTCCTTGGGAAGAAAATTCTCATACACTGCAGGTTAGGTCTTGGCAGGACTGGCACATTTATCAACAGCTACTTGTTAAGGAGGGGTTTTGGTCTAAAACAGGCTCAAAAGAAACTCAAACATATCAAGTCAACTCCTTCAAGCTACTACCAGTGGGATTTGCTTAGAAAATATGACAAATCCAACAAAAAACTGACCCTGAGAGAACCCTCCCTTGAAAGCAAGGCGCTGGTAGATTTAAGCCCATACTTTTCAGAATATGAAGTCCTTGTATCGGAGATTGAAAGAACCCTTATGGAAAATGCACCTAAAGCGAGTCCTATTGAAGACTGTGGAGCCAATCTAAAAAGTTCATGCTGCAGGTCCTCCTTCACCATTCAACTTATTGAGGCTGCTTATCTTCACCACTCAATAAACACATTACTCAGCAGAGAAGAGAGACTCAGGGTAATAGAAAAGGCGCTCCAACTAGAGAAAACAATTGATAACCCAGAAGGCAAGGCCTATATGTGTCCACTGAACGATGAAAATCAATGCGTACTATTTAGGCAGAGGCCCTTGAGGTGCAAAGTCTATGAGTTTATGCAAAGCCCTATTTTTGCAGCTGACTACAAGAACAGAGGCGAAAAAGAAGAATTAGTCTATAGCAGACTAAACAGAGAGGCGCTCAATACAAGCCTCCATGAGATATCTAAACACCTTTTTTTGGCACTAAACTCTGCGTTTTTATCCGATAGAGAACTACAATTTGAACTACCCAAAGTGGCTTCGGGGAGATTTGTCCAGGACTATTTCGCCTATATACTTAAAAAGAGAAGACCCAAAAAGGAATAAATCCACAACGATGAGCGTAATAGTTAGCAGTCAATACAATGCGGTGCTCAAGTGTTTTGAATTTCTTAACCTGCCTGTCTTTATAATTAATGATGACTGGGAGATAGTATCCTTCAACTACCTTGCACTAAATATTTTTGGCTACTCCGAGGAGGACCTATTAAATAAAAATATAACTGATTTTATGAGTCTTGGACATTCAAAAATTCAGGATATATTCTATGCAACCCGCCTTTATCAGGGCAGCAATAATATGCCTACACTTCATACAGGATTAAGATTTGAAACCCTTGCAAGAAACAAACATAAGGATAACTTTCCTGCCAACATTACCATCATTCCTTTCATTGAGGAAAAAAGGATAATAGTCACCATACAGGACATATCTGGGCTAAAAAAACTCTCTAAGCGCGCAACTCAAAGGACAAAGGAACTTCAGGTCTTTACAACCTTTGCCAAGATAATTGCCAAACAGACAAACACAGACAGGATCATGCAAGAGACTATATCCATGCTCTTGACCCACTTGGATGCCCAAAAAGGATGGATTTATCTATACAGCGAAGAGCACAATGAATTGCATCTTGTAGCTCAAAGGGGTTTTGAAATACCAGAGGTCAATGACATATCCTGCCTATCAGTAGGAGAATGCCTTGCTGGCAAGGTATTCAACTCAGGAAGGGCGCTCCTTTCAGAAAGGATAGCAAATGACCCAAGGGTAAAGCACAGAATACAAGGCATTGAATGTATGACAGCAGTGCCTCTATCATCAAGAGGCACACTGCTTGGTGTGCTCTGCCTTGGAAGCAAAGGTGGAGGGCATTTCACATCAATGGATATTCAACTACTCAATACCATTGGAAGCCAGCTTGGCGTAGCTTTGGAGAATGCAATGCTCATTGAGGAGCTTCAGAAGAAGATGCAGCAGATAAAACTCATCAATGAGGTCAGCAGTGTAATCAATTCCAACCTTAGCATAGGGTCTGTATTTAGGATTATGGTTGCAGAACTCAAGAGGCTTATTGATTATGATAGGGCAAGCCTGCTTCTCTTTGATGAACAAAAAAATAACCTTACTATCTTTGCCTTAGATACGGATATGAAAACCATCATGACAAAGGGGGTTAAGGCTCCTATCGAAGGAACAAGCGCAGGATGGGTTATAAAGAACAACAAGCCCTGGATAAACTATGACCTACTCAATGATGTAACTTTCTATTTAGATAAAAAACTTAGCAGCGAAGGCATAAGGTCAACAATAAGCATACCCCTTTTTCAGGACAGATTGCTTGGGGTGTTTAATCTTGACAGTGTGTTTCCAAGCAAATACTCTGAAAAAGACTACGATATACTCCTCCCTGTGGCAAAGCACATATCCATTGCCCTTGAAAACGCCCTTTTATTTGAGCAGATATCAAAGGAAAAGAGAGAATGGGAAAAGACCTTTGATGCCCTTACAGACATGGTTTGGATAGTTGACAATCAAGGCAAGGCGCTAAGGTCTAATGAATCCCTAAGGAGACTCTTAGGTTCAAATCAACAGAATCTACTGAACATGAAATCAGAGCAGATCTTTGAAAAAATAGGACTAAACTATCAACTCATCTCTGATAACACCAGGATCAATGATTCTAAGGAATACTTTTACGAATTAAAAGGCAGAGATGGATCAACTTACCATTACTGGACCTATCCCCTAATGGAAGAGGGCAGATGCTATGCCTCAGTGAATTATCTCAGGGATGTAACCTCAAGGAAAAGATTAGAGCAGCAACTTATAAGGACAGACAGGCTTGCCTCTTTGGGCACCCTTGCTGCAGGTATAGCCCATGAGATCAATAATCCCCTCGGAATAATCGCAGGCTATTCGGAGGCGCTTATAGAAAGAACTAAGTACGAGATATTTTCACAGATAGAGGAGCTTGAGGACTTTCCAGAATATCTACAGACCATACACAACGAGATATTTAGATGCAAAGACATATTAAAGACCTTGCTTGACTTTGCAAGACCGGCAGTGCGTATCTCAAGGGATATAGATATCAATGAAATCATAAAGGAGGTCATGCTGCTTGCCACACACAGCACAAATAAATACAAACAGAGATTTACCCTTGATTTAGATAGAGAAATACCCAAGGTACATGGCGAACCAGGAGCCCTTAGGCAATTATTTATGAACATAATCATAAACTCCATCTACTACACCTCTAAAACTGGACATATCAATATAAAAACCTGGCAGGAAAAAAAAGACGATGCGGCACACACAAACATCCATCGGCGCCTGGTGTGTATATCCATTAAAGACACCGGCCCAGGGATTGAACCCTCTATTATTGACAGGATATTTGATCCCTTCTTCACCACAAAACCCGTTGGAGAAGGCACAGGTTTAGGGCTTTCAATCTGCCACAAGATAGTTGAAGAACATGAAGGTGAGATTTATGTAGAGAGCGTGCCCTCTGAAAAAACCATTTTTTACATTAAGCTGCCAGCAAAGGAGACCCCATGATAAGGGTGCTTGCCATTGATGATGAGGAACCCATAAGAAGACTCCTCAAAAAGGAGCTCACAAGAAAGGGTTTTTTTATAGACACTGCCCCGGAAGGACAAACAGCCCTCTCCATGCTCCGGGACACTGCCTATGATGTGGTGCTTTTAGATATTGTTATGCCTGGACCTGATGGGATATCCATTATGAAGGAGATAAATAAAGACCCTGCCTGTCCTGCAATAATAGTGCTTACAGGGAAGGCAACCGTAGAGACTGCAGTAGAGGCAATGAAACAGGGCTCCTATGATTATCTCACAAAACCCTATAAGCTTGAAGAACTGGTAATACTTATAGATAGAGCTTACGAGTTCAGGAGACTGAAGATTAAAAACCTGCTACTTGAACAGGAACTGATAAAGAAGGAACCTATCTTAGACTTTGTAGGTAAAAGCCCACAGCACAAAGAATTGCTTGTTCTTATAAAGAAAGTAGCACCCACAGACTCAACTGTCTTTATCTACGGCGAAAGCGGCACAGGAAAAGAATTGGCAGCCACAACCCTTTGGAGATTGAGTAAACGCAGCAACTCACCCTTGACTGCTCTGAATTGCGCCACCTTTTCTGAAAACCTAATAGAATCAGAGCTCTTTGGCCACGAAAAGGGAGCCTTTACCAGCGCTTATCAGACAAAATATGGGATAGTGGAGGTAGCTGACAAGGGCACATTATTTCTCGATGAAATAGCAGAAATGCCGCTATCACTTCAACCTAAGCTACTAAGATTTCTTGATTCCGGAGAGTTTAGAAGGGTAGGCGGCAATAGGACCCTCAGGGCCGATGTAAGGGTTATCACTGCTACTAATAAAGACCTATCCCTGCTTGTGAGCAACAGGATGTTTAGGGAAGACCTATTTTACAGATTAAATGTCATTACTATTACCTTACCCCCACTTAGAGACAGGAAAGAGGATATAGAAGAACTGGCACTGTTTTTTGTTAACAAATACAACAAAAAGACCTCAAAAACCTTAAAGGGGCTCACAAAGAATGCCCTGTCTAAACTCAACAACTATTCATGGCCAGGCAATGTAAGAGAATTAGAAAATGTGATTGAAAGGGCTGTAATCCTATGCGAGGGAGACTCTATCTCAGAACAGGACATATTCCTGCCGAGCAGCAGTCAAATAAAGTATTCTGTCCCCCAATTAAATAGGCTTGAAGATGTTGAAAGAGAACACATCCTCAGAGTTCTTGATGAAACCAGCGGCAATCAGTCGAGGGCAAGCGAAATATTGGGTATTGAGAGAAAAACCCTCTATCTCAAACTGAAGAAATACGGCATTGATATTCAAAAAAGCAAATCATAAATGGGGTACAGATATTGAATCTTGACATTTACTACAGAAAGATTGATATTACTAAAAGGCAAGGCGAAGGACCTATAAAATCCTCGGGAAGAATTTTCGTGGGACTAGTCTTTTGTATTCTTCATATCCCCTGCCAAAGCGTCTTGAAAGCTCCCTCTCTTCAAGGGGTATAATGAGGGCATTGACTATTATGAAATCCGCTAATGTAATAACGCCCAAGGCCAACACTTCGGTCATTAAGAATATTCCTGAAAACATAGCGGTATGTGCCAAATAAGTAGGATGGCGCACAATCGAAAAAGGTCCTTCAGCCACTAAGCGTCCATCCTCCTTAGGAGCTATCTCAGGCAGTCCCATAAGTCCAAGGACTCCTAAGAGTCTTCCTGTCCATACATGTAAAAGAGTGCCCGATATAAAAAATATAATCCCGATTATATTTAAGATTATTGGCATCTCTATGGTGAGTTTGAGGAGAAACTCTCGGTTTAAATAAATGGCATAACCAATAGGTGGCCATGTGGTTAAAGGCATTGCGTATGTTAAGATGCCAAGCCTCTTGAAAAATTTTGAGAGACCATGAACTGGTATCCAAAACAAAGGCACTATAGGCCAAAGTATTATAGTTATGAGGGCAAGGGATTCTTTAAAGTTCATCTTCAATTATAAATCACTTTGTATTTATACCGTTTCAGAAAACGGGGGCATATCAGGCATTTCAAGAAGGCCCAGTAGGACAGGCGTCTCGCCTGTCTCACCAATGCTCGTAACCCCTCCCAAAGGCCTCTGTCATTCCTGCGGAGGCAGGAATCCATATCAAAGGCCCCTGTCATTCCTGCGAAGGCAGGAATCCATACCAAAGGCCCCTGTCATTCCTGCGAAGGCAGGAATCCATATCAAAGGCCTCTGTCATTCCTGCGAAGGCAGGAATCCATATTACTTAGTCTTATGGATTCCCCTTTACAGGGGAATGACAGCGAAAGGTAGTCACTTGTGAATCCTGTCATTCCTGCGAAGGCAGGAATCATCCTTAGAGTAATGGCAAGATAGAGAGGTTTAATAGTCTTGTCAGAGAGGAATGCCTTCGTCCAGAGAGTCCTGTTACTGTAAGAGAGGTTGAAAAGGTTGTGGGGCAGTATTCGAATGATAAAATTAGGGCAAACTTTCAAACCCTGCTTTTTGTTCCCTTTGAATTAAGCAAGACACCATCAGAAACCTTGTTCAGTTCGCAAGCGCTAAACTAACTATTGACTTGCCTATTATACAACCTTTGCAATTGCACAGGAGATTTTACTATTATATCGAAAAATTTTATGGAGGTAATCGGTGAAAAGGGCAATCGGATTATTAATAGTGTTGTGTCTTACCCTTTCTTTTATATTATCCTGTCAAAAACAACCTCAAGAGGCATTAAAGATAACACAGGGAAGGGTTTTGGAGTTCGACCCAAACACCTTGTCTCTATTGATTATTGTTGATAAGAACAATAACAACGAAAAACCGGATTTTAATACCCTTCCACCACAGAGATTTGATTTATCTACGGACATCATTGAAAAGGGGTCAGAACCCACTGGGGGATATCGGTTGAATCTTGACACTCAAAAAAAGCAGTTAACCCTATACAATCCTTCTGAACAAAATATTATGAATGTAGATATAAAAATATTGGAGCAAAAACTCAATGTACAGAGAGACGACCCCTTGGTCTATGATAAGAAAACCCAAACCACTAAGAACTATCTGTCAATAGACAAAACAAAAAAGATTATCCATCTATATTCATTAAGACAAAGGACTTATTTGTCCTTTCAGGTCGAAGACAAGTACATTAATCTCCCCGATAGGGCATGGCTTTCAGGGGACTATGTGAAGATTGCTTATAAAGAAGGAACCACAAAGGCATTAAAGTTCACAAATATCACAAAGACTGACCTATTGAAATTTAAGAGTCAATAATCATTGTTTTATAGATGAACAAAAAATCCCCCTTCAGGAGAGGGGGATTTTTATTAGTTTTTTAGGTGATTTTATGCTTATGCACTAACTGCACAGGTCTTGTGGCTATAACAGGAATTTGGAAGTTAAATCTTTCCATTAAAAGGGCAACCAATGCTATGCCTAATCCTACAAAGGTATAAAATCCCGGAGCCATCATTACAAGACCACCAAAGAAATAAAGCGCCCTCTCTATCCATGTAAGAGGCTTGGTGAAGTATCCCATAAGCCCTGCTTCAATGGTAAACATCGCAACAAAGGCCCCCACAGCATGGAATAAAATATCATCCCACGCTCCCTTCATAAGGAAAGAGGGCACAAAGAGGAAGTAGAAGGGCATGATATAACCGCCAATACCAAGCCTCATAGAGTCCCAGGCAGCCCTTAACCAACTCCCTCCTGATATGGCAGTGGCTGTAAAAACGGCTATACATACAGGCGGAGTGAGCCCAGATTTAATAGCAAAATAAAAGATAAACATGTGGCTTGCCAGTGGGTCAAGACCCATCCCCTCCATAGCAGGCACAAGCACTGCAGCGGCAATAACATAGGCAGCAGTTGTAGTCATACCCATGCCTAATATAATAGCGGTAAACATTGCAGCCACAAGGGCAAGATACACATTATGTCCTGAAAGATTGATAATAATCTCCGACACCTTTACCCCGAAGCCTGTAAGGGATATTACCGTTACAGCAACCTGCACACAGCTCATCATGACCATTAACCATGCAAGGGCAGACATGATCCCGTCCAGATAACCCTTCCATATTATCTTTGTTCGTTCCCAGAAGTCTTTGACTGATAACCCACCACCAAAGAAAAAGAAGGTTACTGCAGATACTATCAATGACCAGGCAGCACATATCTGAGGAGGATAAAAGGAAAATAAAAGCGCAGTCAGGGTGCCAATAGGCAAGACAAAATTCAACAGCACCCTGGGAGTGAACACCTTTCTTAAAGAAGGTATCAGTTCTTTGGGTAATGTGCCCATCCCATAACGACCTGCCTCAATCCAGATGCCTGCTGAGATTCCTACGAAATAGACAACAGCAGGTATAATACCTGCAATCATTATAGTTGTGTACGGAATGTTGAGGAACTCTGCCATAATAAAACATCCTGCGCCCATAATAGGCGGCATTATCTGACCACCCGAAGATGCTGAGGCCTCAACACCTGCTGCAAGTTCACGGGGAAAGCCTAATTTCTTCATGGTTGGTATGGTAAATGCTCCTGTAGTAGCAACATTTGCCACTGATGAGCCAGAGAGCATCCCAAAAAAACTGCTTGATATAACTGCCACATGTCCAGGTCCGCCCCTGAGCCTGCCACCCCAAGCCTGCGCAATGTCCATAAAGACCTTCCCTACACCTGTAGCAAAGAGCACAGGTCCAAAGATGACAAAGGGGGCTATTATCCTGCTTGTCATATCGGTAAGCAGTCCCCATATACCCTCAGTCATTAGGTAAAACTGATAAAGCAGCTCCTCAGCAGAAAAACCTGAATGTCCAAAAATGCCCGGTATGTAAGGTCCCATCATAGCGTAGATAACAAAACCAAGCACCACTAAAGGAATAACTATACCAAGGGACCTCCTAGTGCCTTCTAAAAGACAAAGCACTAATATTGCACCAAGCACAAGGTGGTGGGTCTCATAAAAGCCAGGATTCCTGACTATCTCCTCCCAATGTATCATTATATAGACACAGGGAACAATACTTATAACTATCAAGGCAATATCCAAAAATGAAGGATTAGACTTATCACCAAATAGAAACAATTTTAGAAAACTGGGATGTTTAGGCGGAGTTTCTTTTAAGATTGACTTTGAGATTGGATAGGCAAGGAATACAAGGGCAAGCCCAAAACTCAGCGAGATGCCTCCTTGAAGCAATGGATGCAGAGCCACAGTCAAGGATGTGTAGAGGATAAAAATCCCCCACACACCTGCGATAATACCTGTTAATACCTTCCATATTCCTATAAGACTTCGCATTGCCTGGTTCCTTTCCTATTTCTTTTTTGGGGTAACCTCTATTGAGGTAGTGGTAAAACTATCTTTATTACCTATTACCTCAATCTTGTATTTACCAGGTTTTGCATTCATCGGCACAGCAGCATTAACAGTAAAGTTGCCCTGACCATCTGCCTTTATTATATCTACCTTCTCGGTGCCAATGCCAATCTTCATGTGTTCCTCAAGCACAAAGAGGATATCAATCTCCTCATTGGGTTGAAAACCCTTTCCAGATACATTAATAGCTGCCGCTGGGTTTGCTGCCACCGGCTCCACCACAATAGATGCGTTGCTTGTCTTCTTCTGAGCGCCAGCACAGGCAAACACTAAGAGAGATGCTATAATCATCAAAGATGCAAGTAGAAAAAGCCTGCTGTTTATCCTCATTTTCTTTCCTCCTGAGTGATTACTTCTTCATTTCTGGGGGCAAAAGCCTGTCTGGAATATTTACCTTGAGCACCTCTTTATAAAATTTTACTGCGCCAGGATGCAGTGGAACATGAACGTACTTTTCTGCATTTCCATAAAGGTCGTCAAATTTCCCTTCCTTGAGGGTAGCAAGGGTGTTAACCAAAGACTGTCTGCCCTCATAAACAGCCTTTACAACTTTATAAACCACATCCTCAGGCACATCCTTATGCACAAAATCAGTAACTACATAGGCAAAACTCAATTGCTCTTTAGGCACAGCCTTAAACAATCCTGCAGGGATAGGCATGCTCTTTGCCTGACCAGGGTATTTATTATTCATTGTATCTATCTGCTCCTTGGTCACAGGAATAACATTTATATCCATAGAGGACTCCAGGTCAAGTATAGCAGAGTCCTTAAAGCCCGCTTTATACCAGCCGCTTGCAACCCCTGACTTCAAGGCGTCCACGCTTGCGCCTATACCCATCATCTTGTAGTTTGGCTTTATACCGTTTGCCTCAAAGAACATCTCTATAACCCTTCCAGAGGTAGTCCCAGGATTGCTTGCAAAGGGCAGTCCGTTAATCTTAGCAAGGGTGTCAGCGCCGCTCTTCTTTGTAGTTACTATGTGAATTGGCGTTATGTAACCTCCCCAGAGAGCCCTTAGGTCCTTATTTTGTTTTCCTTTGTAGTCAATTATACCCTCATAGCTCGCATATCCTGCAGCAGCATCAGCAGGGCCCATTTGCACTGATTTTCTCTGTATCCTGACCAGATTTTCAATGAAACCTCCGGTCTCAACAACTGTCACCTCAATCTCACCGGGATATGCCTTATTTACAATGCTTGCCATGGCAACAGTGTTGGCATACAGACCTGAACGCACGCTGGTTGCTCCCCATTTGAGGTATGTCTTCTTTGCCTCTGCCACTGAACTAAAGGCCAACAACAATCCAACAAACAACATTAATAATGATACTTTCCTCATAATCCCTCCTCAAGATTGTTATTGTGCATTGTAAAACAATGCCTACTACAAGTTTAAAGGATTATACAAAAGCCTAAAAAATAACTCAATAAAAAACAAATAACCCATAGAAACATCTTCTCTAAGGAGATGAATTGATAAATTTAAAAGGAGTTGCTACAAACATTTGCCAACAAGAATTATCAGCCTTTTCCTTGAATTAGCAACCCAAGAAATGATAATGTTACTGCTAATGACAATAATATTCCTGTCTCCCGCTTCTCTAAGATGAAATACTCCAAAAAAAACTTATACACGCTCACTATTTTATTCATTGCAATACAAATTGCAGTAACCGCTGTGCTTTATTATCAAACAGAAAAGAAAAAAGAGCAGCATATTGTAGAGTCTCTCAAGGAACTCCATCTAAAGATAAGCTCTGTCAAAAAGTCCTATCATCTCATGACCACCGCACTTTTTAGCAGTTATATAAAAAGAGGCGACTTAGCAAAATTGATGGCAATAGCCACTAAAGAACCCTCAAGACGTCATCAGATCAGAGAAAGACTCCTAAAGGATATGGGCGCTCATTTCAATGATCTGTCTAATTTCAAGTTAGTCCAAATGCAGCTTCACCTTCCCGATGGAACATCACTATTGCGTTTTCACGCCCCTGATTATCACAGCGATAACTTGATAAATATAAGACCAACCATAAGAAAGATACATCAGGAAAAGATGCCTATTGAATCCTTTGAGATTGGGAGGTTTTTCATTGGGTTTAGATACCTAATGCCAATTATGGAAAAGGACAAATATGTGGGATGCCTTGAGTTGGGCATAGCCTATAGGGAATTCAATGAAGAGTTGTCAAAGATTCTCAATGTAGACTTCCTATTTCTCATAAAGGGTTCTGAGCTGGATAAATTAACCCTTACAAGGCATAAGGATAGTTATACTAAAAGCATGATAGGCGATGACCTATACATAAGCGCTTCGGACAATTATTTAATTAATAAACAAGACCCAGAGGATACATATATAAAAACACTTGTTGACAATAACAGAGAGCACATAACAAAAAAACTCAACCAAGAGATTTCTTTCATATTTTACGACAACATTGGAGTTGACTATTATTTAGGAGCACTAATACCAGTTAAGGACATAGAGGGTTCTACTAAGGCTTACTTTGCTGTATTTGCTAAGGATTCAATCCTATCTTCCTTACAGAGTAGCTTCTTCATAAAAACCATTCTGCTCACTATAACCATTTTTGCAATTGTAGCCTATGTGTTTTCAATGAAGAAGAGCCGTGATTATATGACGGAGAAGAATACCCTTATTAAAGAATCTATGAAGAGGGTAAAGGAACACAATATGTTCCTAAAAACTATTATTGACTCAATACCCTACCCATTTTATGTGGTTGATGTATCAAACTACAAAATAGTTCTTATGAATGCAACTGCTCTAAAGGATAAAACCATTAAAGAAGGCGAAGAGACCTGCTACAGACTGTCCCATAATTCGGATACCCCCTGCAACAGCACTGACCATTCCTGCCCAATAGAGAATATAGTGAAAACCGGCGAGACTCAGGTCCTTGAGCACATCCACTTTACAGAGGAGGGGGAACCCTGCTATGTAGAGGTGCATGCAGTGCCTGTATGGGACAGTTCGGGCAAACTCTTAAATATGATTGAATATTATATTGACATAACGGAAAAGAAAAAAACTGAGGAATATATGAAAAAGGCAAAGGAGGCTGCAGAAGAGGCAAGCTATATGAAAAGCCGTTTTCTTGCCAATGTAAGCCACGAGATAAGAACGCCTCTAAACGGCATAATCGGTATGATTGACTTTTTGCTGCATTCATCCCTTACAGAGGAACAAAAAGAATATGCCGAAACTGCCCATAAGTCAGCCTCAATGCTATTGAGTATAGTAAATGACATACTGGATTTCTCAAAGATTGAGAGCGGAAAGATGGATATAGAATCTGTAGTATTTGACACAAGATATCTCTTTGAAGAGGCAATCTCAATATTTGAGCACGATGCAAGAAAAAAGGGATTGCTACTGGAGTGTATAGTTGACGAAAAAATTCCTCATAAACTTATTGGAGACCCACTCAGGACAAAACAGGTGCTGCTTAATCTGTTAAGCAATGCCTTAAAATTTACCCCCCAGGGCAAGATAACCTTGAATGCTGCCCTTGTAGAAATTACTTCCACAGAGAGAAGTTCAAAGGCATTGATACGGCTCACTGTAAGCGACACCGGCATAGGGATACCCGAAGACAAGAGAGAAGCAATCTTTGAGAGCTTCAATCAGGTTGATGCCTCAACAACAAGACGCTTTGGAGGCACTGGATTAGGGTTATCTATAACACGAGACATTGTTAATCTGATGGGGGGTAACATCTGGTTTAAAAGTGAGGTCAACTTAGGCAGTACCTTTTTCTGCACTATACCCTTTGAAATACCCTCAACTCAAGAAGAAGATACTAAGGATGAACCACTGAACAATAACAGTGAGTCTATGGGCTCAACAGAGAATCAAGAGGCTATGGATATCCTTGTGGTAGAAGACAATGTTGTAAACCAGAAGATTATGGAAACCCTCTTAAAGAAACGGGGACACAGGGTATATCTTGCAGATTCCGAGGACTCTGCAATAAGATTGTTCAAAGAAAACAAATTTGATCTTGTGTTGATGGATATTGAGCTGCCAGAGAATGACGGTTTTTCAGTTGCTAATAAAATTAGGGCAATGGAGGAGGACTACAAAACTCCCATTGCGGCAATTACAGCTCATGTGTCTGAATACTACAAAAACAGGTGTCTTGAGGCAGGGATGTGTGATTACCTATCAAAACCTATAGATGTCAGGAAGATTGATGCGCTGCTGGCAAAACTTAAGATCCAAAAAAGACAAGGGGCTTCTTAAACCCAAAAAATTGCCGATAGAAACCTGTAGGAGCAAGAGGGCATGCCTGAAAGCCTTTATACTGCCACAGGGTTTATTAAAAGGGCCACAAGTCATTCAGTCACCAAGAGGTGATTAGTTTGGCATTATCTGTGAAGGTCCATAGGTCTCGTAAAAAGGTGTGGCAATAAGGCCCTTTCAGCACACCCTCTTACTCCTATGGGCAATTTAGGTTAAATATTAAGGTTGCAGTTATGAATTTTTTATTTTATACTATTGCACACCTATGGACTACACAATCAAGATAGGCGGTGAGGCCGGACAGGGTATACAAACCATTGGAGACACCCTCTCTGTGGTATTTGCCCGCTCAGGCTATCATGTCTTTACCAATCAGGACTATGAATCCAGAATAAGAGGCGGACACAATTATTACCAATTAAGACTATCGGACAAACCAGTTCATTGCGCCCGTGAAGCAGTGGATATAGTAGTGGCTCTTGATAAAGTTAGCATTATGGAATATGAAAAACAACTCGCTCAGCAGGGACAAATCATATACGATTCACAATCATTGAAGGAAAAGCACGAGGGCAATCAATTCCTTGATGTGCCCTTTGTGAGACTTGCTGTAGAGCATGGCGGCAATAAGATTATGGCAAACACTGTTGCCACAGGGGCCGTCCTTGGCATGTTGGGAATAGACATTGAAATCTTACTTGGCATATTAAAGGACACCTTCAAAAAGAAAGGTGAAGAGATCATCAAGGCAAATGTAGATTCTGCTATGGCAGGATACGATTTCGCTGTCAACAACTGCATTAAGTGTTCCTTTGTCTCTGCAGAGACCTCTAAGGCAAAGATGCTTATCGCTGGCAATGACGCCATTGGCTTTGGTGCAGTGGCATCGGGATTAAAATTCTACTCAGCCTATCCCATGACACCTGGCACGAGCATCATGCTCTATGTGGCAAGTAAGGCTAAAGATTACGGAATAGTGGTTGAACAGGCTGAGGATGAAATAGCGGCAATAAACATGGCGCTCGGGGCATCCTTTGCAGGGGTAAGGGCAATGACTGGCACCTCTGGAGGTGGCTTTGCCTTGATGGTAGAAGGGTTGTCTTTAGCAGCTATCACAGAAACACCAGTGGTCATAGCAATTGCCCAAAGACCAGGTCCAGCCACGGGACTTCCCACAAAAACAGCACAGGCAGACCTCCTTTTTGCCCTATATTCCGCTCACGGAGAATTTCCGAGGGTTATAATGGCGCCAGGCACCCCAGAGGAGTGTTTCTTCCTTACAAACAAGGCCTTCGACATGGCTGAAAAATATCAGATTCCTGTTATTATCCTTACTGACCAATATCTAGCCGATTCCCAATGGACCTACGAAGGCTTTGACCTTAACAAACTCAAATATACTGATTACAGATTGAGAGACAAAGACCTTATAGGGGAAGATTACAAAAGGCATGCCCTTACTGACAATGGCATATCACCCTTTGCAGTGCCAGGCAAGGGAAATTATGTTGTTGTCACCGACAGCGATGAGCACGATGAAGAGGGGCACATCACCGAAGATGCCCAAATGACCATCCTTATGACCCAAAAGAGGCTGCATAAAAAAATGCCAGCAATAATCAAAGATATGGCCCCGCCTAAGTTTTATGGTTCTGACAACCCAGAGATCGTAATCGTAGGCTGGGGCTCAATGTATGGACTATTGAGGGAAGCCGTTGACATGCTCACAAATAAATATAAGATTGCCATGCTTCATTTTAGTGAGGTCTATCCAATGCCTGACACTGAAAACTTTGATTACATAAAAGTCCTCACTGAGGCAAAAAGGGCCATATGTATTGAGCAGAATGTAACAGGTCAGTTAGCCCATCTGTTGGCTGTTGAGAAGGGCTTTAGGTTTAAAGAAAAAATCAACAAATACGATGGACGTCCCTTTACACTCGAACAATTAATAGGAGAGATCAATGCCCTCATTGGATGATTATAAAGGTAGAACCCCTGCATGGTGTCCCGGATGCGGCAATTTTAGCATCCTGAAGACCTTCAAAGAGGCAATGGTTGAACTTGGCCTTGCCCCCCATCAGTTTATGCTTGTATCTGGGATAGGACAGGCAGGCAAGTTTCCCCACTATTTAAAGTGCAACACCTTCAACGGACTTCATGGCAGGAGCTTGCCTGTGGCTACAGGCTTCAGACTCGCCAATAACAAAATGCCAGTCTTTGTTGTATCAGGCGATGGAGATTGTTATGGAGAAGGCGGCAATCATCTAATGCACGGTATAAGAAGAAACCTTAATATCAAGTATTTCATCCATGATAATCAGATATATGGTCTGACAAAGGGACAGGGTTCTCCAACTACAATGGAGGGAATGCCCACAAAAAATCTACCCTACGGCGTTCTCTCAAATCAGCTAAATCCACTATCCCTTGCGATAGCCCTTAACTGCACCTTTGTAGCAAGGGGTTTTGCAGGGGATCAGGAGCAACTGAAATATCTAATTAAAGAGGCTGTAAATCATGAGGGCTTTGCTATAGTTGATATACTTCAACCCTGTGTCTCCTTCAATAAGGTCAATACCTACGAGTGGTATAAGCAAAGGGTTTACCACCTTGATAATACCTACAATTGTCAAAGTAGGGCTGAGGCATTTGCAAAATCTCTTGAGTGGGGAGACAGGATACCAACAGGCATACTCTTTAAATGCAGAAGACCGCTATTTGAAGAAAAGATACCCTTCATACAGGACACCCCTTTATCCTCACAACCCTTCGATATATCAAAAGTAGGCAAAACCCTTCAAGAGTTTTTTGTATAAAATATTTAATACTTTCTTAGTAAAGACAACAAAACTATGTCAATAAAATATTTAGACACATTCTTTAACCCTAAGCGTATTGCAGTAATTGGAGCCAGTGAAGACAAAAACTCCATTGGCTACTATGTATTTAGAAATCTCATAGGCAAGGGATATAAGGGCATTGTATATCCTGTAACAGAAAAGTTTGAAGGCGTTCAGGGTGTGGAGGCACATAAGAGTATTATTACAATTCCCCATGCAATAGATCTTGCCGTTATAGCAACCCACCCAGATAGGATATATAATTCCCTTGATGAATGCGGGATCAAGGATGTTAAAGGCGTCATCATACTTACCCCTAACTTTGACATCAGGGCACAGAATCCAAGACGCTTAGAATCACAGATAAAGAACCTGGCAAATATTTATGGCTTCAGGGTACTTGGCCCAAACTCCTTAGGCTATCTGAGACCTGGCAAAAACCTCAATGTAAGTCTCTTTCATCACGCCCCACAGAAGGGCAACATAGCGCTCATATCCCAGGGGGGACTATTTTCATCGGCCTTCTTAGAAAGGGCTGTGAGTAAGAATGTGGGCTTTAGTTATTTCATCTCCTTGGGAGAGAAGGTTGACATAGACTTCTCAGACCTGATTGATTATCTGGGTATTGATCCTGAGACCAGGGCAATCATACTTTATGTACAAAATATCAAGGTTGGCAGAAAATTTATTGCAGCAGTGAGAAGCTTTGCAAGCAGCAAACCCATTGTAGTAGTAAAATCGGGCAAATATGGTTCGTCAATTATGAATTCCCTCACCCATTCTGGCTTGCTGGCAGCCAGTGACAAGGTTTATGAAGCAGCCTTCAAGAGGGCTGGCGCCGTCAGGGTAGATGAAATCCTTGACCTGTTTTATATGACCGAGACCCTTGCAAAACAGAAAAGGCCTAAGGGGAAAAGACTGGCAATTATAACAAATGCCACAGGCGCCTCAGAACTTGCCGTTGACGCCCTTCTAAGGCTTGAGGGGGAGGTTGCACAGCCAGAACTGAAGACCCTGGAAGAGATAGAAAAGAATCTCCTTATTAAACGAAAGATTTACAACCCGGTATATCTCCTTGCTGATGCCGCACCTTCGGAATTTGAGATGACCGTAAAGCAGTTGGTAAGGGACAAAAACCTTGATGGGGTAATGGTAATTTACCTTCCATACCCTGGATTAAATCCGAGGGATATTGCTGAGGCCGTGGTAAATGCAGCAAAGACCAATCCTAATATTCCAGTATTCACTACTTGGTTAGGCGATGAATCAGTAATCGGCGCCAGAGAATTTCTAAATGGCAAAGGGATTCCAACCTTTGTTACACCAGAGCAGGCTGTTAGGAGCTTCATATATATGTACAGATATGACTATAACCTAAAGCTACTCCAAGAGACACCAGAGGCAATACTCAAGGACTTTATACCCGACTCTGAAAAGGCAAGAGATATAATAAGAAAGGCAGTAGAAGATAAAAAAAAGGTATTGCATTTACATGAAATCAAAGAGATATTAGAGATCTATGGAATCCCTATTGTGGAGACCTATTTAGTATCCACTGAAGAAGAGGTAGTGTCTATATCTGAAAGGATCGGCTATCCTGTGGCAATGAAGATTGATTCTGAAAAGATATTCCACAAACTTGAAAAAGGCGGCGTCATACTCAATATTACTGACAGGCGCTCTGCAATTAATGCCTTTAATAAACTAAAAGACCTAGCCCTTGCCATAGAGGATCCCAATGCAAATGTCATTATCCAGCCCATGATAATAAAGAAGGGTTATGAGATAGCCATTGGAGCAAAGAAGGATCCGAGTTTTGGCACAGTGATACTCTTTGGTACAGGGGGAGAATTTCTGGAGGCAATAAGGGATTATGCTATTGGACTTCCGCCATTAAATCAGGTGCTCGCAAGGAGGATGATGGAGGAGACCAGGATATTCAAGTATTTAGAAAACATACCTGCCTATCAGGGCACCCTTAGATACCTTGAGGAGATATTAGTAAAATTCTCAAGACTAATCGTTGACTTTCATCAGATTAAAGAGGTCGATATCAACCCCTTTGTGGTATCCGAAAAGGCAGGCTTTGCCCTTGATGCAGGCATATTGCTTGACGAGGAAACCTTCAATGAACCTGTGGGCAATAACGATGTTTTATGCCCGCCCCATCTCAGTATTACCCCCTACCCTTTTCAATACATCAAAGAGGTTACCACAAATAACGGTGAAAACATAACCATCAGACCTATAAAGTCTGAGGACGAACCATTGATATACAACCTCTTTAAAAACCTGTCAGAGGAGACCATACTCTTTAGATTTTGTCAAAAACTCGTAGATATACCCCATGAAAAGCTTGTGAGATACTGCCAGATTGACTACGAGAGGGAAATGGCCTTTGTAGCTGTAGTAATGGATAAGAATGCAAATGAGGAGATAATTGCCGATGTTCGCATAAGCCTTATGCCTGACCTGGAAAATGCTGAGCTCGCTATATTGGTATCCGATGAATGGCAGGGAAAAGGGATTGGGGCAATACTGATGCAGTATTGCATACAGGTAGCCCGTGAAATCGGACTGAAGTCCCTATGGATGGAAATACTCAAAAACAACAACCGTATGCTCTATGTGGGTCTTAAAAACGGATTCAAACAGGCCTATGATGATGAAGATATGGTAAGGGTTGTGTTGCAACTCTAAGTCTTCTCGGTAAGATACTTCCAGTATCGGGAGGGCATAAATCGCTTCTGCAGCTTTGGATTTTTTCTATATTCTATCGTAATATTCTTGAAATAGGACCTCCACATCTCCTGCACCAAAAACTCCTTCTCAGAGAGATATTTTCCCTGCTCCTGTATAGAGACAGAAACTTGTTCTAACTGTGCTGTTTCAGCCCTATAGAAGATCGCTATCTCCCTTTTTTTGTCGTGGATTATCCAATCCTGATCCCTCATTCTCTTTGAAAAGTGTGGGGCTATCAGGGTTATAATATTGTGGTCAGGCTCAAAGACAGCATAATAGATACCCACTTCCGTCCTCTGGAAACGAACAAGCCCGTAAAACCTATGACATTCCCTCCTTACTTTCATGCATATCTCATTGACCCTTGATACATGAGGGTTTGCTAAATTCTGCAACCTAAATCTGCCGCCTCGCAGCCCCTCTTTCAGATATAGATAAAAGGCCCTTTGAAACCCCCTCTGCTCTGAGAGAAAACAAAGCAACATCCTATTAACTGTTTCTTTTGAAAGCCTATTGATAATATAGGAGATGAATTCCTCAAGCTCATTACCCTCAGAGGTTGTAATGCTAACAGTTTTATCATAAAGGGAGGGATAATACTCCTGCGAGGATAGAATATCATCAGGCTCTATATTATTAAGCACCCCGTATCTTAGGGAAGATATAAACCCCTCAAAGGTTGCGTCATATAATATTATCATCCCTGAAAAAAATCGTATCCTCTTTTTTAATCCTCAGAATAGACTTAAGGGTTTTACACTATCTGACATATCTCTGGTCTGATTAAGGGAGGCTTTAAAATCCCCTTTCCTTTCATGCTCCTGTAAGCATAACTTACCGCCGCAAAGTATAAAATATCTTGCCCTCTTCATAACTACACCCAGTCTCCTGAGGCTCTCCGGGCTAAGGGAGGAAAATCTTCTAGCGAGGATTATCCTTTTTGCAGATTTTATTCCTATACCTGGCACCCTGAGTAATGTGTCGTAGTCAGCCCTGTTGACCTCCACAGGAAAGAGATGGGGATTCCTTAATGCCCAAGTTACCTTTGGGTCTAACTCTTCATCTAAGTAAGGGTCTGAGTCTTTAAGGATCTCTTCGGCAGTAAAACCATAATAACGCAACAACCAATCAGCCTGATAAAGTCTATGTTCCCTCCTAAGGGGAGGCTTTGTGAGCGCTGGTAATCTGGAATCCTGATTAACATGACAATAGGCTGAGTAATAAACCCTCTTCATATCATAGTTACGATAAAACACCTCACTCTGCCTTAGGATCTGCAGGTCGCTCTCAGGGGAGGCACCAACGATCAACTGGGTACTCTGTCCTGCAGGCACAAAAGAAGGTGCCTTGATTGACTTTTTACGCTCTGCCCTATGGCTGGCAACCCTATCACCGATAAAGGCTATATTATTAACAATACCGACATAATCCTTATCCGATGCGAGCAAGGAGAGGCTTTTCTCTGAGGGTAGTTCTATATTCATGCTCATCCTATCTACATATAAACCTGCAGCATATATAAGGGATTTATCAGCTCCAGGTATCGCCTTTAAATGTATATATCCATTAAATCCACCCTCAATCCTGAGTTTTCTAACCACCCTCAGGAGCATTTCCATTGTAAAGTCAGGGGACTTCATAACAGCAGAACTAAGGAACAATCCCTCAATATAGTTTCTCCTATAGAAAGAAACAGTGAGATCTATCAGCTCCTCAGGGGTAAAAGAAGCCCTCTGAATGTCATTTCCTTTTCTGTTTGCACAATAGATGCAATCATATATACAGTAGTTTGTAAACAGGACCTTCAGCAGAGAGATACACCTGCCATCCTCCGACCAACTGTGACATATTCCCGCTCTATAGGCATTCCCTAATCCCTTAGAGGACTGCCTGTTGCTGCCACTGGAGGAGCAGGATACATCATATTTTGCCGCCGCTGAGAGTATCTCTAATTTTCTAAGGGTTTCCATAGTTGACTTGCTTTAGTTATCTGTATTTGGTGTGTCCTTTTTACCTTTAGACCCCCCTAAATTGCCGATAGGAGTAAGAGGGTGTGTGCTGAAAAGGCTTTATTGCCACCCCTTTTTACGAGACCTCTGGACATTCACAGATAGTGCCAAGCTAATCACCCCTTGGCGACTGAATGAGTTATGGCCCTTTTTAATAAACCCTGTGGCAGTATAAAGGCTTTCAGGCATGCCCTCTTGCTCTTACAGTTTTCTATCGGCAATCTTGGGGAGACCCATATTTTATTGATTTTATGATAATATCTCTGATAAAATCTACATCTTCAAAAATACTAATTACATCAGGAGGCTTTGATTTGGCAACAAAGACCATTACAAAAAAGAAAAAGAAACTCTCAGTGCTAAAGAGGGCAAGACAGGCTGCTAAACACGAACTTCGCAATATGGCTGTTAAGTCCAAGGTCAAAACCTTTATAAAAAAACTTGAATCCCTTTATGCGGGAAAGGACAAAGAGGCAATAGAAAAGGGACTAAAAGAGGCTATCTCTGTAATCAGCAACGCTGCCTCAAAGGGAGTTATCCATAAAAACACTGCCTCAAGAAAGATATCAAGGGTAACAAAAAAAACAAACAAGGCACTTGCCTCTTAACTGATAAGTATTACCGCCCCTGTGTTCACTGAGGGTTAAGGGGAGATTAAAACACCTACCTTATCACCTTTAACAACTTAAGAATCGTCATTTCGATGGAACATAGGGCTGCCCTTTTTATTAAAAGGTCTGACTCATGCAATATCCTCAGTGTATCGATAAGCCTATTTTGCTCCCCTGTTCTTGGGCCCTTTACAACATAATCCCAGCAAAGGGCACCTATAATTTGATAGGGTTCCACAGCGCCTTGAAGCCTTTGTAACCCTTTTATTGTCTCTTTGACATCTCCCTTTTTAAGGCTACCTATCAGATTAAACACACCATATTCAGCACCTGCATAAACAAGTCCGCTGACATCCTGTATATCAACAGTATCTTTATTGAGCGCAGCAAACTTGTTGACCTCAGAATGCAGCAATCCAGGGTTGTCTCCCGCAATATCAAAGAGATATTCAAGGGCATCCCTTGTAAATCTATAGCCCCTTTGCTGGGCTTTGCTATTGATCCACTCCTTTATATCCCTTGCGTTGAGGGAAAGCGCTATCTCTCTAAATCCCTTGATAGCAAGAGAATTAGCCTTCCTTGAATCGCCCATCTCCGCAAACAAAACCAAAAGAGATGCTGGGCAGGGATTAGAGGCATAGTCTTCAAGTCGAGCTATGTCTTTTTTGTGGAATTTTTCGCTGTGCCTAACAAATATCGCCTTTCTTGTGCCCATAAAGGGCATCGTATTCAACATTTCTATAAGCGCCTCAACGGTTATAACGCTGTCAGAATTCAGCAGATCAAACTCTTCGATAGAGTATTCGTTAAGATTGATAGCCGCTTTAATTGACTGGGCTGCATCACTTATTAGAAACTCATCTGCAGATAAGATGCAATAGCAGGAGCCCTTAAATCCACTTTGAATCTCTCTGTTGAATTCCTTCACCTAATGACCTCTCCAATATGTTTTTATTACTGCCCCTGCTTCTCAGGCAAATCATAAATAATATATCGTGCTATCTCTTGGGACAGTTCATTGAGCGCCCTCTTGGTATAAGATTCTTTCTGGCTGAGCACCTCAACGAGCTTGTCCTTTGTAGTGAAATGGGTAGAGAAGGGTCGTAATATTTTTACAGGGTATGTCTTGCCAGTTTCCCTGTTGGTTACTGTAAAAGTGCCTGCTATATCCACCTCATATTCTGAGGCAGTTAGACTAATCTCTGACAACACCCTAAGGCTAAATCGGGTTATATCTCCGTCTATCCTATATTTAGCATCATTAGATAAATAAAACCCATAAGACATAAGCACCTCTGCAAGGGACTGCATCAGCCTGTCTTGAAGTCTTGGTTCGTAGGTAAGATTTTTTATCTCCCCTATAGCAATAGACTCAAAGGGCAGATCCTTCTTTGTTTGTATCCTATAACCACAGCCGGAAAGGATCAGCGAAAAAATCAAAAGGGTAAAGAATAGAGTCCTGAACTTCATGACACCACGATATTTACTAATCGTCCTGCAACCACTATAACCTTCTTTACAGTCTTACCTTCAATAAATCCCTTGACCTTCTGATCCTGCAGTGCAAGCATCTTTAATTGCTCATCCTCAGTTCCCCTGGGCACCACCATCTTTCCTCTGAGTTTGCCATTAACCTGCACTACAAGCTCTATATCCTCTTCCCTGGCAAGTTCTTCATCCCATGAGGGCCAGGGATAAAGGGAAATTGATCTATCCTTGCCAATTGCCTCCCACAACTCCTCTGCTATATGAGGGGCGAAGGGACAAAGCATGAGTAGCAGGTTTTCAATGGATGTGCTAAGGACCTGCAAGTCTTCCTCTGTCTCTGACTCAAAGACAGAGAGTTCATTAACAAGCTCCATCATAGAGGCTATTGCTGTATTGAAATGGAAATCCCTCTCTATATCACCGCTGACTTTCTTTATACTCTGGTGGGTTTTTCTCAGTATCCTTGTGCGCCTGTCTTCTGAGGCGACTACATCAATTTCCTTTGAACAGTTTAATAGAACCTCCTTTGGTCCTCTTTTAGATATGTATTTATGAACTATTGTCCAGACCTTGTTTAAAAATCTGAAGGCACCTTCCACACCCTGATGGGACCACTCAAGGTCCTTCTCTGGAGGGGCTGCAAAGAGCGAGAACAATCGGATCGTATCGGCCCCATACTTCTCAATAAGGATGTTAGGGTCAACCACATTTTTCTTTGATTTAGACATCTTCTCAACCCTGCCCTTTTCAGCATGGCTTCCACAATGGATACACCTATGGTCTTTGACCTCCTCTGGGAAAAGCCATCCATGCTCAGTACACCTCCAGGTCTCCTTGCATACCATGCCCTGTGTCAAAAGATTTTTAAAGGGTTCGTCAATACTAATCAATCCCATATCTCTCAATGCCTTCGTGAAAAACCTTGAATAAAGAAGATGCAATACCGCATGTTCAATGCCGCCTATATATTGATCCACAGGCATCCAACGGTCTATCTCAACCTTAGCCTTGTCAAAGGCACTCTGGAAATCAATTCTATATCCCATATCTTTATCCAAAGATGCCCTTCTCTGGCTTTCCTCAAGACAATAGGCTATAAAATACCAGGAGGAATCCACAAAGGTATCCATGGTGTCTGTTTCGCGCCTTGCCCTTGAGCCGCACTGCGGACAATCAGTGCAAATGAATTCCTTAGCTTCTAGAAGGGGCGATCCCCCTACTCCAGTAAATTTGACCTCTTCAGGGAGGATAACAGGCAACTCAGAATAGGGCACAGGCACTACTCCACAGCGCTCACAATAAATAACAGGTATGGGTGTCCCCCAATAACGTTGCCTTGAAATACCCCAGTCCCTGAGTCTATAGTTAACACTAAAAGTGCCAAGGCCCTTTTTTGTAAGGTACTGAGCAATCTCATCCCTTGCCCTATCACTCTTGAGTCCGCTGAATTGCCCAGATTCGACCAGCACGCCCTCTTCCTCATAAGCCTTCTCAAGTATGTAATCCTTCCCTGCTGCTGAATCACCCTCTGGAACAATCACAACCTTAATAGGCAATTGGTATTTCTTCGCAAAGTCAAAGTCCCTTTGATCATGGGCAGGCACCGACATAATTGCCCCTGTGCCATACTCCATCAGTACAAAATTTGCTATGTATATTGGAATCTCTTTATCATTCACAGGATTTATCGCATAACGCCCTGTGAAGAAACCAAACTTTTCCTCCTCCTTTCCATAACTCTCAATGGCAACCCTAAGGTCTGGACTTCCCCCTGCCAGAATCTCAGACATAGGATGGGTAGGGGCAATGCAAACAAAGGTAGCCCCATAAAGGGTGTCGGCACGGGTCGTAAATATCCTTATAGTCCTATCCATCCCCTTTATTGGGAAATCAACCTCCAACCCAATACTCCTACCAATCCAATTTTTCTGCATAGCAACTACCCTGTCTGGCCATCCCTGCAATCTATCGCAGCCCTCAAGCAGTTGTTCAGCATATTTGCTTATCTTAAAGAACCACTGCTCAAGCTCCTTTTTTACCACCCTTTCGTTGCATCTCCAACAGCCCTCGTCAATTACCTGTTCGTTTGCAAGCACTGTAGCACAGGCAGGACACCAGTTTACAAAAGACCTTTTCTTATAGGCCAAACCTCTCTTATAAAATTCAAGAAACAGCCACTGGTTCCAGCGGTAATATTCGGGACTGCACGAGGCAATCTCCCTTTGCCAATCATAGCTTAATCCTAAACGGTTCAGTTGCGATTTCATAACATTTATATTTTCATAGGTCCACCTTGCAGGATGCACACCATTTTTAATTGCAGCATTCTCAGCAGGCATTCCAAAGGCATCCCATCCCATGGGGTGCAATACCTCGTAGCCCTTCATCCTTTTATAGCGAGCCACTACATCGCCTATGGCATAGTTTCTTACATGCCCCATATGTATCTTGCCTGAGGGGTATGGAAACATCTCAAGGCAGTAAAACTTCTCCTTTGATGTATCTTCCTCTCTTTGATAAAGCCCCTTTTCAAACCAATAGCGCTGCCACTTCTGTTCAATATCTTTCGGGCAATACTTATCTTCCAAAATCTCAAACCTCCTGTTAGTTTTCAACTATGGTGGTGCCCTGCGGAGGGATAAATTTAAACACCCTCTCACTCACACCCTGATTAAACTTGACATTCTTAAAAGTTATCTCCGTACTGTTGCCGGCGCTGTCAACCATTACCAAAGACTCCACTGGGAAACCCTCATCTTTAGAAAGTCTCAGTTCGAACCTTTCAACATTGGGTATTCCTTTAGCAGGTTTTAATATAAACCGATCCTCTCCTTCTTTCTTTATCTGGAAATCCTTCTTTATGTCTGCAAGTCCTCTGAGAAGAGCAACAGGTGTCTGACCATACTGTCTTTCATCAAAGGACATTTTGTAGGCTGTCTTGTTTTTTTCATTGTAAACAATCAAGGTTGCCTCGGAGATGTATATCCTGTGGGGATTATCACCCCTGTATTCTAAGTGCATTTTATCGTGTTTCAAGTAGAAATAGCCCTTATATGCAATGGTCTTGCCCAATTCCCTTATTCGATTTTTCTGTATAAAAGAACCCTCAGCATCCTTAAGGGCGCTGTAAAAAACTTGCAGCCTCTCAACTTGATTGTCTTGGGACATTACAATTAGAGGACTGAATAAAAGCGCTATGACAACAACCATGAATCTCAACATAGTATACCTCTTATACCTCTGACTTAAAAAAAGCAAAACGCATTATGTTATCACAGAAAGAAAAAATATTTCGTTCTTTTTTAGACATAACAAAATAAAAAACACCAATGAGACCATCGCCCTTCTTATTGCTCTCTATAAACCCATTTTATTTTTTATGACATGCTTAAGATGCTTGAGCTGTAAGGATTTGGGGCTAACTTGGTATTTCCCTTATACTGCTGTACTTCCAGAGGTAGAGGCAGGGTGCTTTTTGTCTTATTCTTTGCCCCCATGGCTGTAATGACAACCTTTTTATTGTCAAGGATTATTAAAATATTTAAGGCTACATTAGAAATATAAAAATGCCAATATATAGTTATATGACAAGGACTCATGGGATTTTTGAGAAAAGAAGATGAGTTTATCTACCCCACCACATCCCAGCCCACTATCTGACGCTTGGCCCTTGAAAACTCTATACCCATCTGCACTACCTCTGCCTTGCCATCCCTGTATTTGGCCGCATAGTCCCTTTCAAGCAAATGCTTGATTGCCTCCCCTGTGGCCTCCTCACCCTCAATCACCTTAAACTCAAAGAGATACACCCTATCTCCATACCTCACCGTAAGGTCACACTGCCCTATGTTTGTTACATCCTCTGGTATGAGCTCTAACCCCAATGAGGCAATCGGTGATGTTGTCCAATAGGGGCTTGTCATACTCGTCTATGAGGATTACTACATTCTGGCCATAGCTCTCCCTTGCCTTTCTTATCAACTCTATGAAGCACGAAGGCACATCCTCTATGTCTCTGCATTCTATGCCAAGTCTCTCTTGATTTATCCTGAATATATCGATTATCCTCTTGTGAAAGTCCTCTTTTGTCTTGAGTACACCCTCTGCAAAACCTATGTGTATCACCGGATACCTTATTGACCAGTCCCACTTGTCATAGATGTACAATCCATTAAATAGTTCCTTATTTCCCTCAAAGGCCTCCTTCAGGGTATCTACAAACAAGGACTTTCCAAACCTCCTTGGTCTGGACAGAAAGTAATACTTGCCTGTGGTGGCCAACTCATAGACATATTTGGTCTTATCTACATAGACGTAACCATCCTTGATTATCTCTTTCAAGTTGCTAATGCCTATGGGGGGCTTCTTCATCTTCATAACCTCAACCTCGATGTATACTTAAAAAACTTGTCCTTTTTGAGACTTAATAGGCCCCTGTAAAACCTTCTTGCCTTTTTTCCCTATTATACAAAGGAGATCAGCCAAAGGCTTAGGGCTATAAAAGCTGTAACCAAAAAGGGGACAGGCTAAAAGGCAGCCTTATCTCAATATTGAGGCTATGATAGCCAAGAGGATGGAAACCTGGATGCCTATTATCCATAAAAAAAACTTAGTGAACTTTTGGTCTAATGCGTCAATACGTCTATCCATAGCCTCAAATCGCCTGTCCATAGACTCAAATCTCCTGTCGATAGCCTCAAATCTCTTGTCGATAGCCTCAAATCTCCTGTCTATAGCCTCAAATCTCCTGTCGATCCTCTGCTCAAAGGCTATCATCTTTGAATCATGATTTATCATCATGTCCTTTAGATCAGACCACATCATGGTGTGTTCTTCTACCTTGCCCTCCAGGTATGCAACCCTTTCTTCCATTGTCACAGCCATTGCTACCTCCCACTCTCTTTTATGACATTTTTAAGCCAAGACCTCTAATACCTCTGCACATAAAAGGACACTGCCAATTCCATTCACACATTAATACTGGTCTGCATGGTTTCACAAGTGCTAAAAAGTGTAGCAAATGCTGATTACAAAATCAACGAAGGACCCAAAAAGGGGACAGGCTAAAAGGCAGCCTTATCTCAATATTGAGGCTATTATAGCCAAGAGGATGGAAACCTGGATGCCTATTATCCATAAAAAAAACTTAGTGAACTTTTGGTCTAATGCGTCAATACGTCTATCCATAGCCTCAAATCGCCTGTCCATAG
>CALEDV010000012.1 GCA_937949555.1 uncultured bacterium | reverse complement strand
GTATACTTGCTGGGGTTGACTGGGATACTGGGGTGCAGGAGAGGGCACAGGCAGAGGGATTGTACACGGCGGTAATAAGGGATGATGTATTTAAGCTTACCGTGCCAAAGGGCTTTAGGCCTCGGGTGTGGTCTTGAAAGGCAGAGGTATTTCAGTAAGTAGGTGCATCAATATCTCTTGCTGTGAAGGATAATAAAGGAAGTGGGGAGAGAGATACAGGGAGATAGAGATATGTCCATAAAGACAAGATCATAGTGCCGAGCCACTTATATGGCCCTATAATTTATCTGTTATTGATCAATTATTTTTTTGCAACTGTAGAAGACGGTTTATGTCCTTGACCACCTCTTTTATCAATAAACAAGAATTGACCCCTTAGATTTTTCTCTCACAAGCTGATTGCCTATAAAGGTTTTCATTCAGGCCATACCTTAAAAGCCTTTCTGCCATGAATGCGATATGCGCTGAATCCCCTAATATCCAGCGTAAATACCTCGTCAATTCCGGTTTCTTCTGCAAGAACAACAAGCGTTGCGTCGGCAAAGTCCATAGGAATGTCCTTATACTTTTGCATTAGCATAATAGCCCTTGAAAGGCTTTCCGGCGATTGGGGCAGAAGGGTGGCGCCGCCTTTTAATATGAATTCAATGCAGGTTTTCTGTGCTTTAACCGATGAACCGAGCAGGTAAAGGGTTTCTGTGAGTACCGGTTCTGTTGTCATGATTTTGCCGCGGAAGGTTTCAAAGAAACTGACGCATCGCTCATGATTTTTCTCGCTGATGTCCAGAAGAGCGACAAGCGCTCCTGTATCCAGAAGGATACTACCCATGCCGCTTAAATTGCTTCAAGAGGTATTTTCTGTGCGATTCTCCGAGATCGGATATGCCACTGGAGATGCTGCCTATAAGATTTTTTACCTTTTCGTAAGGCTTCTCCTCCTCTTTGCCTTCGAATTCCTCTAAAAATCTTTTGATGGCCATCCTGACAATATCAGAACGTTTAAGCCGGAGCTTTTTAGAAAGAGCTGAAAGTCCTTCGTCAAGGTCATCGGATAATCGGACAGTTAATTGAGATTGCATTTTTACGCCTCCTTTTTAATGCAGTGCAATTGCATTACATAATATCGCAATGTAATACATGCTGTCAATCAACAAAAGGTGCTGATTCTCAGCGGGACCTTAAATGAATAAGCAGTTTTATTTCTTTTGCATTCTTTCGTCCTCTTTCTGCATCATTTCACCTCTGTGCTCCATCATTTCGCCGCGACGCCCTGAGGCGTTTGAACCATGAGCAGTCCAAAGGCTACCGATAAACATAACAAAAGTCTTTTCATTCTTGTTCCTCCGTGTTCCTAAATTTTGTTTTAAACAAAGCACTAATCCGGCGGCATGTCAAACTTTTCGAGATAGAGACCATTAGACAATTTTGTTTTAAATGAAACAAAAATGTAATAAAAGAAAACTGAGGGGTCGGGCTATATTTTCAGGTTTCCTTTTAATATCAAGAGATATCTAATTCTGGCACGATGATTGCCTTATCAAAATCTAAACATTTTTTAAAGGAGGATGTTAATGAGGCAGGTTGCGATTTAC
This sequence comes from uncultured bacterium, assembly GCA_937949555.1. Classification (GTDB taxonomy): domain Bacteria; phylum Nitrospirota; class Thermodesulfovibrionia; order Thermodesulfovibrionales; family Dissulfurispiraceae; genus DUZI01. The sequence continues at coordinate 20,785 of CALEDV010000012.1, read as the reverse complement.
GGTAAAGGTGGAATCGGAAAGTCAACAACGACTCAAAACATGGTAGCAGCCCTTTCAGAGGCTGGATACAAGTGTATGATAGTGGGCTGCGACCCAAAGGCTGATGCAACGAGGCTTATACTCAACAAAAAGGCCCAGTCAACGGTCATGGATATGGCAAGAGAAAAGGGCACTGTGGAGGACCTTGAGATCGATGAGGTGTTACTTACTGGTTTTAAGGGTGTGCGTTGTGCTGAGTCTGGAGGTCCTGAACCGGGTGTTGGGTGTGCAGGCAGAGGGGTTATTACCGCCATAAACTTTCTGGAGGAGAACGGGGCCTATGAGTCAGACACTGACTTTGTCTTTTACGATGTCTTGGGCGATGTGGTCTGTGGAGGCTTTGCAATGCCAATAAGGGAAGGCAAGGCAAAGGAGATATATATAGTGACCTCTGGTGAGATGATGGCTATGTATGCAGCGAACAACATCTCAAGGGGTATCCTCAAGTATGCCCAGAGCGGGGGTGTGAGGCTCGGAGGTCTCATATGCAATAGCAGAAAGACTGATAAGGAATTTGAGCTCATATCAGAGCTTGCAAGGCGACTCAACACAAGGATGATCCATTTTATACCCAGAGACAATCAGGTGCAGAGGGCAGAACTAAGAAAGATGACGGTGATTCAATATTCTCCTGAGCATCCTCAGGCAGATGAGTACAGGATGCTGGCGAAAAAAGTGTCAGAAAACAAGGATCTGGTCATCCCAACACCTATGAGCATGGATGAGCTTGAGCAACTGCTTATGGACTTCGGGGTGCTGGAGAATGAACAAGAGGCAGCAGCTTAGAGAAGGCTAAAACAAGCCCAGCGATTGAGGCTTTATGTTGTTAAAGGAACGAAACCTAATAACAAGGAGGATAAATGAACAGGGCGATCAAAGATACCCAGAAAATGATAGAAGAGGTCCTTGATGCCTATCCAGAAAAGGCCAGAAAGGACAGGGCTAAACACTTAGCCGCAAATGACCCCACAGGTCAGTGTAGCACATGCCAGGTAAAGTCAAATATAAAGTCAAGACCTGGGGTTATGACCGTAAGGGGCTGTGCTTATGCAGGGGCAAAGGGTGTGGTATGGGGCCCTGTAAAGGATCAAATCACTATTAGCCATGGTCCAATAGGCTGTGGTCAATATAGTTGGTGGTCAAGAAGGAATTATTACAATGGTCAGACAGGCATAGATACCTTTGGCACTATGCATATAACCACTGATTTCCAGGAAAAGGACATTGTCTATGGTGGAGACAAAAACCTTAGCGCAGCGTTACAAGAACTTAAGGAACTGTTCCCACTGGCAAAGAGCATGGGCATACTCTCTGAGTGTCCTGTTGGTCTTATTGGAGACGATATAGAGTCCGTATCAAAAAAGGCGTCTAAAGAATTGAGCATTCCAATAGTGCCTGTCCGTTGTGAGGGCTTCAGGGGCGTGAGCCAGTCTCTCGGCCATCACATTGCCAACGACACAATAAGGGATTACATCCTCGGCAAGGGAGAACTCGAAAAATCTACACCCTATGATGTCGCCCTTATTGGTGATTACAACATAGGTGGTGATGCATGGTCATCAAGAAGGATACTTGAAGAAATGGGACTAAGGGTCATTGCCCAGTGGACAGGTGATGCATCGATCAATGAGATGGGTATCGCTAATAAGGCTAAGGTCAACCTCATCCACTGCTATCGTTCTATGAACTACATATGCAGGCATATGGAAGAGAACTATGGTATCCCCTGGGTTGAGTTCAACTTCTTCGGCCCTACAAAGATATACCAGAGCCTGAGAAAGATAGCATCTTACTTTGATGATAGGATCAAGGAAAATGCAGAGAAGATAGTAGAGAAATACAAGCCTATGATGGATAGGGTCATTGAGGTTTACCGCCCAAGGCTCGAAGGCAAGAAGGTAATGCTCTATGTGGGCGGCCTGAGGCCGAGACATACCATAGGTGCGTATGAAGACCTCGGCATGGAGGTTATCGCGTCGGGATACGAATTCGGACATAACGACGATTACAAGCGTACATATCCGGATATGAAGGAAGGCGCGGTTATCATGGATGACGCCACGCTCTATGAGCTTGAGGAGTTTACAAGGAGGCTAAGGCCTGACATGGTTGGCTCTGGTATAAAGGAGAAATACTCCTATCACAAGATGGGTGTGCCCTTCAGGCAGATGCACTCCTGGGACTATTCAGGCCCCTATCATGGCTTTGATGGCTTTCCTGTATTTGCAAGGGATATGGATATGACGGTAAACAACCCTACATGGGGCTTGATACGGAGGAAGAGATGACAAGGTTAAAGATATTAGACCATAACGAACTCTTTCTACAACCAGAATATTTAGAACAGTTCGAGCGCAAGAGGGAATTTGAAAGGGGTCCATCAGAAGAAGAGGTCAGGTGTGTGGCCGAGTGGACCAAATCTGAGCAATACAGGGATTTAAACTTTAAGAGGCAACATATAAAAATCAACCCTGCAAAGGCCTGTCAACCCTTAGGTGCAGTGTTCTGTGCCTCAGGTTTTGAGGGCTCCATGCCCTTTGTGCAGGGGGCACAGGGTTGTGTGGCCTATTTCAGGAGTCATTTAAACAGGCACTTTAAAGAGCCCTTTGCAGCCGTATCCACCTCAATGACAGAGGATGCGGCTGTCTTTGGAGGCCTAAATAACATGCTTGAAGGCCTTGAGAATGCTTATGCCCTTTACAAGCCGAAAATGATTGCCGTCTCCACTACCTGCATGGCTGAGGTCATTGGTGATGACCTAAATGCGTTCATAAAACAGGCCCGAGACAAGGGGATAATCCCAAAGGACCTGCCCGTGCCCTTTGCCCATACACCAAGCTTCGTGGGTTCTTACATTACAGGTTATGACAATATGCTGAAGGGCATACTCTCGGCTATTACCACTGGTAAAAAGGGTGAGCCCAATGGAAGGGTCAATTTCATTATGGGTTTTGACACCTACACAGGTGACTATTTTGAGCTAAAGAGGCTCATGCAGGTTATGGGCGTAAGGCATACCCTGCTTGCCGATGTTAGTGATATCTTTGATTCTCCAAATACTGGGCAATACAAACTCTACCCTGGTGGTACCCTCCTTGATGAGGCGATGGACTCTATAAACGCTAAGGCCACTGTAGCGCTTCAGAGGTACTCTACCCTCAAGACTATGGAATACATAGGCAAGGAATGGGGTCAGCAGACCGCTGTTATTACGCCCATAGGCATAAAGAATACAGACAGGTTTTTTGATAGCTTGAGTAAACTCACAGGTCTACCAGTACCAGAGGAGATCGAGGATGAGCGTGGTAGGGCCGTTGATGCAATGATAGACTCCCATCCCTATGTTCATGGAAAAAGGTTTGCTTTGGTTGGAGACCCTGACCTTCTGATGGGGTTGGTTAGCTTTCTCATGGAGATGGGTGGCATCCCAGTGCATATTGTATGCACTATGGGTGATAGAAAGTTTGAAGAAGATATGAGTGCCCTTTTGAGCGAGAGTCCCTTTGGTGCAGAAGGCAAGGTATATGTAGGCAAAGACATGTGGCACTTGAGGTCTCTAATGTTCACCGAACCTGTGGACCTTCTCATTGGAAACTCCTATGCAAAGTTTCTATGGAGAGATACAGGCACACCGCTGATCAGGATTGGATTTCCGTTATTTGACAGACATCACCTACACAGGTATCCGATTATAGGTTATCAGGGGACAATAAATCTCACAAACTGGATTGTCAACACCGTGCTCGATGAGATGGACAGAAAGACTATAAACACAACGAGCTTTGATGTCATTAGATAGAGATAACTGGCGCTGATGAGGGACAGAACATGACAACCTACATAGATAGACTCACAGAAAGGGGATGTCAAACCCACAAACAAGACAGGGTCTGCCGCTCACGGGGAGGGGAGTCATGCGCCTTTGACGGTGCCATGATTGTGCTTCAACCCATTGCCGATGCTGCTCATATTGTTCATGGGCCCATTGGGTGCTGTGGAAACTCCTGGGAGGGCAGGGGGACTATATCTTCAAGAGGCAACCTCTATAAGATGGGATTTACCACTGACATGGGCGAGATGGATATCGTCTATGGCTCAGAAGACAAGCTTTACACTGCCATATTGAAGACCTACGAGGCAGTCAGCCCAAAGGCGATATTCATTTATTCCACCTGCGTTAGTGGTTTGATAGGTGAAGACATAGAGGCAGTTTGTAAAAAGGCAGAGACTGCCTTAGGCATTAGGGTGATCCCTGTTAATGCCCCTGGATTTGTAGGCCCTAAGAACCTTGGAAACAGGATAGCAGGAGAGGTATTGTTACATTATGTAATAGGCACAGGAGAGCCAGCGGTCACAACTAATCATGATATTAACTTGATTGGTGAATACAACATAGCGGGTGACCTATGGCTTGTAGAGCCTGTGCTTAAAAGGGCTGGTATAAGGGTGCTGTCAAGGATAACGGGTGACTGTACCTTTGAAGAGATTACCTATGCACACAGGGCTAAACTGAATGTGGTTGTCTGTAGCAGGGCCTTGATAAACATAGCAAAGGAGATGGAAAGGAGATACGGCATCCCGTATGTTGAAGTCTCTTTCTTCGGAAAGACAGAGATGTCTAAGGCGATGAGGGCTATAAAAAATGGCTTGGATAGGTTAAATAAGTCCTATGCGACCCATGAGACTTATGCGAGGATTGAAGCAGTTATTACAGAGGAAGAAAAACTGCTTGAAGAAAGATTGAAGGCATACGAACACCTCAAAGGCAAAAGGGCAGTGCTCTACACTGGCGGGGTAAAGAGTTGGTCATTTATTTCAGCACTCATGGATCTCGGGATAGGGATAGTCGCAGTGGGGACCAAAAAGAGCACCTTTGAGGACGAAGAGAAGATGAAAGGGATATTGGGACAGGATGCACCCCTAATTGAAGATGTAGCGCCAAAGAACTTGCTCAGGCTCCTGAAGGAAAGGGATGCAGATATGCTTATTGCAGGGGGGAGAAACCAGTATCTTGCCATAAAGGAAGGCTATCCCTTTGTTGATGTAAATCAGGAGAGACACAGGGCCTATGCAGGGTATGAGGGGCTGTTGAACCTGGCAGAGGATATAAGTAAGGGTCTGCATTTTTATGAAAGGAAAAGGCTCTATGAGTCCAAGAATACATATGTCCCTGTTAGCCCTTCCCTATCTATCTTAGATAAGGCTAATTTAGGGGGAATTAAGGGACCAGCAGGCATTGGAGGGTCGCTCAAGATAAATCCCCTGAGGCATCCTCAGTCTATAGGTGCTGCAATAGCTTTTCAGGGGATAGACAGGGCCTTGCCCATTATTCACGGCGCCCAGGGATGCACCTTTTTGGGAAAGGTGTTACTTACAAAACACTTCAGAGAACCCATTGCCCTTGCCTCTACGGGGCTCTTTACTGAGGATGTCGTAATGGGCAGTGAAGAAAAGATCATCAATAAAGCCAGAGGGTTTATAGAAAAAAACAGACCCTCTCTGATAGGCATCCTTACCTCAGGCCTCTCTGAGGTCAAAGGTGATGATGTAACAGGGGCCCTAAGAGACTTGGTATCTGAGGCTGAGGAATCTGGCTGTAAGATCCTGTATGTATCTACACCAGATTATGAGGAAGGCCTTGAGAGAGGATATAGTAAGGCAGTTGAAGCGATACTCAGTCTTGCAGGGCCTTATAAAAAGTCTATGGATAGACAGGTCAATGTGCTTGTAGGGTCACACCTGACCCCTGCTGATTTTACTGAACTGAGAGAGACAATCGAGTCCTTTAGCCTGAAAACAGTTATCCTTCCTGATCTATCGGCCTTGGATGGTAGCAGGCAAGGGGTGTCTGCCTTAGCAATAGGTGGGACAAGGGTCGATGAGATAATCAGGATGGGTTCATCTGTTCATACCATTGCCATTGGTGCAAGTATGGGTTCTGCTGCAATGATGTTAAAGGATAGGTTTGGCATAGAGTACACGGCCTTTGGAGGGCTATCAGGACTCAGAGATACAGATAGTTTGATGGAGACCCTTTCTATGCTTAGTCGAAGACCTATTCCTGCCAAATATGAGAGGCAGAGGCGGGTCTTGGTCGACGCTATGAGGGATGCCCATTTTTATTACGTCAAAAAGAAGATTTGCCTTGCCCTCGAAAATGACCTATCCCTCCATATGTCGAGTTGGCTTTATGAGATGGGAGCAGAGGTCAAGGTGGTTGATGTCAATGAGGGGGATCTGTTCTCCCTGAAGGGTGGTTTTGATCTGCTAATTTCTAACTCTCACGCAGAAGAGACGGCAAAGAGACTCAAGGTGCCGCTTTACCAGATGGGATTCCCTGTTTATAAGGTTTTAGGCAGCAATCAGAGGATTACCATAGGATACAAAGGCGCCTTTGGACTTATCAATGACATTGCAAATTTATTGTTGGAGGTCTGAGATGAAGATCGCATTTGCTACGACTGATGGGGTAATGGTTGATGAGCATTTCGGAAGGGCGGGGCTTTTTTCAGTGTATGAAATGACGAAGGATGGTTACAGATTCCTTGAGTTAAGGAGGTTTGCAGAGGGAAGGGATTTAGACATAGAAAACACAAAGGGTATGGGACAAATACACGACTCAAGGGTAGAGGGCAAGGTAGATAGACTTTCAGACTGCAAGATCATATATATGACCGAGATAGGCGGTCCATCAGCGGCAAGGCTTGCAAGAAGGGGTATCATGCCAATCAAGGCGAAAGAGGTAGTATCAATAAAAGAGTCTATGAAAAGGTTATTTGAGACCCTCAATACTGCTCCGCCTATATGGTTGAAAAAGGCGATCAGCAACGAGTAAGGATGGGGATAAAATCAGGAGCCATTAGCTAAGTGGCAATTAGAAAAAGGAGGCAATAAAGATGAAGATGATCAGGGCGTTTATAAGACCAGAAAAGGAACAGGAGGTTGTGCTGGCCTTGGAGGGGGCAGGATTCTCATCGCTCACTAAGATGCCAGTATTTGGTAGAGGAAAACAGAAAGGACTTCAGATTGGGCCGGTGCATTATGACGAGCTTCCGAAGACGCTTCTCATGACGGTTGTTGATAATGAAGACACGGAAAAGGTTGTAAAGATAATTCAGGACAAGGCGAAGACAGGTTTCATAGGCGACGGTAAGATATTTGTAAGCCCCGTTGAAACCGCCTACACGGTCAGGACAGGTGAGGAGGGACTATGAAGGAGATCACAGCCATTATTAGAAGGGACAAGCTACCAGAGACAAAAAGGACCCTCGATGAACTGGGTTATTCATCACTCACCATACAGAGCGTTGAAGGTAGGGGCAAACAAAAGGGTGCTATGTGTGCAGAGATGGATTCTGAAATGCCTGACAGTTTCTGCACTGTTGTTAAACTGAAACCCACACCTTCATCTTATGCCCTTGAGCACAGGCTACCTAAGGTGGCGCTGTATGTGCCAAAGAGGATGATAACCATTGTGGTGCCTGACGATGTGGTAACCAAGCTCGTAAAGACCATAATAAAGGTCAATCAGACAGGCAAGGCTGGTGATGGCAAGGTATTCGTCTCACCCATTGATGGGGCTGTGAGGGTCAGGACTGGAGAGCGCGACGGAGAGGCCATATTATAAAACGGGACAGGGTAGGGTGTTAATCCTGTTGATATAAGAGGGAGGGGTTAAGAAGTATTATTGCCCTAAATCAGGCCTCGCATTTACTTGCTCTAAGCTAACAGGGCTTTCTAATGCCGACCCATCGGGCTTTGGTAGATTTGGATTAAATTAGGGCAATAGCGAGAGCAGGTGGCATGCTCAGACATTGCCCTTGCTGCATTTCAAAAGAAAGGAGAGCTCTATGGCATTGAGAGGATACACCAGGGGTGGGGAAGAATGGATACCCCGATTTATAGAGTCTATAGATGTGGAAAGGTGCATCGGTTGTGGTCGATGCTATAAGGTCTGTGGTCGTAGTGTATTAAAACTCATAGAAAAGCCCTTCGAGGGTGAGGATGAATATGGCGATGACATGGGCAATAAGGTAATGTCTGTAGCAGACCCTAATGACTGCATTGGTTGTGAGGCCTGTGCCAGGGTTTGCACAAAGAAGTGCCATGTGCATGTAGCCATATAGGAGATAGGCAGTGCAGTTTACATCGCCATTATCATCACCCTACATGGCCACATAGGGATATGCCAGGGATCATTTTATATGCATTTGTACAGAAAGGCTTTGGCAATAGAAACCTTAAGTAGTATCAATGTTAACTCGCCCTCATAAGGCCTTTTGACTGCTCAAGGCCTTGCATTGGGGCATCCCCCTTACTACTTTGGGCTAAGGCTTGTTTATTTGTGGAGAAACTGTATCAATTAGAGGTAAAGCAGATGAAGGCAATGGAATATATCAAAAAAAGAGACATAGTAAGTACCCATCCTTGTTTCTCAGAGGCTGCTCATAGCAAATTTGGCCGGGTGCATCTGCCTGTGGCCCCAGCCTGTAACATACAATGTCGATACTGTATAAGGAAATACGATTGCGCCAATGAGTCAAGGCCTGGGATCACAAGCAGGGTCCTAAGGCCCTCAGAGGCGATGGAGCGTGTGAGGTTACTTGTTGAGCGTAACACAAATATCAGTGTTATAGGTATTGCAGGCCCTGGAGAGGCCTTAGCAAATGATGCTACCTTTGATGTATTCAGGACAATAAACAGGGAGTTCCCAGAACTCACCCTCTGTCTCTCTACTAATGGGTTAATGCTTTCAGAACGGATAGAAGACATAATAAGATGCGGCGTAAAGAGCATAACTATTACCATAAACGCCTTAAGGCCTGAAACTGCCGAAGGCATATACTCCCATATTACTTATAGGGGTAAAACCTTAAAGGGTAAAGGCGCTGCTGAACTACTCTTATTCAATCAGTACAAGGGGCTCAGAAATGCCATAGACGCAGGTCTAATAGTAAAGGTCAATACGGTACTCATCCCAGGGGTTAATGATGAAGAGATCACCCAAATAGCATATCATGCTGGCCAGATAGGTGCTGACTTGATGAATATAATACCCTTGATCCCACAGGCCGAGTTTGCCAACATCCATCGTCCATCACACATTGAGATAGACAATAAAAGGAAACACTGTGAGGGCTTTATCCCTCAGATGACCCATTGTAAACAGTGCAGGGCTGATGCATTCGGCATCCTTACAGAGGACAAGGACATGGAACTTGAGGTCCTGAATGCCTGTATTGGTGAGGAGTATTGTGATATGGTTAATCCCTAACTCCGCCCGATTTACGTAATATGTTTATTCAATTTTTCCATAAGGTTCTGTGTCTTGCTCGTTATCTCAGAGGTATGCCATGAATCATTGATCTCTTAAATTGCCGATAGGAGTAAGAGGGTGTGCTGAAAAGGCTTTATTGCCACACCCTTTTACAGGGCCTTTGGACTTTTACAAATAATGCTATTTTAATCACCTCTTGGTGACTGAATGACCTATGGCCCTTTTTAATAAACCCTGTGGCAGTATAAAGGCTTTCAGGCATGCCCTCTTACTCCTTACAGGTTTCTATTGGCAATTTTGGGTGATCTTCGCCTTCTTGATCTCTGTTAAATGCATAAGTAAATCCTGTGGGGAGAATTTGGATAGAAGTTGCTTTTCAGATAACAATACTGCTGACTTCGTAAAGACAATAAGTGTCACCGATGAGCCTGAGTTCAGTGCCCTTGTTTTAATGCCCATTCAGGATGTTGCATATTAGTATTCCGTGTATATGAGATATTTAAGTAAGCAGGAATGTCAATCACTGCATACTTTTACTAAATCTATTAAGTATTTGAGGCGGAGTTACGGTTTAATCTTCGCAGGTTCAACAAATACCTACCACCGAGGCGCCTTGATATTTATTAGATACCAGGGCACCTCAGTGGCTTTAGATGCTTTTAGTTACAGGGTGTACTGTAACTGCCATCTAAAGAATAGGGCATTCTTTGCATTGTCGTTGTAGAAGCCCTGAGGCATAAAGTACTCAAGCTGGAGGAATCCATTAAACCTCTTGTTGAAGTTGTGGGTGAGCATACCCTGCAGCATGTGTCCCCTACCTTTACCATCATTGGAGAACATCGCAGGATTTAGACCAGAGGTCTTTTCGTCGGCAGCAAGGTAGCTGTATGCAGCCGAAAGTCCTGTTGCATCTGTTAGTGCCACCTTTGCCCCAGCCTTGTAGATAAGCATGTTTGTCCAATAACCAGGTATCGGACCAGCATCCTTTAGTGTCTCAAAGATCATGGTGTATATGATGAGCTCATTCCAGTAGGGCGCCCTTGAGAACAGTGGGTTCCATCCCTCATGCTTTGCGGTGCTTGGGTCATCGCCCGAGAGATAGACAAAACCGAGCTCAAACTCTGGTTTGAGGGTTACAGAGGGATACTTTCTGCCAACAAATAGATAGCCCCCATTGCCCGTCCTGTCCCTACCGCCGTCGTAGTTGCCAAATTGGTGGGCAAACTCTCCCTTTAGGGTCCAGTTGTCCTGGCTAAATACTGCCCTTGCGCCCAGTGTGTTGAGTTTTAACTTTGGTGTGCTCCCAAAGGCATTTTCTATTTTATAGATGTAGTAAGGGTCTATGGTAAAGGCGTCTCCAATCTTGTTTTTTGAATATGCCACATAGCCCTGCTCGTTAGATGCCGTGAGCTGTTTTTTATTGCCCGGGTGTAATACAGGCATGTATGTGTCTGTCTGTGGGTCTGTGATATAGACAAGGTCAATGGAGTGTTTCTCTGCGATCCTCCAGGTGAGCCTTGCAGCGTTGAAATAAAAGGAACGGGAGCCATCGCCAGGGGTGCCATCAAGGATCAAAAAGCCCTCACCGAGACCATTGGGGCCAAGGAAGTCTTGTCTACCAATCTTGAGATCCACAGGTGCGCCAAAGATATTCTTGAAATCGATGTAGATGTTGTCAACGATCAGCTCATCTTCATCGAGCTTATCGCCTTTGGCATTGACCTTGTATGAACCAATGTGATACTTAGGCTCTGTAGTGAGTTTTGCATAAAGGGTTATGTCCTTATTAAAGGTAGCCTTTCCCCAAGCCGATACCCTTAACCTAAAAAAGTCCCTGTCCTTGGCGCTGGCGCTCGTCAGTGTGTCAAGGGCGACCAGATTGTCCCAGACCTCCTGTCTGAGTCTGAATGAGGCGCCAAAGTCTGTCTTGACCTCTGCATAGGCAGAAGAGGCAAAGACTGATACCAACAGCACTGCTACATAAAAGACCATCCTCCTCATAATACTGTTCCTCCTCCAATTATATTTGTAAGCTGAATCAATCAGCCCCCTAAATAGGCCTTCTTTATCTTTTCATCGTTTAATAGGGATGCCCCTGTCCCCTGACTTGCAAGACGGCCTGATTCGAGCACAAAGGCATAGTGAGACATCTTAAGGGCTGCCCTTGCATTCTGTTCGATCAGGAGTATGCTCATGGACTGTGAATTTAGGTGTTTGATGACATTGAAGATATCCTTTACGAGCATTGGGGCAAGTCCCATAGAGGGTTCATCGAGCATAAGCAGCCTTGGGTCAGCCATGAGGGCCCTACCTATAGCGAGCATTTGCTGTTGCCCCCCGCTCAGGGTGCCTGCAATCTGATCCCTTCGTTCCTTTAGTATGGGGAATAATTCATAAACCCTTTCGGCCCTTTTACGGACCTCCTTTTTCCCAAGGGTCCTAAAGAAGGCATAGGCCCCCAGATGTAGGTTGTCCCTCACAGTGAGGTGACTGAAGAGCATTCTGCCCTCAGGCACGAGACTAATGCCCAGTTTTATTAGTTCGTGGCTCTTTATGTCTGAGATCCTTTTGCCTTGAAAGAAGATCTCCCCTGATTCAGCAGGGACGAGGTTCATTATTGTGTTAAGGAGCGTGGATTTGCCTGCCCCGTTTGCGCCAATTATGCTCACAATGCTCTTTTCTTCAAAGGCTATGTTTAATGACCTCAGCGCCTTAATACCACCATAGGAGACCGTAAGGTCCTTTATCTCCATAAGCATCATAGGTCATCTTCTCCAAGGTAGGCATCGATGACAAGTTTGTTATTCTGTATCTCTGCTGGGGCGCCTTCAGCGATCTTTTTGCCAAAGTCCAAGACCACAATCTCATCGGATATGTCCATAACCAGACGCATGTCGTGTTCCACGAGTATGATGGTGAGCGCCTTCTCATCCCTTAGTCTCTTGATAAGAATCGAAAGCTCGATAGTCTCAACCTCATTGAGTCCAGAGGCAGGCTCATCAAGGAGGAGCAATGTAGGCTCAGTGGCTAATGCACGGCCTATCTCAAGTATCCGCTCTTCACCTATAGGCAGGCTCGATGCCTTTTCATCTCTCCTATGACTTAACCCTATATAGTGTAGTATCTCTTCACTAAAGGTCCTTATTGCCCTTTCTTCACTTCTTGCGCTCGGAAGCCTGAATCCACAGGATAATAGCCCTGCCTTTGTCCTGACATGCCTGCCCACCATGATATTTTCAAGCACGGTCATGTTTGCAAAGAGTTCTACATGTTGAAAGGTTCGGGATATCCCCATGCCTGCAATGATGGAGGGTGATAGGCCGTTGATTGATCTATCATTGAAGGATACAGCACCCTTATCTGGAGGATAAATACCGCTTATTATATTTAAAAGGGTGGTCTTACCTGCCCCATTTGGACCAATCAATGCCTTTATTGAGCCTTTGTGGACACCAAAGGATATTTCCTCAAGGGCTACCAGTCCTCCGAAGGTCTTTGTTATGTCATTGACCTGAAGGATCATGTCCCTTTATACCCCTTCTTGAGTCTTTCTATGATTATGGGCACTAATCCCTTGTTGAAAAAGAGCAGTGACGAGATAAGGATAAGGCCATATACTAATATGTCATACTCCTTGAATTCTCTGAGTATCTCAGGCAAAAGGGTAATAATGATAGCCCCTGCAATAGCCCCCCATAGGCTGGTTATACCACCGACTACTACCATCATAAGGACTAATACGGATTGAAATAAAGAGAAGCTGCTTGGACTTATGAAGGTCACATAGTGGGCGTAGAAGGCGCCCCCAAAGGCTGCATACACTGCACTTAAGACAAAGACCTTGATCTTGAGCGTTGGGACGTCTACCCCCATGGCGTTGCTTGCAATCTCACTGTCATGCATTGACCTCAGTGCCCTGCCAAAACGGGAGTTTATGAGGTTTATTGAAAAGGCCATTACGAGCATTAGGGTAATCCAAATCAAGAAATAGTAAGACAGGGGCGTGTTAAATACATAACCGAAGAGGTTAAACTTTGGTATGTCTCCAAAGCCCGATGGGCCTCCAGGCCCCCATTCATTGATAATTACATAGATGATCTCTCCAAATCCGAGGGTTGCTACTGCAAGATAATGACCCTTTAACCTCAGGGCTGGTATGGCAAGTACAACCGCTGAGATTGCAGAGGCAGCAGCAGCCATAAAAAAAGACAACACCACAGGCAATCCAAAATTGATGCTCAGTATGGCAGACACATAAGCGCCTATGCCGTAAAATCCAGCCTGGCCAAGGGATACCTGTCCTGCATATCCCATCAATATGCAAAGGCCAATGGCTATGAGGCTGTTAATCCCCGCAAAGGTTGCTATGCTCAGTGCATATGAGCCTTCAAGGAAAAATGGGAAGACAAGCACGAGTGTAAAAAATGCCAAAAAGATCCTTCTGTTAGTAATCTGCATAGGTTCTAAAAACGCCTCAGGTCTATTATAGTCTTGCTACCAAAGATGCCGGCAGGTCTGAAGAACAGTATAATAAGCATAATGATTAGGGCAACGGCATCCTTAGCGCCTGAATGGATGTAGCCAGCGGTCAAGGACTCAAGTATGCCTATGATAAAACCTCCAATGACCGATCCCCTTCCTCTGCCCAGTCCACCCATTATGGCTGCACAAAAGCCCTTTACAGCGAGCATAGGCCCCCTGTCATATTCCATCAATGTTATAGGCGTCACTGCAATGCCTGCCACTGCACCCATCATTGCGCTCATTACAAAGGATATCATCACCATCCTCTCTACATTTATGCCTGTAATCCTTGCAGCAGTGGGGTCTACGGCGCAGGCCTTCATTGCCTTACCGAGCATGGTCTTGTTGAAAAACAGATACATCAGTATGATACATAGACTTGTTATGCCAATAACCCAAAGGGTTTGCTGCTGGATGTAGGCTCCATAGATATTGATGGGGTCCCCCTCTGTAAAGGGGTTGTAGGTATAAGGGTCCTTGCCAAACTTAAACATCAAGAGCCCCCTCAGCACTATGGATACGGCTATGGTGATCATGATCATCAAAAGGAGGTCTTTCTTTTTTACTGGTCTTATGGTTAACCGTTCCATAAGCAAGCCAATCAGACCTGTAAACAATATGGCAAGTAGTGCTGAGATGAGGAAGGGCAGTTTCATAGATTCAGAGAATAACCACATGAGGAGACCGCCTATTACAACAAACTCACCCTGGGCAAGATTGATTATAGAGGTTGCGTTGTAGATTATATTAAATCCAAGTCCCACCATGGCGTACACAGCGCCGATGGTGAGACCTGAAAACAGAAACTGCAAAAAGACAGACAATTTAGAAAAGGTCCTCCTTAGGGTATGTTTATTATTATTTTAAAATCTCCCAATCGCCGTTTTTTACTACGACCATCTCAAAGGCATCCTTGTCTAATCCGCAGTGATCAGAGGGTGACATGTTGAATATACCTCCTGTGCCAGGCCAATTCTTTATGTTATTCTCTATGTAGTCTCTTACCTTTTGTTTATCAGGACCGACCTTTTTGATGGCCTCTGTGATCATCATAAAGGCATCATAGGCATGACCACCAAAGGTCCCAGGCTCGCTCTTGAATCTTGCCTCATAGTCGGAGGAATATCTTTTGAGCAGTGATTTCTGAGGATGTTTTTCTGAGAGCTTATCCCATACTACAAGCCTGCTTAGGGGTGCAATGACGCCTTCTGCGGCCTTGCCTGCAAGTTCTATATTCTTTTTACTGCCCCATCCGTGGCTCTGAAGAAGGGGGATCCCCATCTTTAAAGAGTGCCAATTCTTGGTTACGATGACTTGCCCTGGACCTACGGACCAGTTGATTACTGCCTGTGCACCGGCATTCTTTATCTTTGTAAGCTGTGTCGTCATGTCAGAATCCTTAGGACCATATCTCTCATCAGCAACGATAGTGATGCCGTATTTGCCGGTCATCTCAATAAGGGCCTTTCTACCTGAGTCGCCAAATCCTGTGGATATTGTGATAATGCCTACCTTAGTCATACCATTTTTCTTGAGATAGGTGTATATTGCCTCTACCGCAGAGGTGTCGTACTGAGGTGATTTGAATATCCAGTATCTCTCTGAGACTGGTTGGGTGATGCCAGCCCCTGCTGCACAGGATATCAAGGGTAATTGGGCAGCTGTTACGATGGGTATTACTGCCATTGATTCCCCAGTGGTCGAAGGACCGATAATAGCAATCACCTTGTCTTTTTCAATAAGTTTCTTTGCTGCAAGCACTGCCTGGGTCTCATCGCTCTTTGAGTCTTCGATAACGACCTCCACGGGTGTACCATTTATCCCGCCAGCCTTGTTGATCTGGTCTTTGAGCATAATAAGGGTGTTCTTTTCGGGCTCACCAAGGAATGATGCAGCGCCAGTGATTGATAATATAGCCCCTATTTTATAGGGTTCCTTAGCCTGAAGGCCTGAGGTTGTAATTAACAAAAAAGACAGCACAACAATGATTAGTGATGAGAAATGCATGTTACCCCTCCTTAGGTTTTTAGTGTTTTATAATCTGCCAGTCACCGTTGTTAACGATGACCATTTCAAAGGCTGAGCTATCGAGCCCGCAGTGGTCTGAGGGAGACATATTGTAAATGCCCCCTGTGCCAGCCCAGTTCTTTATATTATTTTCAATATAGTCTCGTATCTTCTTTTTGTCAGGGCCTGTCTTTTTAATGGCCTCCACGAGCATCATAAGGGCATCATAGGCATGTCCCCCAAAGGTGCCGGGTTCTGACTTGAATCTTGCCTCATAGTCGGTAGTATATTTTTTTAGTAATCCCTTTTGGGGGTGGCTATCAGCAAGTTTATCCCATATCACCAATCTCCCCAATGGCACCTTTATCCCCTCTGCCGCCTTCCCCGCGAGGTTTATATTCCTCTTACTGCCAAAACCATGGCTCTGATAAAGGGGGATGCCGAGTTTGAGGGTATGCCAGTTTTTTGTGACCACTATCTGACCTGGCCCTACGGACCAGTTTACAACGACCTGCGCACCGGATGCCTTGACCTTTGTAAGCTGGGTGGTCATATCTGAGTCCTTTGGTCCGTATCGTTCCTCTGCAACGATCTGGATGCCAAACTTCGGCGCCGTGTCTTTCATGGCCATCCTTCCCGCATCTCCGTAACTGGTAGTTATTGTAAGGATACCAACTTTTGTAATGCCTATGTCTTTCATATACTTAAACATCGCCTCTGCAGCGCTGTAATCATTTGGGGCGGTCTTGAAGATCCAGTACCGTTCTTTAACTGGTTCGGTTATCTTTGAGGCAGAGGCACAGGAGATAAGAGGGGTCTTCTCGCTGTTCATTGTTGGGATAACAGCCATTGTCTCACCTGTTGTGGATGGCCCAATTATGGCGAGCACCTTATCCTTTTCAAGCAGTTTTTTAGCTGCCAAGACCGCCTGGGTCTCATCACTCTTTGAATCCTCGATGATTATCTCGATGGGATTGCCGTTGATGCCTCCTGCATTGTTTATCTGCTCCTGAAGCATGATTAGGGTGTTCTTCTCGGGCTCACCAAGGAATGATGCAGCGCCTGTAACTGAAAGTATTGCCCCTATCTTGTAGGCCTCCTTTGCTGGGCAAACCGATGGCATAAGCAGAAGGACTGATAAGATTGAAAGACAGATGATCCTTAGAATTCCCATAATTGCTCTCTCCTCATTTAATGTTAAATTGATTTAGACAAAGTACATGGGCATTGGACAATACTGGGTATAGATGAGCCTTATTAAAGGTTTAAAGACCCCCAGAAGCTGTCTCACGATTGTTCTATTTATATCCCCCAATTTATTGTAAAGGGCTACATTATACACTAAACCGCTATGGATTTTGCACTTGATTATTGAAGTGCTCAATGATTAATAATACTGTCAACCCCTAAAGGGAATCTTTTTTGAGTTAGGAGGTATTACCCTATGATTGTCGTAATGAAGATTGGTGCCACAAAGGATGATATGGACGGTGTCTGTAAAAGGGCAGAGGAATTAGGTTTTACACCCCATATCATCTATGGTAAAGAGAGAAATGTTGTAGGTCTGGTAGGGGTGATGGGCAATCGTGAAGAGGCCCTTATGCTTGAGAATTATAGTGGTGTAGATAAGGTTGTAAAGATATCAAAGCCCTATAAGCTTGCAAGCCGTGAGGTCAAGCAGGACTCCTCTGTGGTTGATGTATGTGGTGTTAGATTCGGGGGGCGTGACATAGTTGTAATTGCAGGTCCCTGTTCGGTGGAGAGCGAAAAACAGATCGTAATGGTTGCAGAGCAGGTTAAGGCAGCGGGCGCTAAGATGCTAAGGGGTGGGGCCTTTAAGCCCAGGACAAGCCCTTATGCCTTTCAAGGGCTTGGTGAGGAGGGTTTGAAACTCCTTGCCAAGGCAAGGGAGGTTACTGGTCTGCCCATTGTCACCGAGGTGGTCAATCCTGTGGATGTAGACCTTGTCTATAAGTATACAGATATGTTCCAGGTTGGCGCCAGGAATATTCAGAACTTTGCACTGCTGACCTTTCTTGGTCAGGCTAAGAAGCCAGTGCTTCTAAAGAGGGGCATGTCAACGACCATTGACGAGTTTCTGATGGCCACAGAATACATACTCTCTGAGGGCAACAGGGATGTGGTTCTTTGTGAGAGGGGCATCAGGACCTTTGAGACCTCTACGAGAAACACCCTCGATATAAGCTGTGTGCCTGTGGTAAAGGCAAAGTCCCATTTACCCATTGTAGTGGATCCAAGTCACGCCGCTGGACACTGGGGTTATGTCTCCTCTCTAAGCAAGGCAGCTATAGCAGCAGGGGCAGATGGACTGCTTGTAGAGGTTCACCCTGAGCCAGAGAAGGCCATGAGTGATGGCGCTCAATCATTGAATCCGAATCAGTTCATCACCCTCATGGGTGAGCTGAGGGCTGTGGCAATTGCCGTGGGCAGATATATGTAGCCAAAAAAGTATGGAATCAAAAATCATGCTGTACAACAGTGTTATTGGAAGGATCTATTGTAGGATTCAAGGGGATTGTCTCACAGGTATTTCTATTGGGAGAAACATCTATGAAGATATAAAAGACACTATCACCCTGCAATCCCTTAAGAGAGAACTGGATGATTACTTCTCTGGCAGACTCTTTGAGTTTAAACAAAGGACCCTATTTGTAGAGGGCACAGACTTTCAAAAATCGGTATGGTCCCTTTTGCCTAAGATAAAATACGGCGAGACGGTAAGTTATAAAGACATTGCTGTGCAGATTGGTCTTGAGGGGGGTTATCAAGCCGTTGGGTCTGCTATTGGTAAGAATCCTATACCCATAGTAGTCCCCTGTCACAGGGTAGTGGGTTCCGATGGATTGCTAAAGGGCTTTTCTGCAGGCCTGCCTGTGAAGAGATGGCTCTTAAACCACGAGAGGAGATTCAACCCTTATGAGAATATATCGGGCTAAGTTATAAAACTCATCTTCCTTTCTCAAAAATCGCATAAGTCCTTGTCATATAACTAAATAGTGACATTTTTGTATTTCTATTGTAGCCTTAAGTGATTTGCCTTAAATTGCCGATAGGAGTAAGAGGGTGTGCTGAAAGGGCCTTATTGCCACACCTTTTTACGAGCCCTCTGGACCTTCACAGATAATGCCAAACTAATCACCTCTTGGTGACTGAATGACCTATGGCCCTTTTTAACAAACCCTGTGGCAGTATAAGGGCTTTGAGGCATACTCCCCTTTAATTGTTATAAATTCCTAACGGCACTTTGGGATGGATTATCTTTTTGACAAAGGGTATCTATTCTGATAGACTACATTCAATCAACAGTGCTGAGGAGGGGCCTTTGAGATGTTAGGGAGACTTGTATTTATGTTGCTTTGTACATTCTTTTTTACATCATCAGTATCAATTGCCCAGGAGGTCTCTTTTACAAAAGAAGACCGGGAGAGGCTTAGGAATGTGGAGATCAAGGTTGAAAGGCTTGAGGCAAGGGTTGATGAGGGTCTTAAGGCAGTTAATCATCGTATAGATGCTTTAGATAAACGTATAGATGGTTTAGATAAACGTATAGATGGATTTCAAGGATTGATGTATGTGGTCATAGGTGCTGTCCTCGCTCAAACGATCGGTATAGTAGGTTTTGTCCTTTGGGATAGGCGTACTGCGTTAGCACCTGCAATAAACAAGAACAGGGAGCTTGAGGAACGGGAAGAAAAGATAGAGAAGGCATTAAAAGAACTTGCAATAAAGAATACAGATGTAAAAGAGGCATTAAAGAATGCAGGGATTTTGTAAATAGTGGTTGTTCAAATTTGTAACGACCTTTTATTAATGCTTAAAATTATCCTTCCTTAATGTGAATTGATTCAAGGCAGGCCTCTAATCTTTCTCTGGCATAATCAAAGGGATGTTCACCTCAGTTAGCCGTCCTGCCTTACCTTACCACCTTCACGATAGGAGGTACGGAAGTAATTACTGCTGGATTTGCAGATGTAATGGCGAGGTCTTTTTTGTCCTATTCTTTGCCCTCATGGCTATAATGATAGCCGTTTTATTTCGTAATGTAATGTATGGTTTAGCTAATTTAAGGCTTTATTGAAAATACAAAATGCCCTCATTATTTAGTTATATGACAAGGGCTTATGGGATTTTTGAGAAAGGAAGATGAGTTTATTGCACTACTACTCTGAAAAGGTTGGGACCAACCTATACCCTTTTTGCCGAACCTTGTTGTAACAAGATGCAGAGAGTATGTTTGATGTTTGACACATCAGGCCTATTTATGTGATGATTTTCTGTGACTATGGAAAAGATACCCACTAAAGCTCTTACAAAGGCAGAGATTAAAAGGCTTATCATTACTGAGGTGCCTCGGTTTATCAAGAGGGACCCTGAGGTAAGGGAATTACTGCTGAGGCTGTCTTCTGAGAGATTTGCCGATAAGAAAAAGACAGAAGACAAGTTTGACAGGATCCTTGAGGAGCTAAAGAGGGACAGGGAAGAGAATCATAGGAAGTGGGAAGAAAACCAGAGGAAGTGGGAAGAAAATCAGAGGAACCTTGATAGATTGACAAGGCAATGGAATCAGAAGTGGGAAGAGAACCAGAAGGTTATAAACTCTATGCTTGAGGAGATAAAGAATCTTTACAGAAAGTATGACAGGGGCATAGGGGCGATAGGTTCGAGGTGGGGATTGAGGGCAGAGGCATCCTTCAGGGATGCGATGAAGGGGATACTTGAAGAGAACTTTCCTGTTAAGGTAGACAGATACAAGACCATAGATGAAGAAGGGATAGTCTTTGGGAGGCCTGACCAGATAGAGCTTGACCTGATAGTGAGGGATGGGAAGGTGATAGTGGCAGAGATAAAGTCATCGGTAAGCAAGGAGGAGTTAGCGACATTTCTAAGGAAGGTAAAGGTATTTGAGATAAAGGAAGG
>CALEDV010000011.1 GCA_937949555.1 uncultured bacterium | reverse complement strand
ACAGGTTTCTCAGGGCTAATCACAATATAAAAGAGGTGCCACAAATGTTTGAACTATACAAAAGTTTTTCTGATATTCTTCCCCTATTCGATATTATGCAATATCTGATTCCACAAGCAGGTGTTGGAGGAGGAGTAGAGGCAAGGGAGAGCGTAGATTTTGTCTCGGTTCTAAAATTTAGCCTCATATTCCTTGCAGGTGTGGGCACAGTATTTGGTTTGGGTCTTGCCATAGCAGCTAAGAGGTTTGCTGTAAAGATCGATCCGAGGGTTGAACAAGTAAAAGATGTCCTTGCCCATGCCCATTGTGGCGCCTGCGGTTATGCAGGCTGTGAGCAGTATGCTGAGGCAGTGGTGAAAAACCCAGAGGTATCCCCTAATCTTTGCATCCCCGCCGGTGCAAGGGGCGCAGAGGCAGTAGCCTTAATAACTGGCAAGAAGGCAGACTTTAAAGAAAGGGAATACTCAAGGATTTTCTGTCAAGGGGGAATTAACAATTCAACCAAGAAATCACTTTATGAAGGCGTAAGAGATTGTCGTGCGGCAGTTCTGGCTGGAGGGGGAGATAAGTCCTGCGCCTACGGCTGCCTTGGTTATGGCACCTGTGTTGCTGTATGCCCTTTTGATGCAATACACATGGGCGACAATGGACTTCCAGTGGTTGACGAGGACAAGTGCACAGGATGTAAAAAGTGCGAGTCTGCCTGCCCTAAAAGGGTGATTGAAATAATACCAGCCTCAAAGGCAGTAATCGTTGCCTGCCATTCAAAGGATAAGGGGGTTGACACCAGGAAACACTGCCAGATCGGATGTATTGCTTGCGGAATATGCGTTAAGGTATGCCCCTATGAGGCAACAAGAATTGATAAGAATCTTTCTAAGATTGACATAAATAAGTGTCGTGTCTGTGGGCTTTGCGTAAGTAAGTGTCCTACAAAGGCTATTGTAGATCTATTGCCCACAAGACCCAAGGCATTTATTACTGATAAGTGCATCGGTTGCCAATCCTGTAAAAAGATTTGCCCTGTAGATGCCCCCACAGGGGAACCCAAGAAGAAACACCAGATCAATCAAGACAAGTGCCTTGGCTGCGGTATATGCACATCCAAATGCCCCGTACAGGCAATTGACGGGACATTCAATGCCAAGGCGGTATTTGCTGCTGCTGCTGCAAAAAAGATGAAAACTGCAGCCTAAAGGTAGCTTTTAATTTGATTAAAATGGAGGACTTTTTAGCATATATAGCTGATCTTATTTAATGTCTTAAGAAAAAAAACAAAGGAGGTTCTATGGACATGATAGCGCAAAACACTATAAAGGTGCTTATCCTGTTTTTTATGGCTCTAACTATCCTCTGCACTGCAGATGATCTGTACGCAAACGTCCAAGGAACCCAACCAAAGGACGAAATAATCCAAAGTGCCTCAGCGCCAATAGAGGCAGAGTATGCCCTCCCTTCAAGGACAATAACCACCGCAATAGAAGAGACAGGCAAAAGGCAGTCAGAAGCAGAATTAGGAGCTATTGCAGAGGCCGATTTATATATCACAGCAAATAAACATGAAAATCAGGATACCGAGGTCAGCAATGATAATATGCCTGTTCAGACACCCCTTGGAATACTCTACAAGAAAAATGATACAGCGCAACGGGCTATTGATAAGAACATAGTCTTTTTTTCTGAGCGTCTAAAGGAGAGATTTTCAATATGGCTCGAGAGGTCTGCCCGCTATCTGGAGATAATGAAGGACATACTGGCAGAGAGAGGGCTCCCCGAGGAATTGGTGTTTTTACCCATTATCGAAAGTGGATTTAATATGAACGCCTATTCAAGGGCAAGCGCTGTAGGTCCATGGCAGTTTATATCAGGCACCGCAAAGAGATATGGTCTTACAATAGATTGGTGGCGTGATGAGCGTAAAGACCCTATAAAATCCACTGAAGCGGCAGCAAGCTATCTAAGGGATCTATATAAAATGTTCGGCGCCTGGCATCTTGCATTAGCCGCCTATAACGCAGGAGAGGGACGGATAATGCGTGCCATGAGAAGCACAGGGGCAGATGATTACTGGGACCTGTTGAATACCAAAAAGATACATCCCGAGACAAAAGAGTATGTACCAAGATATATTGCAGCTACAAAGATAGCAAGAACCCCACAGGATTATGGCTTTGAGGGCCTCCAATATCATCAACCCTTTGAGTTTGAAGAGATTACAATCAATGAGCCCCTTGACATTTCAACAATAGCCCTTTGTGCTGAAACAACTGAGCAGATTATCAGGGAACTTAATCCAGAGTTAAGGAGATGGTGTACACCCTTCAATGCACAGGAATACACAATCAGGGTGCCCTTAGGAAGTAAGGAGTTGTTCTTTGAGAATCTTGAGACCTTTGCGAAAGATGAAAGGGTGAGCTTTGACACCTATATTGTTCAAAGGGGCGATACAATCAAGAAAGTAGCCCAAAAGACTGGTTTTCCCGTAGGCGTTATCCTTGCCATGAACTCTCTTGAAGGCATTGAGAGCCTCAGACCAGGTGAAAAACTCAAAGTGCCTCCAAAGGACAAATTTGTACTTGATATAGACGACCGCAAGGTGGCTGCAAAGGTGGCTTCAAAGCATAAGGTTCTTGTCAAAAAGGTAGCCTATAAGAAGAACGAGACGGTTAAGAAGAGCGCTACAAAACAAAAATCTGCAAATACAAATTACAAAAAGTCATCGACAACAAAAACAAAGGGCAAAAAGACCTAAGGGCTTATTATTATGGACCTACTGATTTTATAACAGCATCTCCTAAGCACTGAAAGGCTATGTCGCGGCTTACAAATCCTATTATCTGCCCTGTCCTGACATTTATCTTACGGGCAAATATATAGAGCCTGTCTTTAGTAAGGCTATAGGTGGTTACTATGGCATTGGTAAAAGGATAGTCCTCATTTCTGATCTCCGAGGCATCCCTTGTAAGGGATACAAAACCTCGTGAATCAAGCTTGAAATATCTTCCAAATTCTGCCTGCACAATCCTGTAACAACAGATATTCTTTACGCTGTTACGCATCAGTTCACTTAGAAACATTCCGCCCCTTTTAGGCGTTAAAGACCTTATGTCAACTGTGTCGGTGACTAATATGACCTCTTCAACACATCGGTCCTCCTCAAGGCACAGCTCCCTTGCAATCTGATGATAGACGGGTTGGAGGCCTAACTTTGCCAACAATTCAGCCTGAAGGGATTCATTGTAAGTAAAATCTTTGCACCTAAACAGCCCAGTAGATTCCACTACTGTTCTGGCACAGGACAAAGATGACAGAACACACAGAGCTAAGAAAAATATAAGGGTTCTCTGTGTGCCAGAAGCCTTCAATTCCATTAATTGCCCTATTATGGACCTGTTATCTTGATTGTCTGAAGCGCTTGGCTGCTAAACAATAGGCTCTCAATACCATCAATAGGTATAGCCACCTGTGCGCTCGATTTGACAACGCCGGTATCGATGTCTATTGCCCTAGCATTTACGATTATACTGTCATTTGTAAAGGAATAGGTGCCCGTTACTACCCCTGAAACCTTGTAAGAATCACGGAGCTTCTTGATGTCTCTGCTTATAGAGAACTCTCCCTCTTCATTTATGATTATGTCCTTTACAAGCCTAACATCTATTACACTCCATCGTCTTACTTGAAGTTCGTGCATTAGGCTTTCTGAGATGAGTCTGCCAAGGTTTGATGTCTCTTTCATCTTGTCAAGGTTTGGAAATGATGTTATTACAACGGGGCTTTGGATGTATTTCATATCTACATTCCTCTCAAGCTGGTCAGCCAAAAAGATGATTAGTGAATTGAGATTGCCTGTAGGCGTACGACTATTGATTATCTTAAGGGGATGGTTTTCAAAAATTATATTCTTGCCAATATCAGGGCTCTCTTGTGCAAAAACCGAAGATAAGAACAAAACTGAAAATAACAGGGCAGATAAACACAGGTGTTTCTTAAACATTGTATCCTCCCTTAAGGTTTTTGGGGCTGTATTAAACATTCCGCATACTTTGCCCGATAGTCAACAGGAAAATCTATTTTCTTTATTTTAGTGTAGGAATAAGTCTTTGGATCGCATCTGGTTATATGCCAATCTCTGTCTCGGAATACATAGTACTCGGTATTGATTGCACAATCAGCACAATAATAATCAGGGTTATCCCTATAAGCGTAAGAGGCGCAACCAGCAGAAAAGAAGGTTAGCAATAATAACATAATAATCAACCTTGTAATCATATTACTTTTCTCCTTGAATAATTCCTGTGCTTTACAGTAAGTTGATCGTCTTGTTTCCTTCAAACTTTAATACTATCAGCAAACTGTCTTATCTTTTATAGAAACCTATTTACAGGGACCCATATACCTGCCCTTCATGTTCATCTTTGTCTTTATCTTTTCTCCGCCTTCATCCATGACTGTATCCATGACTCCTGTGAAGGTCTTGCCGCCATAGGTCATCTTGCCTGTGCTCTCTACTGTAGAACCCTTTTCCTTACATATTACCTTCCATGAGACCGTATTACCCTCTAATTTGCTGTATATCATCTTGCAATTGGTGTTTTTTTCAGGTTCATTAGGGATATATTTATCAGAGGTTACGCAGGACTGAGTGGTCATAGGAGGTATCTTTACTGGTGCCCCTTCCATTGTAGTCTCCGTAGTAATCTCCCAGAGCCCCTTTTCAATGCCCTGTGCAAAGGATACTGAAACAGACAGTGCAAGGGTAACCACAACAGACATCGTCCTTTTAAACATGCTATTTGCCTCCTTAGTTTTTATTGTTCCACTGAATTTTAACAAACTGAGCTAATACACCTATAATTCTTCAAAAAAAGCATGCTATTTACCCCCTTGTTTTATATATATATCAAGTATCTCTTTAATCTCCGGGGAGTCCTTTGGAAGGGTGCCAGTCCTTTCACCTCTTTCATATTCTCCCTCATAGACATCCCAGTCCCCTCTTTGATTTGCCACATACTTCTTCCCCTTATACTCATAGCATGTAACCAACACACTTGAATAAAAAGACTTTACAAGACTCTTTGAAACCATAATCTCCTCCCTATCGTTTTTTTAGAATTATATATTATTATCAACCCAATTTTTTGCATTCTGAAACATCCTAATCCAAGGCGAAAGATGACCCTCCTTTACTTTATATTCTATGCAGAGAGGCCATTGCCACCACAAAAAGGACCTCTCGGGATGGGGCATCATCGCGAGATGTCTGCCATCCTTTGAGCATAGCGCAGCTACCCCTAACGGGGAACCATTAGGATTATAAGGATACCTTTCAGATATATTGTGTGAGTCATCCACATACCTTATAGGCGCAAGGTTGTTCTTTAGTATCTCCCTTAGAACATCCTCTGAGGGGAAATGCGCCCTCCCTTCACCATGGGCAACCCAAACACCAAGCACAGAGTCTTCCATGCCCTTTAACATAACCGATGGGCTTTCAAGGACCTTAACAGCAAGAAATCTTGATTCAAACCGCCCCGATTGGTTGTGAATAAAACGAGGCTGCTCCTCATTGTTAAGGCTACGCCAGGGCACCCATCCAAGCAAAGCCATCAGTTGACATCCATTGCATACACCTAAACTAAAGGTATCCATTCTATTGTAAAAGGCATCAAATTGTTCTTTAAGTCTCTCATTAAATCTTATGCTTCCAGCCCATCCCTTTGCAGAATCCATAACATCAGCATAACTAAAACCACCCACAAAGGCTAAGCCCTTAAATCTATCAAGGCCTATCCTTTGCTCAAGAAGGTCTTTCATATTTATATCCCAGGGCTCAAACCCGGCATAATAAAAAGCTGACGCCATCTCCCTGTCTCCATTGCTGCCCTCTTCACGGATGATTGCAATTGGAGGTCTTGGGTTGGCTCTCGTAAATAACTCCGGGATATTATTGTAGTCAAAGGGCATCGCAAAAGAGAGACCTTTACGATCATATATCTCCATTGATTCAGCCTTGACAGACTCAGGATTTGCCTGTAAGGCATCAAGCCTGCTACTGGTTGACTCCCACAGGGATCTGAGTCTTCGAATGTCATCCCTAAAGAGCGCCTCCCCTTTGACATAAATATGCACATCCAGATCCTCCACAGTAGAAGCAATCCTTGTATAGGCAACATCCATCTTATCAAGAAGTCCTGTAACATGCAACTCATTGTCCTGAAGATACTCAAATATCACGCCAGGCTCCTCTGAGAAGAGATAGGGAAAAAGCCTCTCTTGGTTAATCAATCTGTCATCATCAATATGTATATGCAAGCCGCAATTCCCTGCAAAGGCCATCTCAAGCAACGCAACTATAAGTCCTCCATCGCTTCTATCATGTCCTGCAAG
This sequence comes from uncultured bacterium, assembly GCA_937949555.1. Taxonomy (GTDB): domain Bacteria; phylum Nitrospirota; class Thermodesulfovibrionia; order Thermodesulfovibrionales; family Dissulfurispiraceae; genus DUZI01. Next base: position 4,460 of record CALEDV010000011.1, on the reverse strand, counting down.
GATAAAACCTTCCTTGAGTAATAATTGTATCGCCTCAAAGACATTTTTTAAAAGGGCTGGATTGTTCAAATCAGGAGACTCATCTCCTATCTGCTTAAAACAGTGTGCCAGCGCAGAACCACCGAGCCTGTTCATGCCCTCTGAGAGATCAATAAAGAGCAGCCCGCTTCTACCAGGCGCTTTGATATCAGGAGTAGCCTTAAGGGTTATGTCCTCACAGGGTGCATAGGCAGAGATGACAAGGGAAGGTGGCGACTTAACGGTTTCCACATAAGAATCAGGATGCACAACCTTTGCAGCCATAGACAAACTGTCCTTGCCTCCGTCAACGGCAATGCCAAGGTCTATCATAAGTTCACTCATTGCCTTAGCAGCAAAATAAAGTCTTGCCCCCTCACCATCGAGCCTTGGTGCCCACATCCAATTTGCAGAACATTTAATATCCTCAAGAGATGTAATGCCTGCCCAAACAATATTTGTGAGCGCCTCAGTCACAGCAAGCCTTGCCATAGCCGAGGGATTAATAATCCCCTTGATAGGTTGCTCTCCAATAGATATAGCACTTCCGCTGAATTTGCCCTTTCTTGAAAAGTGGCTCTGGCTTATAAGTGCAAAGTCTGAAAGAGGTAGTTGTAATACCCCAACACATTGCTGCTGGGCTATTAATCCCGTAACTGACCTATCAACCTTTGTAGTAAGAAACCTCTTTGAACATACGGACAACTGTTTGAGAACAGACTCTATTGCATCGGTAAGGGTTATGTCCTTTGGCATCTGCAAGGATTCCAATGTTACAAACCTTTTGTGCAGATAATAGGTCCTCTGAGGAATACTGCCCAACACCCTTTCCAGTGGTATGTCTTCAATGACCAAATTGTCCCTTGAGCTGTATAAAACCAGCCGTCCATTGCCAGTTATTTCTCCTATAACTGCAACAGGAGCCTTTTCCCTATTGCATAGTTCAATAAACCTCTGAATGTCTCCCTTTCCTATTAGCAGAGCGTCTTGTTCCTGATACTCTGCACCCCATATCTCAAGATAGGATAGGGTATTATCTCCAAGTATAATCTTATTGATATCTATCTTTGCCCCTTGAGGATAAACTATCTCCTTTACAACATTGCAATTTCCACCAGCCCCTTGATCATGAATGCTTACTATTGGATTATCCTGCCCCATCTCCACACAGGCCCTTATAACCCTGTTGACCCTTTGCTCCATCTCGGCATCACCACGCTGCACTGCGTTAAAATCAAGGGCCTCCAAATTATCTCCCGATATCATACTTGAAGCAGAACCGCCTCCTATGCCTATCCTGTAAGCAGGCCCACCAATCTTAACAACCAGCATCCCTTCTTCTGGATTTCCTTTCTCAATATGCCGCTCATCGATCTGACCAATTCCGCCAGTAAACATTATTGGCTTAATCCACTCCCACCTTTCCCCGTCATGAAGCCTCAACCCAAAAGAACGGGTTATCCCCTGAATCAGCGGCTCTCCAAACTTATTTCCATAATCAGATGCCCCGTTACTTGCCTCTATGATTATTTGCAAAGGCGAGGCGAGGTTTGAAGGATACTTAAGGGAACCATGTTCCCATGCAAGGGGATAAGCTGGAATTAGCAGATTTCCTACACAGTAACCTGCTGTACCTGCAACAACAAGACTACCCCTGCCTGTGGCATGAACATCCCTTATCCTGCCCCCAGTTCCAGTCTCAGCACCGGGAAAGGGCGCTACCCCTGTGGGAAAATTATGGGTTTCGGCAGTAAATATTAAGTGATAAAACAGCTCTTGTTTATCATATGGCGACGGACCTAAAGGCTGCTTTGGGATTATTGTATCTACTAAAAATCCTTTTATGCCGCTTGAATTATCCTTAAAGGCAATAACACTGTTATTAGGATTCCTCTTAAAGGGCTCTTTTACTATTTGAAAAAGTGTCTGAGGCATCTCTTTGTTGTCAATAAAAAGCCTGCCCCTAAAAAACCAATGTCGAGAATGCTCACTGTTTGACTGACTTAGGTCAAAGCACTCCACATCGGTCGGATTTCTACCGAGCTCATTCACAAAAAGATCGTAATAATAATCGATATCCCATAGATCAAAGCCTAATCCCATCTCATCATTAAGCTCCTTAAGGGCCTCAGGACCTCGTTCAATAAGCGGTATGATTCTCACAGGCTTGGGTTCTATATTGACCTTGAAGGTCTCAAGGGGTGCCTGATAGACACATTCTGTCATAGGGTCATGAACAAAGGATAAAAACCCTTGGAGTTGTACTGAGGTGAGTTCTTCTGCGACATTGATTCTAAACCTTCTTGATTGTTCAATCCTATCAATACTATAAATACCACAGGCATTGAATATGGACAGGGCATTTGAACACCAGGCAGTGGCGAAGTTCAGGCGAGGTCCTATTTCAATAACCTGACCTTTTAGGAAGGGTTTATCAGAGAAATTGTGCTGCTCAAAGGTCTCCGATAATAGCCATTGAAGCCGCAGGATAAGGTCCTCCTCTTTGAGAGACCCCTTTTTAACTTCAATGTTAAAACATATTTCAGTATCTATGGACTCAATGTGCCTTGAAATCTGCTCCCGGGCAAATCTGAGGAGTTTTTTGTTTTTGTACTCAGAAATCGCTGGCACACGGTAAAATCTAAGCAGGCTCATGGGCTATTATACTGCAGGGCATTAAAAAATGTAATCTTAATTTAACAGCCTATTTTACTACCCCTGCGCCAGTGCCATTGCTGATTGTACCGCCACCATAGGTACCTGCCGCAACGCCATTAAAGTTGATATTACCGTTATATGTCCCCCCTGTGAGCTGACCATTGCCATTACTCATAGTCCCATACCACTTGCCAGCATTCCACTCCCTAAACTGAAAATCCGCAATGAGTGGATTAGTGGCTGCCCCGTTGCTGAGGGTAAATGTATTAGCGCTATCAGTAATGCTAATTCCATTAATCTGACCGGCTGTAGTCATATTGAAGGCACCTGAGACATTATTTGTTGCCCATATTGTGGGTTTTTGACCTGAGGCAGTGGCAAAGAATATTACATTATTCATCAAAAGGCTCACATAATCTGACCCTGAGACAAGGGAACCAGATAGATTGGTCCTTCCAACCTCCACATGGGGCACCTTAAGACCCTGGAGCCTCTGTTGGTCCATTGTAAGACCACCTCCAGAGGTATTACAAGTACCACCTGGACAAGCCATCTGTAAGTACTTTATAGCGTCCATCCACACACCCATACCTGAAGAGTTGTAATAGTTATTTACATCAAAGACCCCAACGGTCTCACCGGTCATAATCCCAGTGATAGGCGTTGAGGAAATGTTTGCCCATGCCCCACTGACATTACCGTGGAAATACTTATATGTATAATCTGGGACAATGTTTGCTACAGATATTACTAACTTGTTCGAATCGCAATACTCCATATCCCAAGTCCAATTGCCTGAAGTTGGGATATTAGTATTAAGATTTCTGCCTGATAAGGTGTTCCACCATATCCCCCAATTTGTCTGAGAGCTAAAATACTTTCTCCATTCATAGTAATCATAGGGTGAGGAATGTGCGATTCCCTGCATATTATTGTTGAACTTAAACTGATTAGTAGTATCAGCGGTATTGTCAACTGTTAGTATTGAACTCTCAAGATTATTAGGTGTAAGCCCCGAAACACCCATATCAACGATATAGGCGTTGCCATTCAAACTGACATTGCCTGCTGTTAGGTCTCCAGAATAATTGCCAAATACAACACCACCTGCGCCCGATGGATCACTATACAAGCCTATAAGCCTTGTATAAAGTGAGGGAGAGCCCTTTACACCAGCAATAACCCCACTTATAGCGCCACTGTCACAAGTTGAAGGGCCACAGAAAAGGTTGGTCTGGTTAAACAGTAGCGGTGATGTGGTCCCAGTATAAGTACCTGTTATTGTCGAATTCACTGTAGATGTGTATGAAGAACCCCAGAGATTACCAAATACCTTAAGTAACCCTGTTAAGTTACCATCAGGTGTATTCTCAGGCTTTGTCATGTTCATAGCAACAGGCGTATCTATTAAAGCCGTAGGCGTTGGTGTAGGTGTAGGTGTAGGTGTAGGTGTTGGATCTGGATCTGGATCAATTATAAGATCAGTATCTTTTGATTCAGTATAAGTACCATCGTTCCAGTTTATATCATAAAAAATGTCTCCGATCTGTACTTGCCAGTTTCCTTCTTTACCCCACACAGCTCCCTCGGAACTTCCAAGAACTATAGTATCTTCTAGTATCTCTCTATCGTCCCATCGTGTTTCTTTTCCATCAGGGCCTGTAAGAATAACTCCTTCATAACCTCCTGTATTTGTTCCTCCCGGGTCGCCAGCAGTAGGCGCTGGAGTAGGCGCTGGAGTAGGCGCTGGAGTAGGCACTGGAGTAGGCGCTGGAGTAGGCGCT
>CALEDV010000010.1 GCA_937949555.1 uncultured bacterium | reverse complement strand
TATTAAAAAGGGCCATAGGTCATTCAGTCACCAAGAGGTGATTAGTTTGGCATTGTCTGTGAAGGTCCAGAGGTCTCGTAAAAAGGTGTGGCAATAAAGCCTTTTCAGCACACCCTCTTACTCCTATCGGCAATTTAAGGTGGTAATAAAGGGGTTGACAATAGGGTACTTGTTGCCCTTAGCCCTTATAGTCTTAAAAATTTCTTGAGGGCAGAAGACGGTATGTGTGGTATAATCTACAGATCAAAAAAAGGAGACTGGAATGACCGATTCTATGAAGATACTCATAGTTGAAGATGACGAGGACTACGCCTTACTAATAAAGGACTATCTTAGAGACAAGTGGTCTTCACAAAAACTAACACTGCATCACGCAGTGAACTTCAAAAATGCCCTTGAGCTCATTGAGACCAACGGCACCTTTGACCTGTATATCTTTGACTATCTTTTAAATCACATAAACGGTATTGAGCTGATACAGGCAGTGCGCCATAGGGGTATAGATTCGCCAATAATCTTTCTTACAGGCTATGGCAATGAAGAGATAGCTGTCACCGCCTTAAAGACTGGGGCTACAGACTATATCTCAAAGGCAAAGCTCACACCAGAGTTGCTGCACCATTCGGTCCATCATGCCTTAGAGGTCTGCTCCTTTGAAAGACAAAAGAAGAGGTATGATGAGGAGTTGAGGATAAAGAATGAAGAATTAGCGAAACTTAATTATTATCTCGAGCAGAGGGTCAATGAGGAGGTCAAAAAGAACAAAGACAGGGAGCATATGTTTATACTACAAAACCGACAGGCTGCCATGGGGGAGATGTTTAGCTATATAGCCCACCAGTGGAAGCAGCCCCTGAATGCAATTGGGTTAATCATTCAGACCATGGAGGATGTATTCAAGGAGGAGGGGTATCAGGAGGCCTTTTTTCAGGAAGAGGTCAAAAAGGTCATGTCCCTTATCCAGCACATGGCATGCACTATAGATGACTTTAAGCACTTCCTCGTGCCAGACAGGCAGAAGAGTCACTGCATCCTTGGCGATGTGATCTCTAAGACCATCAACCTGATTCAGGACAGTTTCAAGGCCAATCACATCGCCATCCATAGTGAGATAAGGGTAAACCGTCCTGTATGGTGCCTACCAAATCAACTATGTCATGTGCTTATCAATATACTCAACAATGCCCGTGATGCCCTGATCCAGAGGATGATCAAAGACCCCTGGGTGAAAATAGTATTGGATTTTGAGGATGATCGCAGTGTGATATCTATAAGCGATAACGCTGGAGGCATTGATGAATCTATCATTGATAAAATCTTTGACCCTTATATAACTACCAAAAAAGAGGGAAGCGGCATAGGACTGTATATGTCTAAGCTGATGATTGAAAAGAACATGAATGGTCATATCTATGCCCGCAATACTGACGAAGGTGCCGAGTTTGTGATAGAACTCCCATGAGTCCCGATTACCTATCTAAACACTCCAGCTATCTCATCAAAAAGATAATGGAGTTTGCCACCAATGCCATCTTTGCCATAGACATTCAGGGCAATTTCATGTTTGTAAACGAGGTCGGGGCGAGGATCTGCGATCGTCCCATTGAGGATATAGTTGGCCACCCCTTCAGTATGCTCTTCAGCAAAGAGACCCTCCCTGAGGTCTCCGTTGCCTTCAATAAGACCGCCTTTTATGGCGAAAAGATAGAGAATCATCAAACCCAGATCCTGAGGCCCTCAGGGGAAGTCAGGGACTTAAAGTTTAGCATTGCCCCCTTGATAGACAACGGCAAGATCATAGGCGTAGTAGGCACTGCCGAAGACATAACAGAACAACTCAAAAACCAGAGGGCCATAAACGCCTACACATCAATGCTCACCACAGTACTCAATGGCCTTGATGCCATCGTCTATGCAGCCGATATGCAGACCTATGAGATAGTCTTTGCAAACAAGAACCTCAAGGAATTTATAGGCACCGAAGACCTTGTTGGCAAGATATGCTGGCAGACCCTGCAGAAAGACCAGAATGGCCCCTGCCCCTTCTGTACAAACCCCTATCTTTTAGATGAAGAGGGCAGACCTAAGGCTGAGTCCTATTCCTGGGAGTTTCAAAATACCCTCACAGGTCGTTGGCTTGCCCTTAACGACAAGGCTATCTACTGGATCGATGGCAGGCTTGTCAGGATTGAGGTCGCCATAGATACAACGAGGTCAAAGGAGCTACATCAGGAAATAATCTCCAAGGGGCAGAAACTCAGCAACATTATTAACACCACTGCAGAAGGCTACTGGGAGATCGACAACAACAACATCAACATCGAGGTTAATGATGCCCTATGTAAGATGTTGGGTTACAGCAGGCAGGAGATTATAGGTAGGTCTTGCTATGATTTTGTAGATGGGCAGAACGCTGAGATATTAAAGGAGCAAGAGGCCCTCATGGGGCTGTCGAAAGACCGTAAGTTCAACATAATATTAAAAAAATCCGATGGCTCAGACCTACACGCAAGGATCCATGCCACAACCATTAAAGATAATAATGGGAATATAACAGGGGCCTTTGCCTTTGTTACCGATATAACAGAGCTTTTGCAGATAGAGGGCTCTGTGGCCAGATATGCAGCAGAGCTCGAAAGGAGCAACAAAGAACTCCAGGACTTTGCCTATATTGCATCCCACGACCTGCAGGAGCCCCTGAGAAAGATAGTGGCCTTTGGCGACAGGCTTGTCGAGAGGACATCGGCAACTCTGGACGAACAATCAAAGGACTATCTCAGGCGGATGCAAGCGGCAGCCCTGAGGATGCAACATTTCATTGAAGACCTCCTACAATACTCAAGGATACACACAAGGCCACAGCCCTTTGCCCCGGTGGACTTGAGGGTTGTTATTCAAGAGGCGTTGATAGACCTTGAAGAATGCTTCAGGCAGAGTAATGCTATGTTAGTAATGGATGAATTGCCTATCATCGAGGCTGACCCCCTTCAGATGCGTCAGCTTTTTAGCAATCTACTGTCAAATGCCATCAAGTTTCGCAAAAAGGACATTCCACCTTTAATAAATATAAGCTATAAATCCCTCGATGAAAACTCAGTGGAGTTAAAGGTAGTGGACAACGGCATAGGCTTTGATGAACAATACAAGGACAAACTATTTAAGCCCTTTTCAAGGCTTCATGGAAAGAGCGATTACCCGGGCACTGGTATGGGGTTAGCAATATGCGATAAGATAGTAAAGAGGCACGGCGGCATGATTAGTGTAAACAGTGAGGTTGGTAAGGGCACTACCTTTACAATAACACTACCTCAGAGACAGGCACAGGGAGGGCAAGATGTATTATAGAAAGGGCAAACCCATAGTAATACTGCTGGCTGAAGACGACGAAGATGACTTTGTCCTTATAGCTGATGCCCTCAAAGAGTCGAGGGTTGCAAACACAATTCATTGGGTAAAGGACGGTCAGGAGTTGATGGACTATCTCCTGAGGCAGGGCGCCTATGAAGACCCCCTCAGCTCCCCAAGGCCCTACCTCATCTTGCTTGATCTAAATATGCCAAAAAAAGACGGCAGAGAGGCATTACAGGAGATAAAGGCACATCCAAAACTAAGACACATCCCAGTAGTAGTCCTAACCACATCGAGGATGGAAGAGGATGTAATCAAGACTTATGACCTTGGTGTCAACTCATATATCAGAAAGCCTTTGAAGTTTGCCGACTTTGTTGATGTAATAAGGACCCTTGGTAAATACTGGTTTGAGATCGTTGAGATTCCGGAGATACCAGACTGAGTCATGGATACAAAAGACAACACCTACACAAATTCTCTCTTTGTCCTCCTTCTGCTATCAATACCCTTAGCAATATTGTTGTACTTCGATTTCCTCTATTTTCACATCCTTATCGAGGCCTATACGATAGCCATAGGGGTAACTATTTTTGTAATTAACATAAACGCCAGACAGTACTTCACTAACAGCCTTTTCACCATCTTAGCCTTAGCCTTCCTATCTGTAGCCTCTATAGACTTTGTGCACTCCCTTGCCTACAAGGGCATGAACATAAAAGGCCTCTCCTCTTCCAATACTGCCTCTCAACTTTGGATCTTTGCAAGATACATACATGCCCTCTCCATGTTAGGGGCTATATTCTATATAAATAGGCATGTCAGACTGATCCCCCTGGGATTGCTCTACGGGGTCATAACTCTTGGAGGTGTTGGCCTTATCGTCACCGGCAACTTTCCTGTGGCCTATATTGAGGGTCAGGGTCAGAGTGTTTTTAAGGTGCTTAGTGAGTTTATCGTAATTACATTTTATATTGCCTCCTATTTATTGCTCAAAAGGCTTACAAAACTCTTTGATGGTTATACCCTCAAGATGTTGGAGGTTGGGGTGATCTTTGCTGCGGCTGCTGAGGTCCTGTTCTCTCTTTACATTGATGTGTATTCTGTGGTCAACGCCACAGGCCATTTTTTGAAGATGGCCTCCTATTACTTCTTTTACAGGGCCTGTGTCTATATGTCTGTCAAAAAGCCCCTGGAGAGCATATTTAGCAGCATAAATGAAAACAAGAAATTCCTCAATAACATAATAGAATCCCTTTCATACCCCTTTTATGTGATAAATGCAAGGGACTACTCTATTAAGCTTGCAAACTCTGCCACAACCTTAAGGGCAGACAACCTATCAACCTGTCACAAGGCTACCCATAATTGTCCTAGTCCATGCAGTTCACCGGAGCATCCCTGTCCAATGGAGGAGGTCAAAAGGACAAAGGAACCTGTTATTGTAGAGCACACACATACAGATAAAGAAGGGAAAAGGCGCCATATAGAGGTGCACGCCTATCCCATCTTTGACAGCCATGGCGAAGTGGAGCAGATAATAGAGTACTGCTTTGACATTACCGAGAAAAAGCAGGAGCGGGAGTTGATAACTAAACTATCCCTTGCCATAGAGCAGAGCTCCAATTCTATTTTGATCACCGATTGTCAAGGGGTAATAGAATATGTCAACTCAACCTTTACACAGGTTACAGGCTATAGGGCTGAGGAGGTTATAGGCAAGAAACCCTCAATATTTAAGTCTGGGGTAACACCCCCCGAGCTCTATGAAGAACTCTGGAGGACTATAAAGTCAGGAAGGACATGGAAAAGTGAGCTCTGCAACAAAAAGAAGAATGGAGAACTCTTTTGGGAGACCGTTACCATCTCCCCCTTAAAAAATGAAAGGGGAGAGATAACCCATTTTGTTGGGGTAAGGGAAGATATTCAAGACAGGATTAGGGCAGAGGCAGCAGAGGAGAGGGCAAAGGACAATGAGAGGCGCATAATAGAGCTTGAGAGTGAACTACAAGCCTTGGATCATCTCTTACAGCTTCATCAGCCTTCTATTACAGCAAGGGCATATGGCTCTGTGCCAATGAAAGAGGCAATGTCCGAGCTATTTGATACCTTTGTGAAGGACTATGTAGAAATACTGGAGAAGTACATTGATAGCCAGATATTTAAGGTAGAATATAATACCTCTGAGCTACTAAGGGACTTTACAGACCGCTTAGGCATTTTACATATAGGTGCCAGGGACCTCATAGAGATACATACCGCTGCATTGAGAATGAGAACATCCAATTCAAAGCATACAAAGAGTCAGGCATACACTGAGGAAGGCAGGATGATGCTCCTTGAGATTATGGGCCACTTGGTGAATTTTTACAGGAATTATTTTATAATGACCTCAAAGACAATAAGAGGATAAGGAGAATAAAATGAACAAGTATTTATTAAAGCTCTATATCACAGGCAGGACTCCTCGTTCTGAAAGGGCAATATCCAATCTTCGTCATATCTGTGAGGAGGAATTAAATAATCAGTATGAGATGTTAATAATTGATGTGCTTGAAAGGCCTCAACTTGCCGAGGAAGAGAAGATCCTCGCCACACCTACACTGATAAAACAACTGCCCCCTCCTTTGAGACGAATAATTGGAGACCTCTCTGACAAAGAAAAGGTATTGCTTGGCTTAGACCTTATGCCCTTTAGCATAACCCAAAATCCATCCTCAGGAGATCCAACAAGATGAAAAATGATTCTTATGTAGAAAAGATCCCCACAGGGATCCCTGGGTTTGACCATATATCTAAGGGCGGTATCCCCAAAAATAGGACTACCCTTGTTTCAGGCACCTCTGGAAGCGCAAAGACCGTTTTGGCGGTGCAGTTTCTGGCAGCGGGGATCAAGAAGTTTCAGGAAAACGGCGTATTTGTTACCTTTGAGGAGTCCCCTCAGGATATCAGAAAGAACTTCCTTTCTTTAGGTTTTGATGTGGAGGCATGGGAGAAGGAAGGCAAGTGGTTATTTGTTGATGCCTCTCCTCAGCCTGTAGATGCCCCCTATGAGAGCGGCTCCTATGACTTAGGGGCGCTGCTTGCAAGGATTGAATATGCCATAAAAAAGATTAATGCGACCAGAATATCTATTGATTCCCTCGGGGCAATATTCAATCAGTTAAGTGAACGGGCTACAGTAAGACGGGAGCTATACCGCATTGCCTCAGCCTTAAAAAAGATGGGTGTTACGGCGCTTATGACCGCCGAGAGGATACATGAGTATGGCAACATTGGCAGGTATGATGTAGAGGAATTTGTGGCTGACAATGTAGTAATACTGAGAAATGTGCTTGAGGAGGAGAAGCGCCGCAGGACCATAGAGATCCTAAAATTTAGGGGCACAGACCACCAAAAGGGAGAGTTTCCCTTCACGATAATTCCAAATGACGGCATTATTATAATCCCTCTTTCTGCAATAGAGCTCAAGCAAAGGTCTACTGATTTTCGAGTGACCTCTGGCAACGAGGAGCTGGACAAGATGTGCGGTGGAGGCTTCTTCAGGGATTCCGTTATCCTTGTGTCTGGCGCCACTGGCACGGGCAAGACCCTTATGGTTACAGAGTTTATGGCAAGCGCTAATAAGTCTGAGAGGTGTCTGCTCTTTGCCTTTGAAGAGAGTCGTGAGCAACTCTTTAGAAACGCAAGGGGCTGGGGTGTAGACTTTGAGGCCCTTGAGAAGGCAGAAAGGATAAAGGTGGTATGTGAGTATCCTGAGGTAAAGGGATTAGAGGACCACCTGATTTCAATAAAGGAGATTATAAGCGAATTCAAACCTACCCGGGTAGCTATAGACAGCCTTTCTGCCCTTGAGAGGGTGTCAACAGCAAAGGGCTTTAGAGAGTTTGTAATCGGGATAACCTCTTTTATCAAGCACCAGGAACTGGTTGGTTTGTTTACCTCTACTACCCCATCCCTTATGGGCGGCACATCGGTGACAGAGACCCATATATCAACCCTTACAGACTCCATAATCCTGCTAAGGTATGTAGAGGTTTACGGAGAGATGAAGCGATGCCTTACGGTCCTAAAAATGAGGGGCTCAATGCATGATAAGGATATCAGGGAGTTTAAGATAGATAGTTTAGGTATGCACATTGGCAAACCCTTTAGGAACATCTCTGGCATACTCACAGGCAATCCGGTGTTTTTACAGCCCTATGAGTTAGAGAGGTTAAAAAATATGTTTAAAGAAGAGTGATTGGGAAATCTTAAGATCTAAGGCAACAGAACAAGACACTTCCGTCTTTAATGGAAGCCCTCAAAGAGCCAGACAAATAGCTGGCTCTTTTTTGTTGATTTCTTGGGGACAAAGGTTACATTATAGAGAATCAAAGGGATAAACCATTACGGTGAATATAAGAGAAAGAACAGAAAAGATAGAGGAGCAGATACTTCATCCAAAGGCGACCCTTTCTTCAAAGAGCAAAGGTAGGGATGTTAAAGAGCCCGAGTGCGATGTAAGAACCTGCTTTCAGAGGGATAGAGACAGAATAATTCATTCAAAGTCCTTTCGCAGATTAAAGCATAAAACACAGGTTTTTTTTGCGCCTCAAGGCGACCACTTCAGGACAAGGCTTACCCATGTGCTTGAGGTGGCTCAGATTGGGAGGACCATAGCCAGGGCACTCCGGCTAAACGAGGACCTAGTAGAGGCAATATCCCTCGGACATGATTTAGGTCACACCCCCTTTGGACACGCAGGAGAGGCGCTCTTAAGGGAGGTCAACCCAAAGGGTTTTCACCACTTTAAGCAGAGCCTCAGGGTAGTAGAGTGCCTTGAAAAGGACGGACGAGGACTAAATCTGACCGTTGAGGTAAGGGACGGCATATTAAAACATTCAAAGGGCAGAGGGAACATCCTGAGCGAGAAGAATATGCCTGCTACCCCAGAAGGAATGGTTGTCAGGATATCCGATATAATTGCCTATGTAAATCATGACCTTGACGATGCCCTCAGGGCAGGACTGATTACAGAACAAGAAATACCAATCAAGATTAGAAATGTAATAGGCAGCACCTATTCAGGCCGTATTGACGCTATGGTTAAGGATGTGATCTCTACAACAATTAAAGAGGACTACCGATACATTACTGCCAGCGAGGGTATGCTTGAGGTTATATATGGACTTAGGGATTTTTTATATGACAGGGTATATGAAAATCCTCTCATAATTAGCGAGTTCAACAAGGCAAAGGGATTACTAAGGGAGATATTTTCATTCTATCTTGACAATATAGGACTAATACATAAGGGCACAGAAGAAAAAACCTTGCAGGAGAGATTTTTGATAACCACTGACTTTGTGGCAGGCATGACAGACAGGTTTGCAATCTTAACCTACGAGAGGCTATTTATGCCCCACCAGTGGAAGATGTTCTAAGCTGTGGCATTCATGAATGGACTTGTGGGCAGATTCTTTGTGCAGCGTACCTTTACCGTTGTCTCTGCAGCAATGGTTTCCCTGTCTGCTCAGGCGAGTCAAGCCATTACAAGGCGTTTTTTTTAGGATTGTTCCACGAGGAACAAATCCTGTTTTTTATCCTTTCAGGGGCGCCTAAAGAGATCCGCTATCGCAAACAATATCTCATGGGCTCTTTACAGGCACTTTAGCGTATCTTTATGTACAGTTCATGCAGAAAGCGCTGTATATCCTGATTGATAGAGGCATGGTAAGCGATGCAAGTATCCTGGGAGTTACCTGGGAGTTACCTGGGAGTTACAATTGGGTCAACGCCAAACACCCTTAGGGTGTCAACTTGGCGTCCCAGGGTCATGGAGCCAATCTCTGATGCCATGCCTGCCCCAACCCTTCCAGTATATACTATTGCCAATGCAACAGGGCCCTCATTACCTAATAATGGATCTGCCCATTACCTTTCCTGTATATATCTTCAAACCGAGCATTGGAAGTTCTGCCGATAACTGCGGAGACATCGCCATACCAATAAAAGCAGAAACAGGCAGTATAATAAGGAAAGAACCTGCACCAGCATAATCCATCTGTCCTAACAGATCCCTCCTATAAAAGGGCTTAGCAAATATGCCTTGAATGCCTCTGATTGATAGGATACAAAAATCCTGCAGGTCCTTTAATAAGTGATTTAATATCCAAATAGGCCTACACCATCTGCTCAAGGGGCAAAACAAAGGCTCGTATGCCCGCCCTCGGGTATTCTTCCTTAAGCCCTCTTACCCTTTGGAGTATTGATGTAACCTCACCTTCTTCGGCGGCAATCGCCAGCACATTGTTTTTGCCAGGCCAACAATGGGTGCCCAGCCTTGGCTGTGTCTCCGTTCCTTCTCCAAGGGCCTCCTCAAATTTTGTGTAGCCCCTTATGCCTGTCTCCTTTATTGCCCTTACAATTTCGTAATCGGCAGCCTCGCAATAGGCAATAAGCACCATTTTCATAGATTAACCTCCACTATTTTGACCTTTTCTTAAGCCTTTCTCCAATATCGTCAAAGAGGTCATAGGCCACAGGCACTACAAGAAGGGTTAGAAACAGAGAGGTAATAAGCCCACCTATAGTGGTTATCGCCATAGGGGCCCTTGTCTCTGCGCCCTCACCAATGCCGAGGGCTATGGGCATCATCCCAAAAACCATTGCCACTGTAGTCATAAGAATGGGTCTAAGCCTTACAGGCCCTGCATGTAATATTGCCTCTTTTCTTTCCATACCCCTCTGCCTTAGGGTGTTTGTATAGTCAACGAGCAGTATGGCGTTCTTCTTTACCAGTCCCATTAATAGTATCAGTCCAATGAAGCTAAATATATTCAGTGTATTGCCCGTAACAAGCAATGCCCCAAAGGCACCAATAAAGGAAAAGGGCATACTCAGAAGCACCGTAATCGGATGGATAAAACTTTCAAATTGGGAGGCTAATATCATGTAAGCCATTACCACTCCAAGCACTAAGGCAAAGATGAGATAGTAAAAGGTTTCGCCCATGAGGTCTGCAGCCCCCTTGTATGCTGTGGTGTAATCAGCAGGCAAAATCCTCGCTGCAATGCCGTCTAACTCTGCCTTAGCCTGTCCTAAAGGTTTTTTCTCTAAGTTTGCAAAAAGGGCTACAGCCCGCTGGCGGTCCACACGATTAATAACGCTTGGACCCCCACCTTCATTGACAGAGATAATGTTTGCAAGCTCTATTAGTCGTCCATCCCTTGCCCTTATCATAAGCCTCCCTAAGTCATCGGGTTTAGCCCTGTCCTCTGCTTGAAGCCTTGCCCTAACATCGTAGCGTCTGCCCTTTGCATTGTCCTTGAATTTTGTTACGTCCACCTCTCCACCTATCAGTATATTTACCGTCTCTGCCACTGTCGCTATGTCAACACCAAGGTCTGCTGCCTTGTCCCTATCAATAAATACCTTGACCTCAGGCTTGCCTGCCTCCACAGAGCTGTCAATGTCTACAATGCCAGGCAGTTTTGCAAAGTCTGCGGTAATTTGATTCATATATTTCTCAAGGGCATTGAGGTCCCGTCCTCTTATAACATACTGGATGGGCACGTTTCTAATGCCTCCCCCTAAAAACGATATGTCCTCTACACTCGCCTTTAGACCCGGCACCTTGTCTCTTATTATCTTTCGCATCTCTGCCTTTAGCTGCTCCTGAGATTTTTTGCGCTCTGCCTTTGGTTTGAAGCCTACAAACATATTGCCTTTATTTACGGAACCAAAAAATCCTTGGGTATAAAAAACTGATACTACCTCGGGCAGCTTTCTAATCTCGTCCTCTGCCTTTTTAAACATTGCGTCTATCTCATCGACAGAGTAGTCCACTGGCGCCTGTAGCCTCACTGCCACCCTGCTTTGATCCTCCGATGGGGTAAATTCCTTTCCGAGGAAATTTGTTATAAACATGCTCAATATAAAAACCGCTATCGCCCCGCAAAGGATCTTTATCCTGTGATTTAAGGCATATTCAAGGGCGATCCGATATATCCTTTCGAGGGCATCATACCCTTTATCCAACACCTCTGAAACACCCTTAAATCTGGTTTTTTTAGTTTGGGAGGTCTCTCTCTTGAGAAATCTTGATGCAAGCATCGGCGTCAGGGTAAAGGAGACAAACATGGAAACCATAACCGCAAAGACAACGGTAAAGGCAAACTGCACAAAGAATCTGCCCACAAGTCCTTTCATAAATGCCACAGGCAGGAATATGGCGACAATAGCTAAGGTAGTGGCCATAACAGCAAGGCCAATCTCCTTTGTGGCAAAGGATGCTGCCTCCATAGGTTTCATGCCCTCATGGATATGTCTGTGTATATTTTCTATTACTATGATAGCGTCGTCAATAAGTATGCCTATGCTCAGGGATAGGGCAAGCATGGTCATATTATTGAAGGTAAATCCCATAAAATACATTATCGCAAAGGTAGAAATTATTGATGTGGGTATCGCGAGGGCGCTTATTAATGTAATCCTCAGGCTCTTTAGAAATAATAACACCGCAATAGAGGCAAAAACGCCTCCATAGACTAGGTGGTGCTGCACCTCATTTATGGAACGTTTAATAAATACGGACTGATCAAAGCTTACATCAAGCCTCATGCCAGGCGGCAGTGTCTTTTTAATATTTACAAGCTCCTTATTTACCCGATCAATAACCTCAACGGTATTTGTACCCGATTGTTTCTGTATGCCCATTCCTATGGCTGGATTTCCATTGAATCTCGCAATTGTGCGCTTTTCTTCCATGCCATCCTCTGCCTTTCCAATGTCTCTAATCCTCACTGCACTGCCCTTGCTGTATCCCACAATGAGGTCATTGAATTGCTGCGGGTCGGTAAACTCACCTTTGATCTTTACTGAATACTCCTTAGTTTTGCCCTCTATCCTTCCCCCAGGAACCTCAACATTTTCCCTCGCAAGCGCCCTCGTTACATCCTGTGCCGTAATGCCATAGGCGCGCATCCTGTCTGCATCAAGCCATATCCTTACCTGTCTGAGCCTCATTCCTGCTACCCTAATTGCCCCAACCCCGTTTATCTTCTGAATCTGTTCCTTGACCACCTCATCGGCATAGGTTGAAAGCTCCCTGATAGTCTTGTTGGCGCCTGTAAGCCCTAACCAGAGGATAGGGGTAGCATCGGGGTCAACCTTTTCAATAATTGGCTCATCAATGTCCTTGGGCAGTTTGCCCCTTATGAGAGATATCTTCTCTCGCACATCCTGGACAGCGAGATCAATATCCCTTTCAAGCACAAACTCTACAGTTACCACTGACCTACCTTCAATGCTTGAGGACTGGATGGTTTTGACGCCATTAATAGTGTTCACTGCCTCTTCAATCTTGTCAGTTACATCAACATCCATAATCTCAGGACTTGCGCCCTTTAGGGTTGTAGTTATATTGATTATTGGAAACTCTATCTTCGGGAATAGATCAACGCCTATGCTTGGGTAACTTACTATCCCAAGTAACACCAAGGCTGCTATGACCATTGTGGCAAAGACAGGTCTTTTGATGGATGTATCAGCGAGCCACATTTACTTTTACCCCTTCAGAGAGGTTCTGCTGTCCTACTATGACAACCCCTTCTCCCTCTTTAACCCCTTCAATTACCTCAACGAGGGCGCCGTACTTGCCCGCAGTCTTTATATATCTCATTGCAGCTTTATCCCCTTCCACTATAAATACCTTCCTCTTATCAGCCTCATAGAGAATAGCCGTATCTGGCACAAGCACAGCCTCTCTCTCCTTATCAACGAATACAGACACCTTAGCAAACAAGCCGGGCTTAAGGTCACCCTTTTCATTAGAGACGCGGGCCTCTACTGTGAGAGACCGTGTCTTTTCATCAAGGTTTGGATATATTGAGTGTACCTTTGCCTTAAATTCCCTTGCAGGCATACTGTCAACGGTGAATTTTACCTCCTGAGATACCTTCACACGATGTATGTCCCTTTCATTGACCGTAAATAGTAGTTTTAACGGGTCGTTTTGTATAATTCCATATATAATGGCACCAGTCTTTATGAAATCCCCTGCAGCAACCCTCTTTGTCTTCACATACCCTGAGAGGGGCGATAATATCTTGGTCTTTGAAAGCCTCTGTCTTGCAAGATTTAAGGTTGCCTTCGTCTTGTCAAGTTCAGCCAAGGCAAGGTCAAGCCTCATCTGCACATCATCAAACTGTTGTTTTGTCACTAACTCATCCATAAACAGCGCCTTTTTACGCTCATGCTCAACCCTTGTGTTTGCCAGCGATGCTTCAGCCTGCCTTAAGGCAGCCTCAGCCCTTTTTACCTCCAGGAGATAGTCCGTGTCCTCTATTAAGGCAATCGGTATGCCCCTACTAACAAAATTACCCTCTTCAAAAAAAAGTTTCTTTATAATTCCATCCACCTCAGCGCTCACAAGGGACTCCTCAAAGGCATTTAGGGAGCCTGTGGCTTCAATAAAGGGCTTTATCCGTTGTTTCTCTGCCCTCGTAAGGGTAACATTAATTGCCCTCTCTGTCTGAGGCTTAGATTCTTTTTTCTCTTGGCACCCCAATAGTGCAGCAATAAAAAAACCTGCAATGATATACGGCAACACCTTTTTCATAGAAAATGCTCCTTAATTTGGTATAACAGTCTCTCGGTCTTGATGAGTTTAAATCAAATTTCTTCCAAGGGCACGCTTTATTTTCAATAGGGATAACCTAATATTGTAAGCCGTTTCCGATAATCTCTGTTCAGAAGATACGAGAAGATTATTGGCGTCCATTACATCAAGGCTGTTTGCAAGGCCATATTCAAATTGTCTTGAAACGGCATTGTAGTTGTCCTTAGCAAAGGCGACCTGGTCCTCGTTGGACCTCAGAGAATCCTGGTAGGTCAAATACTCCAGATATGCCCTTTGGACATCCACAGCAACTGACCTTTTAAGGTCCTCTAAAAGCAGAGATGCCTGTCTGCCCCTTGCCTCTGCCTCCCTCACCTCGGCCCTTCGGAGTCCTCCCTCATAGAGGGGAAAGTTTATCCTTATCCCGCCGTAAAGGCTTTCCTTGACAAGGGATATAGTTGCAGGCTCCATGTCAGCCCTATTATAAACAGCCTCAAGGGATATAGAGGGATAATAGGCAGCCTCTGCTACCTTTATCTGCTCCACAGACAGCCTTTGTTGGAGCAAGGCGGATTGTATCTCCGAACGATTGTTAAGTGCCTCTGACTGGAGTGCGGTCAACCCCAAAGACACCATCTGCAATAGTCCCCTTTGGGATTCATCCTGTTCCTTTAAATCAAAGTCCTTTGTAATGCCCACAAGCCTTGCGAGCACTGCCTTTGAGAGCTTGAGATTATTTTCAACCCTTATCAGCTCTGTCTTGGCGCCTGAGAGCTCTGCCTCTGCCCTTAGAAGGACTGTCTTTGTCGCCTCCCCAACCTTTAATCTTTTCTCTGCCGCATCTCTATGTTTCTGAAGGCGCTGAAGATTTGACCTTGCAATATCCACATAACTTTGCATCCGCAGGATGTCGTAAAAAGCGCTTGCTACACTTATAAGATAGTCATCCTTGACAGTATTGGTGTCATGACGAATCTTTTCAATATTATTCTTTGCTATATCATGAAGCTTAAATTCCCGACCCCCGAGGGAATAGGTCTGATCAATCCTAAGACCATAGGAATAGGCCTGTTGGGCTTGAATCAGGGTATTGCCAATAGAGTACTTGTCTTCGCTGTATCTGTTATATACGCCATAAACTGTGAGTTTTGGAATAAGGGCTGCCTGAGCCTTGTCTTTGCCCATAGAGGCAATGAAAATATCCTCCTCTGCAATCTTGAGTCTTTCAGCGCCACGAGAGGCAAGGGATAGAACCTCTTCAAGGGTGTAAAGGTCCTTTGCTGCTGCCTGTACTGGTATTAAAAGTATCATGAACATAGAAAATATGAACCCTTTTAGTATCCTGCCCCTTAATAAACCTTCTTTCATGCGATGGTCCCCCTGATAAAGATATTTACAAAAGCAGCAATGAGGGTGTTCTCATCCTCCTTGCGGTATTTTGACCTTAAAAGTATCTCCTGCATATTAAAAAGAGAAAATATCATCCCCATAAATGCCCTTGCACCGTTATAGGGGTCGAAGTCCCTTAGTAGTCCCTTTTTTTGAAGCCCCCTTAGGTGTCCTGATAGGGCCTTGATTAATCCATCTATCATCTCATGGTATGCCAAATGAATTTTCTCAGGGTACCGATACACCTCTGATTGAATTATCCTTATGATATCCCTGCGCTTCTTCAATGCCTCAAAGAAACTGAGGGCAATTACATTCATGCCTTCCTCATAATCCATGCCTTGGATCTTGGCGAGAACCTCTTGTAGTTCAGGAAGAAAGGAATACCCCTTTAGGGTCTCCTCAAAGAGATAATCCTTGCTCAAGAAGTGTCTAAAGAGCGTAACCTCAGCTACCCCTGCCTCATCTGCAATCTCCCTCGTAGTAGCACCCATAAAACCCCTTTCAGAGAAGAGCTTTAAGGCAGCCCTAAGGATCTGTTGTCGTGTTTCTTGCACTGACATAGTAAGTAAGCACTTACATTACATTATGTCAAAAGGATTTGTCAAGGGGCAAAGGCGTAGAGTGATAGCGGTTTAGGGCTTATTAATCAGATACATGCTGCTATTCTTGGACTAAGTATCTCTTTCTGACCTCGTTAATCCTGCCGCAACTGTATTCGCCCTCAGGGCAGGGATGTTTAAGACAGGGAGGTCCTGCATATTTAAATATTATCGGAGATATCTCCTTTGCAATCCTCAGCATCTCCTCAGCCATTGCCCTGATCTCCCATTGGGCACGGTTGCAGCATCGCTGTCTAAAAAAGTGGAGCAATTCTCTTGCATTCATAGTAACAATTATCTTGGTTTCAGCGGCATTTGGCAATACAAAACGGGCATCCTGATTAGCAGCCTCACCTTTTATCCCTATCTCATTAAGCCTCTTTTGAAGCAGGTCATATACCCCCTGTGACTGCCTCATAAATTCCTCAAAGGCTTTCCTTGCCTCCCCGTCTCCCTCTATTGAGGGCGGGATAACATAATCAAACACACAAGGGTTTTTGTCATCCTTTGCCGCGCTTCTTTCAGAGACATATCTTTGTGATTGCTGGCTATAAGAGGCGAGCCTGTGCCTTACTAACTGATGAGAGCAGGCACGGGAGATGCCCTCTATGGCAAAGGTGAAAGAGGCATGTTCTATAGGACTTAGATGACCCATCTTCATTAGACGTTGCACAAAGAGTGCCTGATCTTTGTCTTCAATCTTCTCTTTTAGAGATTCAATATCAGAGGGACTGTAACAGAGTTTCGCAGCCATTGCTACTGTCTCCTCTGGTGCCGGGGTGTGTTTTAAAAGCAAGACCTTTAGATTGCACCTCCCCATTTAGAGCGTCCCCTTTGTGGTTGGAAGGACATCCTTCCTTTTGGCATCCAAGGAAACTGCCTGCTTTAGAGCTCTTCCAAGGGCCTTAAAAAGGGCCTCAAATATATGATGAAGGTCCTTTCCATACAAGACATTGATGTGCAGATTCATCATTGCATGATTACTGAGAGCCCTGAAGAATTCCTCGAAAAGGGTTACCTCAATACCCCTGACAGAGCCCCTTGGAGGCTCAACCCTATAAACCAAATAGGGCCTTCCGCTTAAATCTATGACCACTTGGGCTAAGCTCTCATCCATAGGCAAGAGAAAAGAGCCATACCTTGTAATGCCCTTTTTATCGCCTAAGGCTTTTTTTATAGCTTCACCGATGGTTATTCCCATGTCTTCCATTAGATGGTGGTAGTCAATCTCAATGTCCCCACTGGCAATGACCTTCAGGTCAAAGGACCCGTGAAAACAGAACAGTTCCAACATGTGATCAAAAAAGGGGATTGATGTGGCGATGTGGGCATCGCCCTTTCCATCAAGGTTTAGCTCTACTGTAATGTCTGTTTCCTTTGTCTTGCGCTTTAAAATAGATTCTCTCATAGGTGTCCCCCTGTATTTAAAATAAATAGGATGATTTGTTTATAAAAAGAACCCCCTCCGGCAGAAAACCCTTGGAGTTCATTGGAGTTCTATGGTTCAACAAAGAATTATCAGGCATATTTTAGCACTATAGTCTCAAGTATATTCGCTACATCCTCACAACGGTCAAGGGCATCTTCCAGCCGCTCATAGATATCCTTCCACTTGATTATATATATGGCATCCTTTGTCTCATCAAATAGTCCAGCGATGGCATTTCTATAGTTAATATCACCTTTGTTTTCAAGCCTGTTTATCTCTACGCAGTACTCCCGCACTATAGAATATTTCTTGTGTCTTAATTTTATTATTGCACTGTGTATCACCTCTGTAGTAGTCAGAATATCCCGTGCCATGGTGATAGCATCCTTTGTGGTCTCCTTAAGGCTAAAAAGCGAGAATCTGTCCGCAGAGGACCAGATAAGGTCAATCACATCATCAAGACTCGATGCGAGGGCATAGAGATCTGCCTTATCCATCTTTGCAGAGGTTTGATTAAGTTTGTAAATTAGATCATGGGTCATCCTATCGCCTTCCCTTTCAACCTCCTGAATCTCTGCAAGTATCATTTCCATGTGCTCTATATCTTGCATCAATTGTACTAATAAGGCTGCCCCTTTGGTGAGATTAAAGGCTATATCTTCAAAGAGCTTTAAAAATTCTGTATTATTTGAGAATAGTTTCATCTATGTCCTTCCTTCAACTATAAGGTTGTTGCTATGGTTATCCTTGTTCCGACACCAAGATCGCTTGAAATCTGCATATTCCAGCCATGTAGCTGTACAATATGCTTCACAATTGCAAGTCCCAATCCTGTGCCCCCCAATTCTCTTGAACGGTTGCGGTCAACCCTATAAAACCTCTCTCCAATCCGTTCAATGTGATGCTTGGGTATCCCGATGCCTGTGTCTTCTACATAAAAGGAAAGAGAGGTCTCAGAGTTGACAATGCCTATGGTTATTCCCCCCCGCTCAGAAAACTTGATGCCATTATCCACAAGATTTAATAGAATCTGTATCACCTTGTTTTTGTCTCCCTTAATAAGGCATTGCATCTCTTGGTGTGTCCTCTTTATATAAAGCCCCTTTGCCTCTGCCTTTTCTCTAAGGGTCTCAATAGCAATGTCTATTGCCTCATTGAGGTCAAAGGTTGTCTTCTCAAGGGGCATATCCCCAAGTTCTATCCTTGAAAGTGTTAGCAGGTCATCCACAAGGGCATTGAGCCTTTCGCTGTGACTTTTTATTATATTGAGAAACCTCGCTGCGGTCTCTTTATCCTCAAAGGCCGAATCCAATATGGTCTCAACACCAGCCCTTATTGCTGTCAGGGGAGTCTTTATCTCGTGGGATACATTTGCCACAAAATCCTTTCTTACCTCCTCTAACTTTCTAATTCTTGTGATGTCCTGTATCGTGAAGACTATGCCAGTTACTGAAGAGGCAGAATACATAGGCACGGCAGTTACTAGCACATAGATATCCTTTTCGTACACTGTAATTTCTATCTCTTCCGTTAAAACCTCCCAGGTATTCATAGCCCTCTGAAAAAGATCAAGGAGGCTGTTATTTCTGATAATCTCAGGAAGCCTCTTTCCCTCAGGATTTGAAGGGATAGAGAAAAGCCTCCTTAGGGTTTGGTTTGCGAGTATAACAGTTCCGTTTTTATCGGTCATTAATACCCCGTCAGACATCCCTCTGAGTGTTGCCTCAAGCATCCTTGTCTGTTCTTGAGCAAGAAGAATCTGCTTTTGGTTTTGTTCAAAGGCATTTGCCAGCTGGGAGGCTAACTCACCTGTAACCCCCTCACCTTTGAGAAAGAGCAGGGCGCTCAAATTGCCACTCCTGTATTCCCTGAGTAGTCTGACGATCTCCTTTATATAGCCCTCTGTTCTGTTGAGCCTGTAAAGAAGTACAACTACGCATAAAAACAGGAGCAATATAAAGAGTGTTTGCATTTGCGCCCTATTGAAGCATCGTTACACAACACATAAGGGATACCGCCCACAGGACATCGGAGAGAGCAAGCTGCAGTTCGCAGGTAGAATCAAAGAGCAGATCTATCTTTGCCGGAAACTCTTCATCCTTCAGCCAGAGGATCATATCTACAGGCACCCGTGGCAATGGGTACAGCCTGACATAGGCATCCCCGTATCCAACAATCTCCTGGGCGCCAAAGAGCATCGCCCTTTCAACAAAACCCTCTTTGTCTGCGCCATACTTTAATGCTATTGCCTCAAGGGGCAAGAGGTGAGTGCCTGTGGAAAATCGATGTCCTCCCTTTAGATCCACAGGCCTTAACAGCCTGCCCGAGCAGGGTATATCCTTTGCATTGCTCATATACCACAGAATTGCAATCCTAAAAAGGTCCCTTAACTTCTCAGTAAAGAGCCTGGAATTTTCAGAGTCCTCCACAGCCTTGATTAACAACTCACAGGGGTTTACCATAAAGTCCATCCCAAAACATCTTATGATATAAGCGCCCCTTTTTTGGTCAAAGTATGCGCCTGTACCCTTACATATCTCTTGGCTTGGTAATCCACACAGGCGCTGCCATGCCTTCTCTTCTCCTTGATCAATTTTTATAGGTATTAATTCCAAGTTTTCAGTAGAGCTCAAAGACAAATTCTATTGCTACAGGGCTGTTTAAGGGGAGATTACAGACCCCAATTACAGACCTCACATGCCTGCCCGAGTCGCCAAGGAGGTCTATTAACAAATTGGATGCGTAGTTCATGACCTTTGGGTGTTCAAAGAACCCCTCCGAACAGGCAATATATCCAGCTACCTTGATGCAACCCTTTATTTTATTGATATCTGCAAGTTGTGCCCTTGCAGCAGAAAGGGCATTCATTACAATCTGTTGAGCACACAACCCAGCGTCTTCAATAGATACCTCCGCATCTACAGCGCCCCTTGCCATTATCTCGCCCCCTCTTACTGGCAGCAGGGCGCTGGTATAGAGTAGATTGCCTGCTTGCTTGCAGGGCTGATAGGCACCCAATGGAGTGATGTTTTCAGGCAGTTCTATGCCCAACTCTATTAGTCTCTCAGAGAGCATTATAACCCCAACTCTTCTGGAGAGCCTATTCTTCCAAGCACTGCTGAGGCAGCAGCTACAGCAGGGCTTGATAGATAAACCTCGCTCTCTGGATGACCCATCCTGCCCACAAAGTTCCTATTGGTCGTGGCAATGGCACGCTCACCTTTTGCAAGGATCCCCATGTGCCCGCCAAGACAGGGACCACAGGTAGGTGTTGACACAACAGCCTCTGCGTCAATGAATATCTCTAACAACCCTTCTCTCATCGCATCTTTATATATCTGCTGAGTGGCAGGGAAAAGGATCATCCTCACATTTGGATTTACCTTCCTGCCCTTCATAATCATTGCAGCTTCTCTTAGGTCCTCAAGCCTCCCATTTGTACAGGAACCGATGACTACCTGATCGATGCTTATGGCGCTCAAATCCCTTGCTGGCTTTGTATTCGAGGGGAGGTGAGGGCAAGCCACAGTAGGCAGTATCTTAGAACAGTCGTATTCTGTTATCTTGACATACTCTTCCTCTTTATCAGAGTTGTAAAATGCATACTGCCTTTTTGCCCTGCCTTTAACATAAGCCTCCGTGATGTCATCGGGTTCAATGATACCGTTCTTGCCGCCTGCCTCTATTGCCATATTACACATGGTCAGCCTTCCGTGCATAGGCAACGCCTTTATTGCCTCTCCTGTAAATTCCATTGCCCTGTAAAGGGCGCCGTCAACCCCTATGTCTCCAATGGTATGGAGGATTAGGTCTTTACCTCCTACCCATCTGTTTAATTTCCCATAGTAAATGAACTTCATCGATTCAGGGACCCTAAACCAGCACTCCCCTGTTGCCATTGCAGCAGCCACATCAGTAGAGCCCACACCCGTCGCAAAGGCGCCAAGGGCGCCATATGTGCATGTGTGACTGTCTGCGCCAATGACCAGATCACCTGGCACAACCAGTCCCTGTTCTGGTAAAAGGGCATGCTCAATGCCCATCCTGCCTACCTCAAAATAGAGGCTAAGGTCATGGCTTTTAGAAAATTCCCTTAGCATCTTACACTGTTCTGCAGCCTTTATGTCCTTTTGCGGGGCAAAATGATCTGGTATCAGCGCAATCCGTTCCCTGTCAAAGACCTTTTTAGCCCCAATTTTTTGAAATTCCTTGATTGATATAGGGGCGGTTATATCATTGGCAAGAATAAGGTCAACCTTTGCATTGATTAACTCTCCTGCCCTTACAACCTCTTTCCCCGCATGGGCTGCCAGTATTTTTTCGGTTATAGTCATTATTGAAACCTCCCTTGAAAACCATAGTAAATTGAGACACTATATTATCCTGAAAAAAAGAGTAATTACAATTAGTATTGTCCCCCCCAAATTGCCGATAGAAACCTGTAAGGAGTAAGAGGGCATGCCTCAAGGCCTTTATACTGCCACAGGGTTTATTAAAAAGGGCCATAGATCATTCAGTCACCAAGAGGTGATTAAAATAGCATTATTTGTAAAAGTCCAAAGGCCTTGTAAAAAGGTGTGGCAATAAAGCCCTTTCAGCACACCCTCTTACCCCTATCGGCAATTTAAGGACCCCTATGTTCGAAGTTAACCCCTTACAGCACCCGACAATAAGTTAATCGCAGAGACAATCGCAAATAAGAAAATGTATGTGTTAGAATCAATCCATGATTGCTATAGTTGACTACGGAATGGGCAATATAAGAAGCGTAAGCAAGGCCTTTGAAAAGGTGGGGGCCGCCGTGAAAATCACATCCAGCCTTGCTGATATCGAAGATGCTGAGGCAATAGCGCTCCCTGGGGTAGGGGCATTTAAAGACTGCATATCAAATCTACAGTCTATCGGTGCCGATGAAAGCATAATAAGGGCCGTAGAAAAGGGCAAGCCCTTTCTGGGGATATGTCTGGGTCTGCAGTGCCTATTTGAAGAATCCGAAGAGTTTGGTCTATCCAAGGGACTTGGCCTATTGAAGGGCAGGGTTATAAGATTTAATTCCCCAAACCTAAAGATACCCCATATGGGATGGAATAGGGTGAGCTTTGTGCACAGGCCACCCTTTATCCCAGAGGATTTAAACGGCGCCTATTTTTATTTCGTCCACTCTTACTATGTCGTTCCTGCCTCTGAGGATGTAGTCGGAGGGGTTACTAATTATGGGATTGATTTCACCTCTATGGTATATAAGGACAATATTGTGGCTACCCAGTTTCACCCTGAAAAGAGTCAGGATGCTGGGTTGGGCATACTCAGGGCATTCATGGACTTTGTAAAGAGAGCTTAGGTTATGTCAAAGAATGTAATACTTGGAACAGCAGGACATATTGACCATGGTAAGAGCTCCCTTGTCAAGGCGCTTACGGGCATTGACCCCGACAGGCTTAAAGAGGAGAAAGAACGAGGCATAACCATTGACCTCGGTTTTGCTAATCTCATATACCCAGAAGGTCTTGTGGTAGGCATTGTAGATGTGCCAGGCCATGAGAAGCTTATAAAAAATATGCTGGCTGGCGCAGGGGGCATCGACATACTCCTTATGGTTATTGCTGCTGACGAGGGGATAATGCCTCAGAGCCGTGAGCACCTCGCTATATGTAATATGTTGCGGATAAAGACAGGCATCATTGCCCTAACAAAGATTGATCTTGTTGAGCCTGACTGGATCGCATTAGTGAAGGATGAGTTGATGGATTTTGTAAGGGGGTCCTTTTTAGAGGGGGCAGAGATCATGCCTGTATCAGCTAAAACTGGCGAGGGCATTGAACAACTCAAGGAGATGATCAGGCTTAAGGCGCTTAAAATTGCCCCAAAGCTGACAAACAGTATATTCAGACTCCCCATAGACAGGGTTTTTACCCTAAAGGGATTCGGCACAGTAGTTACAGGCACTGCCTTTTCTGGCGAGGCCATGATCGATATGCCTGTGGAAATACTACCCAGCGGCATCACAAGCAAAATAAGGGGTCTCCAGAGTCACGGCAGGGCTGCCAATAGGGCTAGCGCAGGGCAGAGGATCGGAATTAACCTCCAGGGCATAGAGAAGACCCAGTTAAAAAGGGGTGATTCTGTTGTGTCTCCTAACCGTTTCAAGGCTACTAAGACTATAGATGCCTCTCTGGAAATGCTTAAGGATGCCCCTGCTCTGAAAAATAGAAGCTTGGTCCATTTCTATACTGGCACAGCGGAGACCACTGCACGGGTAATACTATACGACAGACAGGAAATAAAGGCCTCAGAGAGTTGTTACTGTCAATATAGACTTGAGGATGAAGTGGTAACCCTTTCAGGCGACAGATACATAATCCGCAGGTTCTCACCCCTTGAGACCATTGGGGGCGGTAGTGTATTGGATCCTTTGCCCGATAGGCGCAAAAAAAGGGAGGGTATTGAGGATCTAGTAACTATCCACAGGGGCAGCTTAAGGGACAAGATAGAGGTAAAGATCAAGAAATCTGCCCTTGAAGGCATACCGCTAAGCTACTTAGAAGGATGGCTCTATGGTGATTTAAGAGACATAAAGGAAAGTCTGGATCTGCTCCTCAAAGAATCCAGGGTGTATCTATTTAACGAACTCTATTTTCACGCCTCTCTGATAACCTTGGCGAGGGAGGAGATGCGAGGACTATTAAACCAGTTCCACAGCGACAATCCCTTCAAACCGGGTATATCTAAAGAGGAACTAAAGGCAAAGGCTGCCCTAACTCTTAAAAGGCACATAAGCGAAAGCGCCTTTGAATTGCTTTTACATGACAAGACATTTACAACAGAAAAGGACCTCGTAAGGATTACATCCTTTAGGGCGGTCTTGAGCGGGTTGAGTGGGGATGTCCGCGATAAGATACTGCACGCCTTAAATAGCGAGGGATTTCAACCGCCCCTAAGACAGGATTTACAGAATAAAATAGGTATTCAGGAAAGGGAATTTAATGACATTCTGAAGCTAATGGTGAAGGAAGGGCTTTTAGTTAAAATAAACGACTCTATTTATATAACCAAAATGCGACTCGATGAACTAATTTCCATACTAAAAGATCATTTCTCCAAAAAAACAGGGCTAACAGTCGCTGAACTTAGGGATATCCTCAATACCTCAAGGAAATATGCCCTGCCCTATATGGAATACCTTGACAGCCAGAAGATCACCCTTCGTGTCGGAGATGTCAGAAAATTCATGTTAAAATAAATAAAGCATTCATGGGTTTTACTCCCAAAGGGAAAAGCAATTATCCACAAGGGCGGTGTCATTGTCTGGGAGTTTATAGGGCTATAAAGAGGTGTTTTAGGTGAAAAAGAGATTTTTATGGGTACCTATCCTGCTTTTGATAGGCTTTCTGCTGGGCGGGCTTACCTACTTTTTGCTTACAAAATCAAAGGGCAGTCAAGGCACTTTGATGCCTCGCACCCCGAAACAGATAGAAGAAACGGCCCGAGCCTTTTCGGAGATAGTAAAGGCCGTATCCCCCTCCGTTGTGAATATATCAAGCACAAAAACAGTTAAAAAACAGCAGGCGCCCTTTGAGGATTTCTTTGACTACTTCGCCCCAGCGCCTGATTCAAAGGGCAGAAAGTGGAAGGAGCAGAGCCTTGGCTCAGGGGTGGTAGTTGCCTCTGAAGGATTGATAATAACCAACAACCACGTGGTAGAGCAATCAGAGGAGATAAGGGTGATCCTTTACGATAAGAGGAGCTTCAAAGCCAAGGTAATCGGATCTGACCCGAAGACAGACATAGCAATAATAAAGATTGATGTTAAGGGACTACAGACAATACCCTGGAGCGATTCTGATAAGCTCCAGGTAGGTGAGTTTGTACTTGCCATAGGCAATCCCTTTGGGCTTAGCCATACCGTTACTATGGGCATTATAAGTGCAGTCGGCAGGGCTGATGTGGGCATATCAGACT
Organism: uncultured bacterium; assembly: GCA_937949555.1. Lineage (GTDB taxonomy): Bacteria > Nitrospirota > Thermodesulfovibrionia > Thermodesulfovibrionales > Dissulfurispiraceae > DUZI01. The sequence continues at coordinate 40,500 of CALEDV010000010.1, read as the reverse complement.
ATGAAGACTTCATTCAGACAGACGCAGCGATAAACCCAGGAAATTCAGGCGGTCCTCTGGTAAATACCAGAGGCGAACTGATAGGAATAAATACGGCGATCTTCTCAAGGACTGGCGGTTATCAGGGTATTGGATTTGCTGTGCCAAGCAATATGGTGCGCATGGTCATGGAGCAGCTTTTAAAAGAAGGCAAGGTTACAAGGGGCTGGCTTGGGGTAACCATTCAGGAACTAACGCCTGAATTGGCGCAAAAATTTGGACTTGCCTCGGCAGATGGAGCACTAATCAGCGATGTCATGAAAGGTAGTCCTGCTTCCAGGGCTGGGATTACAAGGGGCGATATAATAACCAGATTTAATGGGAAAAAACTTAAGGACGTAGCCTCCCTCAGAAATCTTGTGGCGCAGACAAAGATAGGCTCCGAGGTAGAGCTCATAATACTCAGAAAGGGAAAGGAATACAGCGTTAGGGTAAAAATAGTAGAGATGCCCGCTGATTCGTCTGATTATACACCCAGCGCTGGCAGGGGTGCAGAGAGCGCAGAAACAGCCCTTTCTGGCGTTGCAGTGATAGATATAACCCAGTCAGTATCTAAGCAGCTTGGGTTACCCTTAGATGAAAAGGGGGTAGTAGTTATGAAGATAGAGCAGGGGTCAATAGCAGAGATATCAGGACTTAAAGAGGGTGACCTTATACAGGAGATAGACCGTCAGAGGATTTATAACCTGAATGATTTCAATCGTATCGCCTCTAAGTTAAAGGGTAATGAGCAGATACTGCTTTTTATTAACCGCGGAGGCAAGAGGTTTTATCTTGCCCTGCCTTCCTAAACCAGAGGCCTCCTTATAGGGTTGCAAGATCCTTTGCCAACCTTGATGAGCCAATGAGCGCAACTATCTACAGAACTATAGTATTTTTAATCCTGCTGCCCTCATGCTATCTGGTTGGTCTGAACACAGGGCTTGGACTTTTCTCTGTTCTCTTATCTATTCCTGCCCTTATCCTGTTCTTTATCTTAGAGAAGCTTCTGCTCAGGGCTGCCCTTTCATCAATATTCTGGGGCATAACAGGCCTTCTGGTGGGCACAGGTGTTGGTCTGCTTTTAGTCTTCCCTTTTCGATATATACTTTCTTCAGAAGCCTTTGGGGCCTTTTCTTTTTTTGTAATTACCCTAAGCGGGTATAGTTTTTTAGTTGCAGGCGTCCTGAAGGGAAGCCCCATCAACCTTATGCGGATAAGGGATATATTATATCCATCGGAGCCAAAACAGGAGGCATCGCTGCTTGACACAAATGTACTTATTGACGGAAGGATAGCGGATATAGCTGAATCAGGTTTTATAAGCGGAGATATCATACTGCCGCAGTTTGTTCTTCAGGAGATACAATACATAGCTGATTCCCCTGATGCCCTTAGAAGAATGAGGGGAAGAAGGGGTATGGAGATAGTAAAGAGATTGCAGAAGATTACAAACCTCAGGGTCATAATCTCAGAAGAGGACCTCCCAGCCCTAAAGGAGGTGGACTCTAAGATCATAGCCCTTGCAAGAAAAAAGGGGCTAAAGATTATAACAAACGACTACAATCTTCAGAAGGTTGCACAGCTTCAAGGGATTAGGGCTTTAAATCTAAACGAACTTGCAAATGCCCTAAAAACCCTTGTGTTGCCTGGAGAAAATTTGAGTCTCTTTGTCATTAAAGAGGGGAAAGAACCCAATCAAGGAGTGGCTTATCTTGAAGACGGCACAATGGTGGTTGTTGAAAATGGCAGGGGATCTTTGGGAAAGTCCATCAGGGCAGAGGTAACAAGCGTCCTGCAAACCACAGGCGGCAGGATGATCTTTGCGAGGATAGCCGATGAGGGCTAAGGTACAATCTCTACCATCTGTTGCTGCTATAGTGCCTGCAGCAGGCTCGGGTACAAGGTTTGGTGGAGACAAACTATTTGCCCCTTTAGAAGAAATGCCTGTTCTCGCCCATACACTTAAAGCGCTTGAGCACTCCTCATTAATCTCGGAAATAGTGCCTGTCACAAGAAAAGAAAAAGAAGATTGGCTCTGGAGGCTTGTCAAAGAATACGAGATAACAAAGGTGAAAAGGATAGCAAGGGGCGGGTTGCAGAGACAGGATTCTGTGTATAACGGCGTAAAGGCCCTCTCTGAAACCCCCGACATTGTAGTTATACATGACGGAGCCCGTCCGCTTTTCAGAAGCGCCATGATAGAAGGACCTATACTCGCATTGCTCAAGGATAAGGGCGGCATCCACGGGATAGTTATAGGGGTGCCAGTGAAGGATACAATCAAGGTGCTGCATAATAATGTGGACTTAACCGTTAAGAGCACCCTGGAGAGGAGTCTCCTGTGGATAGCCCAGACCCCTCAAATATTTTATTACTCTATCCTGATAGAGGCTCTTCAGAGGGCTTCAGAGGAAGGTTTTTATGCCACCGATGATTCTGCCCTCGTGGAACGTTATGGCGGTGTGGTGAGGATGTATCTGGGCAGTTACGACAACATAAAAATCACAACAAAAGAAGACCTTTTAATTGGGTCCTGTATTTTTTCAAACCCTTCAGTTTAGCCCTACAGACAAGGAGGCAGAGGGATAGAGTTTGACTTTTCTGCAATATAATATTTAAATATCAAGTTTATGGAACACAGCGCAATACAATTAATCTTACAGGCTGGATATGTAGTCAAGGCCGTTCTGCTAATACTGCTGTTGTTTTCTCTTGTCTCTTGGACAATAATAATCCACAAGTGGCTACATTTCTCAAGGGCTGACAAAGAAAACTACAGCTTTAGCCGCATCTTTGACACCCTTGCTAATCCCAAGGACCTATTCAACTCCTCTAAGAAGTTTACTATGAGTCCTATGTCTAATCTGTTTAGGTCCGTTTATGCAGAGAAGACCTATACAGACAAGGATGAATTAAAAAGGATGCTTCGCAGATATACAGCCCTTGAATCAGCCCGTTTAGAGAGATACCTCAGTTTCCTTGCCACCACCGGCTCTACCACTCCTTTTATAGGACTCTTTGGTACTGTATGGGGCATTATGCACTCCTTTACTGGAATAGGTGCCGCCGGTTCGGCATCCCTCGCTGTGGTAGCACCAGGCATTGCTGAGGCACTGATAGCTACCGCTGTGGGTCTTGCAGCAGCCATACCTGCGGTTATTGCCTACAATTATTACCTCAGCAGGGTCAACAGGATGATTATTGAGCTAGAGGACTTCTCAGAGGAACTGGTCGATTATATAATCAAATGAATATCTCTCCCCGCAGAAAGGTAATGTCTGAGATAAATGTAACCCCCTTTGTGGATGTCATGCTTGTGCTGCTGATCATATTTATGGTTACCGCGCCCCTTCTGCAACAGGGCATAGATGTAAACCTTCCTAAGGCTAAGGGCAAGGATATGCCCCCAGAGAATCGCATAAACATTACAATAAAAAGGGGAGGCGCCATATACCTCAATGACAATCCAATAACCATGAAGGAACTGACCCAAAGGCTCAGCGCCATGAAAAAACTCAATCCCGATGTCTTTCTCAAGGCTGACAAGGATGTACCCTACGGGCTTGTGGTAGAGATGATGGGTGAGATCAAAGATGCAGGAATCGACAAGATTGGAATGGTAACAGAGCCCAAGATAGACAGACCATGAGAGAGCCACGGATATACCTGTCCGCATCCTGCTCCCTGTTTTTCCACTTTTTACTTTTGTTCATAGCAGCCCTGATAGTCAATCCCTCTGTAAAAATAGATAAGCAGCAAGACTATATTGTTTCTATTGTCAGCGACCTGTCAAGATCCTCTCCCTCTGTGGAAGAGGCCTCACAGTCAGAGGTCCAACCTCAAGAAAAGGCAACGGCTGTGCCTATGCCTAAACCCCCTCCGAAAGAAACCACCGCAAAAAGACAACTATCCCCTACCAACAAAGATACAGCCGCCAATGATAAGGCAGTGCAGGACAGGATAAGTGAATTAAGCGCAAAAAAGAGGATCGAGAAACTGGTGGCGATGCGAAACAGCATTGACCTCAGCTCTGCAAGCAACACCAAAGGGAAGACAACAACACAGGGCATGACCTCAAAGACAGGACAGGGAAAGGGAGACTACCTTTCAATGGTAAGGGCTAAGATAATGGAGAGGTGGATCTATCCTGAGTCCATAGACAAGGACTTAGAGGCTATAGTGTCCATAAGGATTAGGAAAGATGGCACTGTGCAGTTAGTAGGCTTAGAGAAAAGCTCAGGTAATAAGCTCTTTGACAGGTCGGCGCTGTCAGCAATTAACAGCATTGCATCTCTCCCCTCTCCACCAGAGGGCATTGACGAGATAGGCATAAGGTTCAAACCGTGACAAGACTAAATACAATCGTTATGCTACTATGCCTTTTGGTTGCCTCTTCTTCTGGGATACCCAAAGAGGCATACTCCTCAAGACTGTATATTGATGTCAACGCCCCAAACATAAAACCCCTGCCTATAGCAATTCAGGGTTTCACCAACGGCAAGGAAATTACAGATATAGTAGTGCGAGACCTTAATTTTACCGGTCTTTTTCACTGTCTTCCTGAGGATGCTCAGGTCGAAAGAAACAATCAACCCTTCAATGCAAGAAGCTGGCAGCCCCTCAATGTAGCCCTTGTGGTAAAGGGACATGTGTCCTCCTCGGGCCCTGGGATTTTTAATGTTATTATTACCGCTTACGATGTGCATGAAAACAGGGAGATTCTGAAAAAGGAATACACTGCTTCCAACAATCTGCTCAGGCCCCTTGCCCACACTATATCCAACGATATATACAGATTGCTCACAGGACAACAGGGTGTATTTAGGAGCAGGATTGCCTTTGTAGTTGAAAGAAGTAGCAATGTAAAGGAACTGCATATATCAGACTATGATGGATACAGGGCATATAATACAGGCATTACTGGCGGCATTATACTTGCTCCGAGATGGTCACAGGATGGAAAAACCCTCTTATACTCTGCCGAGAGAAATAGGAGTTGGGATATTTATATGCTCAATATTGAAGATATGAAGGAAAGAAATCTTGTGTCCCTAAGGGGGTTAAATATGGCAGGCAATTTCTTTCCCGATGGGCAGAGCTTCGTGTTTGCCTCTTCAAAGGACGGACGGACGGACATACATCGCGCAGATAGGATAACCATGAAGGGGTATAAACTTATCTCTTCCCCTTGGATTGATGTCTCCCCAAATCTGTCGCAGGATGGAAAACTCATGCTTTTTGTCTCAAATCGTTCTGGTTCACCGCAGATATACCTATCGGACAGCAATGGAGACAACATTAAAAGACTGACCTTCGAAGGCAGCTATAACACCTCACCTTCCTGGTCCCCTCGAGGCGACAGGATAGTGTTTACAGGCATGGTTGACGGCAGGCAGCAGATTTACACAATGAGGCCTGATGGTTCTTCCTTGCAAAGACTTACTGAAAAGGGCAACAACGAAGACCCAACCTTTTCACCCGATGGAAGGTTTATCGTATTTAGTTCCGACAGGGAAGGCTCCTCAAGTATATACATAATGAGGGCAAACGGCGAAGAGCAGACAAGGATAACCCCAAGGGGCATGAGGGCATATTCGCCCTCATGGTCACCTTGACAATAGCAGGAATTACTTTGCAGGCACTGTGATAAATATGGAACTCTTTCCTCTTAGCACTAACAGCAGGATGCTCTGGGACTTGTCTATTGTAGATACTATTTCGTTGTAATCTTTCAAGCCTGAGAGGGTCTTCCTGTTTATCTCCATTATTATATCCCCTCTGTTGAGTATGCCTAAGGCAGGGCTGTTTTCTTCTATGCTGGTGATAACTACGCCTCTGACCTTTTTGGTAATACCCATTTTCTGAAGCAACTCATCGGTCACCTCCTGCACAGAGACCCCTCGCATTGAATTGTCAAAGGTTGATGCTGGGGTAGGCGCCTTCTTGCCCTCCTCAGCGGGCAGTTCTCCTGCAGTCACTTTTAAGGTCATAGCCTTACCATCTCTAATAATACTAACGGAAGATTCTTGTCCTGGCTTTGTAATAGCCACTATATTTTTCAGTTGCGCTGGGTTTTCTATCTTCCTGCCCTCAAACTCGACAATGACATCTCCCCTCTGAAGTCCTGCCTTTTCAGATGGACCTCCCTCAACGATCTCCACAATCAAGGCGCCCTTTTCATCGGGCAGGTTGAATTGCTTTGCCAGTTCAGCATTTAGAGGCTGTATCTGCACCCCAAGCCAACCCCTTGTGACCTTACCCACATTGATTATGCTGTCCATAATATTTTTGACCATATTTGAAGGGATCGCAAAACCTATTCCCTGATAGCCTCCGCTCCTGCTAAGTATTGCGGTATTGATGCCTATCAGCTCCCCTCTTGTGTTGATCAATGCCCCGCCTGAATTGCCAGGATTTATAGCCGCATCGGTCTGTATAAAGTCCTCATAGTCTGTAATTCCCATGCCTGATCTTCCAAGGGCGCTTACAATACCCATAGTTATAGTGCTGCTCAGACCGAAGGGATTTCCTATTGCAAAGACAAACTCACCAACCCGTAATCTATCTGAATCACCCCAGGATATCACAGGCAGATTTGTATCGTTTACCTTTATAACCGCTATATCGGTCCTTGAATCCATTCCAACTATCTTGCCTTTGAGCTCTCTGCCACCAGAGAGCTTGACAATTATATCCTCAGCCCCTTCAATAACATGATTGTTAGTTAGTATGTATCCCTCTTTGGATACTATTACACCAGAACCTAAGTTTGTAACCTTTCTCTTTTGTTGCTGCCCGCCTTCGCCAAAAAAACGTTTAAAAAAGGGATCGTCAAAGAAGGGGTTTGTCTGTTGTTTGACCGTTTTTGTTGTTGAAATATTCACTACTACCTGCTTTGCCTTTTCAGCCACATTTGCCATTGCGTCTCCTATGGCTGCAAGGGGATCTGTAGAGACCTCCTCAGCATAGGATGATGCTGTGGGTAAAGAAAAAATCAGTACAAGGGCAAAGGTAGAGAACAGGGAAAACAACCGCTTTTTACTCAACATTAATTGATACCTCCATTTCATGTCCTTAAGGATTTTATTCGAAATTTTATAACGCCCTTAGTGTCTTTATCAACCTTAAACCGCTCATCCATTCTATGTCCTACAATCCATACTACTTTATCCTCTTTGGTTACAATGGCTATACTGTCCCGTTCCTCCCTCGGTATCTTTTGGTCCACAAAAAAGTCCTGAAGTTTTTTCCTTTTTCCAAATCCCAAGGGATAAAAGTGATCGCCAGGTTGCCTTTTTCTTATTGTGAAGGGGAAAGATGCCTTATCTGCATCAACAAGGGCTGTGTTATTATCAAGGGGACCCCTTTGTAGGGACGCAATATCTGTCTCCGATACAGTTAGTACTAAACCTGCCTCATGGAGTATTACATCCCCCTCTTCATTGACTACCTGCTCCTTTAAGGGGGTAGGCTTGAGGGAAGTAATAAGCAAGGTTGAGTATCCTTTCACTGCCCTTGTATCCCTATTGATATAGAACCTTGAACCGCTTTTGCCCTTCTTTGCCAACTCAACTATCTGTTCAATATGGGTAAAACTAACCCCCCTAAGTCCAGTGGTGTCATCAACAGCCCTCCTTATGACCCGTCTTAGAACTGCCCTGTCAATACCCTCCATAGGCTGCCAAAACAGTTCAATAAAGCCGTCACCTTTTCTTGAAACAAGCCTCATCAGGGTCTTTGTTACAAGCAAATTAAAATAATGTTCTTCGTCCCGTACTATCTCTGTAAACCTTGAGATCACAGTAAGCAGGGAATTGTTTATTGCCTTTAGTTGAGGGATCACCTGGAGTCTGAGTCTATTTCTTAGATAGTCTGTCTTGAGGTTTGAGGATTCAATTAAAAAGGGGACTTGAAGATCCGAGGAGAGGGTTTTGACCCTATCAATCACAAAATCCTCAAGGGTCTTCCTGTCAATCTCTATAAGGGGCCTGATGATAATACCCCTTATCGGAGGAATCCCCGAAAGACCTGAAACCCCTGTTCCGCGGATCAGACGCATCAGCACCGTCTCAGCCTGATCCTCTGCCGTATGTCCAAGGGCTATCTTCGTGTATCCCAACTCTTTTGCCCTGCGCTCAAGGCAATCATATCTAAGTTCTCGTGCACCCTCTTGGAGATTCAACCCTTGAGCGTTACAGTATCCTTTTACATCAATTGATGCTACATTAAAGCCTACCCCTATAGAATCACAGAGCCTTCTACAGTGTTCTATCTCCTGGGGTGTTTCCTCAGGGCGTATACCGTGGTCAATATATATAGCTGATAGAGTAAAGTCTAATTCGCCACTTAGCTCCCTTAGGGCAAGCAGCAGGGCAGTGGAATCTGCCCCTCCAGACAGGGCAATTAGTATCCTGTCCTTTGCAGACAGCATTCCGTATTTATGGATAGTGCCTCGTACAGTCTCTATCATGGCAACAAAAAACAGAACAAGTTTTTATACGCCCTCAGCGATCAAATTTTGCAGTGCCCTGGGGAGCATATCAGATCTCTTCCTCAACGATGGCAGAATCTTTTTAAAGGTAAGGTCATAAATGGAGTCAGACAAACCCAGAAGCCCCATATAATTATCCAAAAAGGGCTTATCTGAGGGTTGTCCCCCCTTGAGGGTTTCTACACAGGCAATGGAGACATGAAGGATTGCTACGGATACGGCAACATCAGCAGGAATGAAACCGGTGTCTGCATACTCTGCGTATTTGTAATAATCGATGCTTTTATAAATAATCTCTGGCATCTTCCATCCCTTTAGCATCATTGAAGTAATCCATGCATCATCAAAGAGGTTAGCGATCTCGGCAAAGTCCTGTTCTTTTTTAAGAATGATTATAATTGCCTTGCCTATTACATACATGGTGCCAATGGTATTAAGAAGCAGGGGTCTTTGATAGCCGCTGAGCATGGCGATCTCAAAGGCAATGTTTGAGACAGCAACCGCAGAGTCTCTAAGCTCTATAAAGTCTGGCCTCTGGGGCATAATATTGTTTAGACTGTTGTCCATCACTATTTGATATATCTGCCCGAAGCCTAAAAGCATCACCGCATGATGAAAGTCTGATACCCTTTGGGAGAGATTATAATAGGATGAATTTACAGTCTTTAAAACTAATGCCATCAAAGAGGGGTCTGATTTTATATGTTCCACTATCTTGTCGGAAGATATGTTTTCCCTAAGAAGCATAGAGGACAATTCATAAGTGTAAGGGGGAAGCGAGGGTATCTTTTTTAACCTTTCCAGAAGTATCTTTGAGGAGGAGGTAAAGCTTCTTTTTTGCTCATAAAGGTCTTTTAAGGCAGAGGCTAAGGAATAAACCTTCAGGCTCAGAGGGGTTAAAAGGCTGTACAGATACTGATCTGTCACTGACAAGGCGGCAGATATGTTAACAAGCAACTTAGTTTTAAGATCTGGTTTTAATAGCGCCAGAGATTTCTCGTTTATCATTATTACTGTAGAGGTCTCCTTTGCCACTAAAGTTACCTCTGATAGGGTTGCAAATTCGGCTGTCAAAGCCCCATATACATGGTTGCTTTTCAAGAGCCCGATAGCTATCTCTCCCTGTTCAGTCTTCTTTGTTACCTCAAACGCCCCTGCTACAATTAAAATAAGGGCATTTAAAGATGCCCCTTCTTTGACAACTATCTCGTTAGCCTTGAGCTTTTTCTGAAGGAATGAGTTATATAAAGTTACCAGTTCTTTCTCTGGTATCCCTTTGAATACATTTAATGAAGTCAATGATATTCCCTTACCATTTGCCATAGGTCACTGTTTTCCTTATTCCGCTGCCTACATCTGATGATTGCCTTCCTCCTTATTAGTTCTGTTAAGTCATTTTCAAAGAGATGAAAAGGCAGATCGATTTTTAAATGTCTATATTCTTTGCCTCAAGAGAATGCCTTATAATGAAATCTTTCCTTGGCTCCACCTCATCGCTCATAAGGGTCTTAAACATGTCCTCTGTAGTCTTATAGTCCTCAATAGTTACCTGCAGCAAGGTCCTCTTTTCTTGATCCATAGTGGTCTCCCACAATTGCTCTGGATTCATCTCTCCAAGGCCTTTATATCGCTGAATTGTTAGACCTTTCTTTGATGCCTCCGTAACTATCTGCAGAAGTTCAGCCATAGAGCCAGCGTCTTTTTCATCATTCCTTATTATGATTTTGTAAGGAGGCTCCCCTATGAGACCTTTTATATCTTTGTGTAGCCTATAAAGCTCTTCATAGGTCGAAGAGCCAATAAAGGGGTAAGAAAAATCCAATCTGTAATCCTCCTGCCTTATCTCTGTACCAAAGGACTCATGCTCCTCGTCAAAGGAGATTTCACCGATAACGACATCGGGTATATGTTCCCTAATAAGGGACAATGCCCCCTGAAACCCCTCCTTTGTCTTCAAAAGGTCCTTCTTTATGGAAAGCTGTATCAATCTCTCGAGCATCGCCCTTGCAAACCCCTTTCTCTCCATAGCAGTCATCAACTTTTCATATTCGGTGAGTTTTTTAAGACAAGATATCAGCTTTTCACCCTTTATATCTCCTATTTTTCCCTTTACTGTCACCTCTTCAGCGGATAACTTAAAGAGCATTTTTAGCAGATCCGATTCATTCTTCACATAGGTCTCGTGCTTTCCCTTTTTAACCCTAAACAGTGGCGGCTGGGCAATATAGAGGTAGCCCCTTTCAATAAGATCGGGCATCTGTCTAAAGAAAAAGGTCAAAAGGAGTGTCCTAATATGTGCCCCATCCACATCGGCATCGGTCATAATGATTATCTTGTGATATCTGACCTTTGAGGCATCAAATTTATTCTCTCCAATACCTGTCCCCAAAGCGGTGATGAGTGTAGTTATCTCATTAGATTTTATGAGTTTCTCAAAGGCTGCCTTTTCTACATTCAGTATCTTTCCCCTTAAAGGTAGTATTGCCTGAGTCTTCCTATCCCTACCCTGTTTGGCAGAACCACCAGCCGAGTCTCCCTCAACAATGAATATCTCTGATCTTGCAGGGTCCTTCTCAGAACAATCGGCTAACTTACCAGGTAGCCCTGATACATCCAGTTCACCCTTTCTGCGTGTGAGATCCCTTGCCTTTTTGGCTGCCTCGCGGGCCTTTGCAGCCTGCAGGATCTTTTCACATATCCTCTTTGCTACCACGGGGTTTTCCTGAAAATAGTCTGTCAAAAAGGTATAGGTCTCCGAATTTACAAAGCCCTCCACATAGGAATTGCCTAACTTCATCTTGGTCTGACCTTCAAACTGTGGTTTTTGTAGGTTGACACTGATGACAGCCGTTATGCCCTCTCTGGTATCATCGCCCGTTATATTGTCTTCAGCCTCTTTCTTAGTATCCCGCTTCATTGAGGCTATGTAATTCTTCAGGGCCCTCGTAAGGGCTGTCTTAAAGCCACTGAGATGGGTACCGCCCTCTCGAGTGTTTATATTATTCGCAAAGGTGTAGAGCCTCTCATCATAACCATCGTTGTATTGGATTGCCAGCTCAAGCTCTATCTCATCGGTGTCTTCCCTTTCGCTGTCTCCCTTTGATACAGCGATCTTCTTTTTTGTATAAAAGTGTATTGGGTCCTTATGAAGGACATTCTTGCTACTGTTTTTTTGTAAGATTAACTCTATGAGTCCACCGTTGAAACAGAACTCCATCTTCTTGCCAGATATCTCTTCCTCTATAGTTAGCTTGAGACCTTTATTTAGATAAGCCAGTTCTTTGAGTCTTGCCGATAGGACATCGAGCACAAACTCAGTGGTCTCAAATATGCTGTCATCAGGTTTAAAACGTATGCTTGTGCCTGTCCTCTTGGTCTTTCCTACCTCCTGAAGGGGGCTAACAGGATTGCCCCTTTCATAGCGCTGCTGATATACCTTACCATTCCTTTTGACCTCTATCTCAAGCCACTCAGATAGGGCATTTACAACAGATACGCCTACGCCATGAAGACCCCCAGAGACCTTATAGGCCTCGTTGTGAAACTTACCCCCTGCATGGAGCTCCGTAAGCACTACCTCTACCGTAGAGCGTTTCTTATCATCCTCTGGGTGTATGTCTGTAGGTATGCCTCTTCCATCATCGGAGACAGAACATGAACCATCTATGTGTAGTATCACGTCTATCTTGGTACAACATTTGTTAAGCGCCTCATCGATACTGTTATCCACCAACTCATAAACGAGGTGATGCAGACCCTCTTGGGCTGTATTGCCAATATACATGGCAGGCCTTGTCCTGACAGCATCGAGACCCTTAAGCATCTTTATAGAATCGGAGGTATAATCAGTCCTCTGGCTGTTTGTCTCCTTTACTGATAAAACTGGGTTGTCCATATTCTAATTGCTCCTTGTGTTTTAGGTGGTTGGTAAAAAGCGCTTTGATTTTTCAACGGATATTATAACAAAAAAAGGACTTTTATTTATGACTAATACAACGCAGGACAGGCCTTTGCTGAGGGTTAGTAACCGAGCAAGTGTCTTTTTAGGGCACCAGAGTCTTATAATCTTACAGGCATCACAACACTCCGGTATTCATCCTCCCTATCCGATACAATGAGAACAGGTGTTAAGGGTTCTTTCATCTTGATTAGCACATTCTCTGACTCTATTACATTAATAGACTCTAATAACAATCTCGCACTGAAGGCAATCCTTATTGGCTCCCCTGTGAATTTTACGGGCAGCTCGTCTTTAAATTCACCAATCTCTGGATTAGAGGCTGAGACGGTCATACTTGAAGGCCCTATATCAAAAACCACTATGTTTGTCTTCTCCTTGCCGATTATTGATGCCATCCTGAGACATTTAGCTATGCCTTCCCTTTGGACCGTCAATAACCTGTCATTTGCTACAGGAATGACATTTTCATAGTTTGGAAAACTACCATCAACCAGACGACCTAACACCTCTTTGTCTCCTATCTTGAAGAGCAAATGATTTTTCTCTATGCACATCTGGATATCTCCCTCACCAGTAAGCGCCCTGCGAACCTCTGCAACAGACTTCCTTGAGACAATGAGTTTTATCTCTTCGCTATTATCAAATTCTATCTTTTTTGTATACATCGCAAGCCTATGTCCATCAGTGCCTACCACATTCATAATGCCACCCTGTTTGATATTAAATAACAGGCTATTTAAGACATACCTCGTATCTGCTTCCCCAGCAGCATATATGGTCTTGCTGATCATATCCAATAAATCCTTTTGAGACAGATTAAAGCTATTTCTTGCCTCTATCTCGGGCCACTTAGGAAAATCATCTGCACTCAGACAGGTGAGCCTGAAATTGGTCTTCCCTGATCTGATCCTTACCCAGCCCTCCTCTATTATCTCTATAGATATATCATTTTCTAATTCCTTTGCTATTTCAAGTAGTTTTTTCCCTGGTATGCAGTATTGCCCCTCCTCCAATATCTCTAAATTTATGGGTTCCTTTATAGCTGTTTCAAGGTCTGTTGCTATTATAAGAGACCTATCTTTATATGCCCTAAGCAAAAAATGATTCAACACTGCTATACTGCTCTTTTTATCCACAACATACTGTATGTCTGTGAGACTCTTTAAGAACTCTTCCCTCTTTATGTTAATTTTCATAGTACCCCTCCTTCGGATATCAACTTTTTATTTTTTTTAGTAGATTATCTAACATCCTTTGCATCTGTTCGTCCTGTTCTGCCTTCTCCTGAATCTGTTTGCACGCATAAATGACCGTTGCGTGATCCTTACCTCCAAAGCTCCTGCCAATCTCAGACAGAGACATAGAGGTTGACTTCTTACACAAATACATAGCTATCTGTCTTGCCGTTGCTATTTCCTTAGTTCTTTTCTTTGCCTTCATGTCCGTCATTTTTATATTCAAGACCTCACTTACTACCTTCATTATAAAATCTGCCGTCAGTGGTTTCACTTCCTCAGAAACAAGCTCTCTCAATACCTCTCTTGTAACATCTATGTCTATTTTTTTTCCTGTAAGAGATGCCTGAGCTCCCAACTTAATAAGACAACCTTCAAGGTCCCTAATGTTAGATTTTATACGAGATGCAATAAAGTATGCCACATCCTCTGGTATCTGTAAGCCCTCATTTTCTGCCTTCTTGTACAATATTGCTATCTTTGTCTCTATATCAGGAGGTTGTATATCGGCTATCAATCCCATATTGAACCTAGATCTCAGTCTATCACTTATGTCTTTAATCTCTATAGGCGGTCTATCACTTGTTAGTACAATCTGTTTTTGATTTTCATATAGGGCATTGAAGATGTGAAAAAACTGCATTTGAGTGCCCTCCTTACCGGCAATCAAATGTATATCATCTACAAGAAAGACATCAACAGGTCTAAATAACTCAAGAAGTTCACTTACCTTTCCCTGTCTGAGGGCTGTTACAATCTCATTTGTAAGCACATCAATAGATTTGTAATAGATATTTGTGGAAGGTTTGTTATCAAATATTGAATTTCCTATCGCATTTAAGAGATGGGTTTTACCAAGTCCGCTGTCACCATAAATAAACAAGGGATTGTAGGTTCTTCCAGGGTCCTCTACTACCTTTTTTGCGGCTGCATGGGCAAAATCATTAGAAGCGCCTACTATAAAGTTACTAAAGGTATACTTAGGGTTAAGAAATATACCCCTGTTTGCCAACCGCTGCTTCCTTAATTCCTTTTTATTATCTATCTTCTTTATCTCTGTGTCTGTCTTCTCCTGCATCCTGTACTTTACTGAATATTTCTGACCAGTTATTTCGTATACCTTACCCTCTATCAACTCAGGATAATTATCTTCAATCCATTCCCTGTAAAACCTATTAGGAACCTCAATATATACACCATTGTCTTTTATGCTCAACAATTTCATAGGCCTAAACCATAATTCAAAAATACCATCCCCAACAGTTTCTTTGATTTCAGAAACAAGCTTGTCCCACAACTCTTCATTTTTAGGATTTAGATTTGACATTTAGTGAAGATATAGTAATGGTTTTCAACAAAATATTAACAATTGTTAATAAATACCCTATATAACTGTGGAAAGATTATAAAAAAAATATTCAAAAAGGGCAACTTATTTATTCATCTCTATTGCTAACAAAACAACAGGACACTTTTTTATAAAAAATTAACATCAAAAACTATATGATTGGATTGTAAAATCTGCCTTTACAACAAACATTCATGCCTTACTATTATTATTTCATTTATACATACTTAAAGGATATTAAACACCCTTGAAGTTCAATTTGAGATAGGACTTGATGAATATATCTATAGCGCCATCTAAAACTGAATCTACATTACCAACCTCGACATTCGTCCTATGGTCCTTTACCAGTCTATAGGGTTGAAGGGTATAGGACCTTATTTGATTCCCCCAAGAGATATCCTTCTTATCACCTGTGAGTTTCTCCATCTTTTTTTCCTGTTCCCTTTGAAACTGGTCAAAGAGCCTTGATTTGAGTATCTTCATTGCCATTTCTCTATTCCTATACTGAGAACGTTCGCTTTGACATGCAACCACAATACCTGAGGGTAGATGGGTGATTCTCACTGCTGAGGATACCTTATTTACATGTTGTCCGCCAGCCCCTGAGGCCCTGAAGGTATCTATTTTTATGTCCTCTTCTTTTATGTCAATCTTTATGTCCTCTTGAATCTCAGGAAATACAAAGACTGCTGAAAAGGAGGTGTGTCTCCTTTTGTTTGCATCAAAGGGGGATATCCTTACAAGACGGTGAATGCCTGCCTCTGCCTTTAAGTATCCATAGGCAAACCTTCCCTCTACGAGAAAGGTTACACCTTTAATGCCCGCCTCTTCACCTATCTGATGGTCTATTATTTCTGATGTAAATCCCTTACTCTCTGCCCATCTTAGATACATCCTCATTAACATCTGTGCCCAGTCCTGGCTCTCTGTGCCTCCTGCCCCAGGGTGTATTGTCACGATAGCATTATTCTTATCTGTTTCTGAGGACAATAGGGTTTTAATCTCAAGGGATTCAATCTCAGACCTTATAAGATCTGCCTCTTCTTTTATCTCCCCTATAAAGGATTCCTCTTCCTCTTGAATAATTGCAAAATAGTCTTCAAGATACAATAACCTATCGGTTATTTTCTCTACCGGTAAGAGGTATTCTTCTATCTCGGTCTTCTTTTTTTGTATGTCAATAAGTTTTTGCGGATCAGACCAGTTTTCCTCAAGGGTAAGACTGATTTCTATCTGTTTCTGTCTTTCTTTTAGCGCCTCTATATCAAAGATAACCTCTTAGGGAATTGAGTTGATCCTTTAATTGATTCACATAGTCTTTTATTTCGTCCTGCGTGGGAAAGGGCATGTCTTATTCCTCCTTATTTGTCTTTTTTAAATAATAAAATTATTGAAAGGACAATTGCAAAATAAGGAAAAATATCCCCGTATTTTGTATAAAAGGTTATAGTAGGGTTGGTTTTTATCTCTGAATATAAAGAGGTCCTGTGAAATAAAGAGGATGTATGACCAATTATTCCTTTACTGTCTATAAATCCAGAAATACCAGCATTAGCAGCCCTTATTACTGGTTTTCTGTTTTCTATTGCCCTAAAGACTGCCATATTGAAGTGTTGATAGGGACCGCTTGTGGTGCCAAACCATGCATCATTAGTAATATTAACGAGAAAATCCCCACCCTTTAGAAAAAATTTTCTTACTAATCCCGGGAATATTATCTCATAACATATAACCGTAGCAAAGGAACCATAGGGTGTAATTGCCTTTAAATGACTACTACCTGGTGTGTAATCACCAATCCCATAGGTCAACTTGTTTATAAAGAACAGTACGGACCTCAAAGGTACATATTCTCCAAAGGGCACGAGGTGTATCTTGTCGTATATGTATGAAACCTTTGAGTCCTTATCGAATAGTATTGCGCTGTTTGTATATATTTGAGAGGGTGTTGATTTGGGGTCCCTATTGTTTTTAATGAGCATTGAACCTGTAAGGAGATAGGACCCTGTTTGTCTTTGGAAATCTAAAAGCTCCTCTGTCAGGGCCTTGTCTTTGCCAAAATAAAAGGGCAGGGCAGTCTCAGGCCATATTATTATCTCAGGATCGTATCTTAAAGCCTCTAGGGTCAGGTTTTTGTAAGAGTCCATTACATATTTCTGAAAGAGGGGATCCCACTTTTTATCCTGCTCTATGTTTCCCTGTACAAGGACTATCTTGACTTTTTTAGAGTCAAAATCATGGTTTAAGCGAAGATTGCCATAAACAAATATCCCTACAAATAGTAATATGTAGATTGAAAGGCTGAGGACCGTTGGATAAAGGGGCATCAGCGGCCTTTGTAGTCTTCTTTTTTTAATCAATATTCCATCTGCAATAGCCCCGTTAAAGGCGACTAGGAAAAAGGATATGCCGTATATGCCTGTAATGTCGGCAATCTGAATAAAATGCAAGAATGTATACTGGCTATATCCGAGGCTTGACCAAGGGAATCCCGAAAGGAAATAGGATCTAACATACTCAAGGGATGTCCACAAAAGAGGGGCAGTTACCATAGAGGGTAGAGGAGAGGATTTCGTTATGTAGGAATAAAAAAAGGCGAAGAGCCCGGGATACAGGGCTAAGTAGAGGCAAAGAAGCAGCACTGATAGCAAGCTTGGTATAAGGGGGATGGAACCGTAGTGGTTTAAAGAATGATAGATCCAATAAAGGGTCGAAAAAAAATAAACAAGTCCTGTAATAAATCCAGCAATAAAGGATTTTTTGAGATTCTTGTCATGCAGAAATACTAATAAAGGCACAAGGGCAAACCATGCAAGAAAGGACAGATCAGGCTTTGGAAAGGACAAGGCAATCAAGACCCCGGAAATAACAGCAGGCAAATAATGTTTTATATTAAATAAAAAAACTTTCATAGATTTATTGCCCTATTCTAACATCCTTTTCTACCGCCCAAATACTGGCCAAGCATAGCCGCACACATAAAAAGGGGTATGTAAAAGTAACTTACATTAGCTAAGTGTCTAATTAAGAATATAATCGGTACCGGCACGTGAATGTAAAAAAACCAAAGGGTAGAATAGGGCTTATGTCTGCTTCTTAAAATACCAAAGGGGATGTTAAGCAGACAGGTTCCAAGAAATATTCCAAGCAACTCATACATGTGACTGTCATTATAACCTAAAATCAACGACAAGACGAATTATTCCACTCAGTATAGGCAATTTCTATGAACGGTATGGTTAATATTGATGCAATCTATTGGATTAGAAGATATGGTCAATGATAAGCTATCTCCTGTAAATCTTTAATTCCATAACAAGGGGGTCATTATCTATGTTCAGGCATGTTGCCTTTGTTAAGGAAAGGTTTCAAAGGGGCAAGTAGTGGCAAATTTAGCCAATAATTCATTGAAAAGATTGCTGTCAACTTTGCACGGGAAGTTGAAAGAGGAGGCTATAAGATAGTCAATACCTTGGAAAGATTGATAAATAAAGGGAGGATTTAAGATGAAATACGGGGCAAGAAATGCCATTACGGCAAAGGTTAAGTCTGTTAAAAAGGGTGATGTAATGTCTTTGGTCAAATATGACATTACAACTCCAGCAGAGATGGCATCAGTGCTTACTACTGAATCATGTGAAGACCTTGACTTAAAGCCAGGGGATAAGGTAAAACTTGTCATCAAGGCAATCCATGTATTGCCTGTGAAGGAGTAAAAGAACTACTTCAAAGAATCTACAAAAGGGAGGGTGTAAGCGCCCCCCTTTTTTATGCCCTTTTATAAATTAAAATTAAAAAAACGAAGATTGTCAGGAAGTTATTCTGAAGCTATTCTAAAGAAGAGGAGTTTTATCATGTATGAGGGCTTTTGGAATGAAAATCCACTAATCAAAGACACTATAAAAACTATTCAAATTAACCTTGGCAATAAATGTAACCTCTCCTGCAGTCACTGTCACATCGAGGCATCACCTAAGGGCAAAAGGATCATGGATAGACAGACTGCAGAGTTAGTGCTTAAAAAGATCCTCATGATGCCCTCTGCTACCGTTGAATTTACTGGTGGCTCGCCGGAGATGAACGAAAACCTTCCATTGTTTATTGAACAATTATCTGCGAAGGACATCACACCAATTGTTAGGACAAACCTTGTGATATTAGATGAAGCCCCTTACAGACATCTGCTCAAACTTTATCAAACTCATAATGTCAAGCTTATTGCCTCTCTACCAAGCCCGCATAGGGAGATTACAAACATGCAAAGGGGTAACGGCGTGTTTGATAGGTGCATAAGGGTTTTAAAAAGGCTAAATGACATCGGTTATGGTCATGAAAAAGGCCTTGTAATAGACCTTGTAAGCAATCCTGCCTCTGACTATTTGCCCACAGAGCAATTTCAAAATCAGAGGCAGTTTAAGGAGCTTTTGAAAGCCAATTATGGAATTGAGTTTAACAACCTGCTATGCCTTGCCAATGCCCCTCTCGGCAGGTTTAAAAAGAGACTTGAAAGTCAAAAGGCCTTTGACGACTATTTGAAACTCCTCGTTAACAACTTTAATCATGAGACCTTAAACAATCTTATGTGTAGAAGCCTCATAAGTGTAGATTATAGAGGCAATATATATGATTGCGACTTTAATTTGGCTTTGGGCATTAAGGTTGCAGGTTATGAGGACAAGCGGTTTTGGGAGATTGATTTTAGGAATTTTGAAGCGCCTGTTAGCTGTGATACCCACTGCTATGCCTGTGTGGCATCTTGTGGTAGTAGCTGTCATGGTTCGCTCATCAAGGATGTAAAGGAAACGGTCAAAGACTACTACGGCAATGTCCTTAAAGGCACCGCTGACTTAAAGACCAATGCCTGCTGCGGTCCTGATAGTTATCCTGCATATGTTAAGGAGGCACTCAAACTAATAGCCGATGAGGTGATGCAGAAATACTATGGCTGTGGCTCACCAATACCGCTCCTGTTAAAGGGCTTGAAGGTCCTTGACCTTGGCTCAGGCACAGGGAGAGACTGTTTTGTGATCTCTAAATTAGTCGGTGAGGACGGATTTGTATGGGGCATAGATATGACAGAGTCGCAGGTTGCGGTAGCTAATCGATATGTCGATTATCATACCAAAGCCTTTGGTTATTCAAAGCCAAACATTGCCTTTATCCATTATTATATAGAAAATCTTCCCAATATGTTTGAGCCCTGTAGCCTTGACCTAGTGGTCTCAAACTGTGTGGTAAATCTCTTAGAAGACAAAGAGTCACTTTTAAGACAGGTCTATGGGATATTAAAAGAAGGCGGGGAGATGTACTTTTCAGATATCTATGCAGATAGAAGGCTACCTGAGGAGATAAAGAAAGACCCTGTGCTTTATGGGGAATGTCTTGGCGGTGCACTTTATTACAGGGACTTTGAGGGCATAGCAAAAGGAGTTGGGTTTACTGACCTTAGGGTAATGTCAAAGGGGATTGTAGATATTAGTAACCCTGAGATCAAGAAAAAAATTGGAAATGCCCTCTTTTACTCAATCACCTACAGGCTATTTAAAATTGCTGGTCTTGAAGATACCTGTGAGGATTATGGTCATGTGGCAATCTATAGAGGTGGTATTGAGGGGGCAGAGCACAAATTTGTCCTTGATGAGGGACACCTGTTTGAAAAAGGCAAACCGGAGCCTGTGTGCGGTAATACTGCACTGATGCTAAGTAAAACGAGGTTTAAAGACTACTTTGAATTAATAGGGGATTTTAGCAGGCATTATGGGCTTTTTAGAGGTGGTGCATCGACTTCAATAGCCAAATCACGGGCGCAAAAAGACAGTTGCTGTTAAAAAACGAGGCATGTCAAAGGCATGACAAAAAGACGATTATTAAAGGTAATTAGGGGTTGTGTGCTATGACACTTAATAGACGGACATTTTTAGCGCTATCGGTTTTTACAATGTTGTTTAAAGATATTACGCTCCTCCAGGCAAGGGAATTACCCTCAAGGCAAACACCACTGATAATTGACAGAGCCACAATGTCAGCGCTGATTTATACAGAATTGAACCTCAAATCGGCCTTTAAGGATAATCCCCATTGGGGAATTGTGGCGAGAAGCGGCAAGCTTCAGGACAAGGCAATACTCAAATCCTTTGTTGACGCCCTTGACTTTCACGATGCGCTTTTGAGCATTGGGGCAAAGGCAGGAAACAATCTCACAGAAGATAACACAGGTATTTCCGTAGCAGGCGATATACTTAAGGTGAGCATGTTTTGGAAGGAAGGACTAAGAGAATACCCAATCAAAGATATCCTTTTAGACAGCGCTGGCAAGGGTTTTGAAATTAGATTCGGTGGTAACAAGGAGGCAGCATTAAAGGAAAAGACAGGCTGTATCACCTGTCTTGAGAGCTGTTGGGTAGCGATTACAAGCAATGCAAGGTATCCAAATATCAGCAACTTTAAAAGGACTCTATCGCCAAATTCTAAATTTAAGGGTAACGATGCAATACTACCAAAGGTTGACGGCCATCCTGTGGTGGTGAGGTATGTAGTTGCGAATCAAAGTTAAAGACTTGAATCTTTGTAAATAGCGGGAAACCAAAATAAAGAGTGTATTGCACAGCAAGAATCCTTCATAATGCAAGTAACTATCATTATCCCCACTTTAAATGAACAAGCAAGGATTTCTAATTGCATTGCCAGTGCTAAAAAACTTCGTCCCTTTGAGATCATAGTTGTTGACGCTGGTAGCACCGATGACACCGTTACCTTAGCTAAAAAGCATGATGCAGTAGTTATACAATCTCAAAAAGGTAGGGGGGTGCAGATTAAAAGGGCTGCTGCTGAAGCACAAGGGGACATACTGCTTTTTGTTCACGCAGATGCAACCTTGCCTGAGGATATTACAGGCGAAGACTTAGCAGAAGTAATCAAGGGTGGTTTTGTGGGGGGTTTTTTTAGATTACGGTTTGATAGCGATAGCCTCTCGATCAGGTTAGTTGAGGCCTTTGCAAATCTCCGTTCACGGCTCTTCTCTTTGCCCTATGGTGACCAAGGGATTTTTCTGAGCAAAAGGGTCTATAAAGAAATTGGAGGCTTTAGAGACTTCCCATTCCTTGAAGACCTTGACCTTGTCCTTCGGCTAAGGAAAAAAGGCAAGTTAAAGAGGATTGATAAACCTGTCACAGTCTCATCAAGGCGTCTTTTAAAGGGTTATCCACTGGCTGCTATAATTGTGAGCTTAAGGAATGTGGTTATTGCATTGTTGTTTATGTTTGGAGTTAAACCAGAAAAACTCGTGAGATTATACAAATGATAAAGGAATTTCTCAATAAATGTAACTCCTGTGGCAAGTGCCAAAGGGTCTGTCCTTTCTTAAGCGCCTATGGCAAGCCTGAGGAGATACTAAGGCGAGCGGACGACAAGGTATTTGAATGCACAAACTGTGGCGCCTGCAGTATGGTTTGCCCCTTTAAACTCGCGCCCTCAGAGGCGATACATACAAAAAAGACCTTGCTTTTACAATCGGGCAATGTATCTAACAGGGTCAGAAATGCCCTCGGTGCCTCTGAATCCTTTGCTAATCGTGGACATAAGTTCCCCTTTAGGCACTATAGCTACTGTGAAATAGCCTTTTGGCCTGGCTGTGGGCTTGCTGGTGTTAGCCCTGATATTGTAAATTCCTCTATAAAATTACTCTCCATAAGGTTCAACAAATCGGTTGGTCTCGTTCTTGACTGCTGTTTTGACCCTTGCTATCAAATGGGCGATGTCAATCGTGTCAACACTGCTATCTCTGAGATTCAAAAAAGCTTAGAGGATTATGGTATCAAAGAGGTTATAACAGGCTGTGGCAACTGCACAAAGGTCTTAAGCAAATTTTTGCAAGGTATCGAGGTCAGGCACATATTTGAAATCCTACAAAAAGGGGATTTAAATAAATTGCCAGAGGATGCTACCCTTCACCATCCCTGTCCGTCTTTTAGATTTAAGGAGGTTCAAGAAAAAGCTAAAGACTTTATTGCTAATTCTTCAGAGGCAACAGGCGCAAACAAGATTCCAAATTGTTGTGGCTTAGGTGGTGGGTTACATCACCTAAATTCTGAACTATCCTCATCCTTCACAAAGAAGGCTATAAGAGTGAATGAGGACAAAGAAAAAAACAGCCTTTCCACTAACGCAACGGTTATTACCTATTGTATGGGCTGTAAATCGAGGTTTATAAACTCAGGGGCTAAGGCGTACCATGTGTTAGAGGGACTAAAGGGCGTGAGTAAACTTGAAACTGTGCCAAGCGCTTTAAAAAAATACCTAAACAGGATGAGCCTCTCCTTATCATCAAAGATAAACCTCCAGAAGATGTCGTTACTCTTTACACTGCTTGCGATCATAATATTGACAACCAAATTGAGGGCCGAAGGCTACATATCAGTGGATAATATCTTGAAATTCATAGAGACAAACAAGGTCTTGGCCCCGGCACTTTTTATTGCCTTTTATTCAGCAGCCCCATCAGTATTTATCCCGAGCCTTGCACTCACATTAGGCGCGGGTTTTATTTGGGGACCCATATGGGGTTCAGTCTTTGCAATCACAGGTGCGACCATAGGCGCAACGGTGCCTTTCTTGCTGTCACGATATATTATGGGAGATTGGGTAAAGAGGCGATTTTCAAAGGAGCGATGGCATAGTCTTAATGAAAGGGTCAACAAGCATGGCTGGAAGGCAGTTGCCTTTGCCCGCCTGATGCCTATACTACCCTTTCCAGTGCTGAACTATGTGTTTGGGTTAACTCCAATACCCCTATTTCACTATGTATGGGCAACCTTTGTATTTATGCTTCCTTCCTGCATAGCATATACTGCCTTTGGTAGCTCTATGGGAGAGTTGATTCTCAAGGGCAAAATAACAGGGCTTATAGTTGGTATTGTCATTGCCTCTATAGCAATGGGCATACCCTTTTTGGTAAAACGTTATTTTATGAATAAGGATACATTAGGCTCAGGGTAAGGTTGAGGTTAAAAGGGCTATGAGCCAGCACCTACCTATAAGGTGGGTATTTTTTAAGGAGGAAAAAAAGGGAGTTAGAAGGCTGATTCAGTTTTCATTGTGAATATTTATACTGATTGTGCCCTTGGTATATTCTTTAGGATCCCTGAGCCTGGCAAGGTAAAGCGCCGCATTGCTGAGCAATTGGGAGAGGACATTGCTCTAAGACTCTACAGGCAGATGCTTCAGGATACTTTTAATAATGCTCGGGCATGCAGGGATATCAAGAAATTTGGGTTTTATATAGGAGACCTATCGGGGTTCAGATACCCAGAGTGGTTGAAACTTCATCCCCAAAGGGGGAAAGGCCTGGGAGAGAAGCTGCTCAACGCCTTTGAGTATCTCTTTGAAAGTGGCTATAAAAGGGTATGTATCATTGGTTCTGACTCTCCAACCTTGCCATCATACTATATATACGATGCTTACGAGCAGCTCAAGTATAAAGAGGTTGTAGTTGGCCCTGCTGAGGATGGCGGTTATTATCTTATTGGAATGAGGGCAATGTTTAGGGCTTTGTTTTCTGGTATTGCTTGGGGCACCCCAGAGGTCCTAAGGCAGACTTTAGATAGGGTAGAGACTGCGGCTGTTTCATACACATTACTGCCAGAGTGGTTTGATATTGACCGACAAGAGGATATAAAAAGATGGCTTAATTCAATTGGCACGTAAATTGTAAGTTATTGACTGAGGATAAGATGATAGAGCCCTTGGTTAATAAAACTCCCCAACTTAATATCGCTAATAGCCCTCGTACTCCTCAAGGGGAGGACATAGAAAAACAGATAGAGACGGTATTCCTTAATGAGCTATTGAAGAATATCTTTGAGCAGACCGAATTTGGCAAGAATAAGACTATCTCCCCCTATATACCCTTTTTTACCGCTGAGATGTCAAAGTCCTTTGCAGAAAGGGGTATTGGTGTGGGAGATTTTCTTACGCGCAATGAAAGGATAAAACAAGGTCAAATTGCAGGGCCCCTATCGGGGCGTACAACCGTCCCTTTATCAAATCGGAATATTCTTTCAGAACCCACAGAGCTAAAGGTCCCTTTAAAGCAGAGGCAGCAAGAAAGACAATTCATACCAGAGCAGGAAAAAAATACCCTAAAACTTGAAAATATTTCCCCTTCTCTTGATAAGGGATTGCCAATAACCCTCCAATTGCCTGCAGAGGGCAGGATAAGCTCCCAATTCGGCCTTAGAATAGACCCCTTTGAGGGAAGGATCAGGCAACACAATGGCATAGACATTGCATTAAAGGAGGGCACAGAGATTAAGGCTTCAGCACCTGGAAGGGTGATCTTCAGTGGTGAGGCAAGGGGTTATGGCAAGGTCGTGATAATAGAACATGAAGGGGGATTTTCCACCCTTTATGGGCACAACTCTTCAAATATTGTAAAGAAAGGAGACCTTGTCAAAGAAGGACAATTGATAGCCTTTTCTGGGTCCACTGGCAGGGCAACGGGGCCCCACCTGCACTTTGAGGTCAGGAAGGATGGTGAAGCAGTGGATCCTTCTTATTTATTTGGCTAAGTTTTTAATCCTAACTCCGATAATTATTAATAGTAATTTATAAGGAGGAAGGGAAGATGAAGATTCCAGACAGGTATGAGATTGGCGGTATTGGGGCAGGAATAAATCTGCAGAGAAGTGATAAGCCTAAGGAAAGGGATAGCGTAGAGTCCATTGACGGCCCTCCAAAGGGAGACCAAATAACGGTTTCAAGTGGGGCGAAGGAGATTGCGAGGCTTCAGGTAGATGTAAGTAAGATACCTGAGATAAGAACAGATGTTGTTAACCGTTTACAGCACTCTATCAACAGTAACACATACAATGTGAAGGGTGAGGCGGTGGCAGGAAAACTGCTAAAGGAGGTGCTCATTGATTCATTTATATGACGAACTTGAAAGGATTCTAACAAAGGAATATGACCTGTGTGTGGAGTTAATTGAGTTGCTAAAGCGTGAAAAGGATGTAATAACAAGACTTAATGCAGGCGAACTTGAGGAGTTGTTAAGGGAAAAGGAGATGATCACCTTCAGGATTAAAAACTGTGATGAAATAAGGGATAAGGTGCTTGGCGAACTGGGACTGAGCAATAGGACCCTTAAGGAGGTTGCCCTATCAACGGAAGGAGAACGCAAAGACAGACTGCTTTGTCTTGCCGAAGAATTTACACTGGTGATTCAAAATATTAGGGATTTAAATAAGATCAACAGTATGCTTATAGCAAAGTCGTTACATTACATAAAGACTTCTTACAATTTTCTATCCACCTTCAATATAAATCCGAGAGAGAAGCTCTCGGTAGAGGCATAAGATGGCTATCTTTTCCCTCTTTGACATAGGCAAAACGGCCCTTCTTGCCCATAAAAGGGCAATGGATACAGTGGCTCACAATGTGGCTAATGCCAATACCCCTGGGTATACAAGGCAAGAGCCAATATTTGAGACTGTACCTGCGGGTTATATTATAAGCGCTGTAACTAGTGGCAGAGGGGTGGAGCTTAAAGAGGTAAGGAGGATGTATGACTCCTTCACGACCTATCAGCTAAGAACAGAGAAATCAAACGCTGCCTATTGGGCTGCCTATGAGTCCAATATGCTTAAGCTTGAAAATACATTCAACGAGGCCCAGGACAGGAGCATTGGCGAGAGCATAAACGGCTTCTTTGATCAATGGCAACAGGTGGTCAAAAATCCTGAAGGGTATGCTGAAAGGGCCTTTCTTATAAACAAGGCAGAGTATATGTCTGAGAGGATTGCAAATGCCTTTTCAGACCTTGCAAATCAGAGGATAGACCTCAACAACACTGCCAATGCCTTAGTGTCAGAGATAAACAAGATAGTTGAGGAGATAAGTGACCTCAATGAAAAGATTGGCATGGCACCAGGCGGACATGATTTGAAGGACAAAAGGGACAGTCTTGTGGAAAGGCTCAATGAGATTGTTAAGGTCAATACCTTTGAGGATAATAACGGCAGATACAGCGTGCTGATTGGAGGGGTTGCTCTGGTAGATGGTGGTAAATATTACCAACTATCTGCAAATACCGATAACGCCAATATGCTTAAAATATATTCAAATATGGTAACACCCTCAAAGGACATCACTGCAGACATACAGGGTGGGGAGATGAAGGCGATCCTTGACCTAAGAGATACATCCATTGTGGGGATACAGAACAAACTGAATGTCTTGGCAATCAATCTGGCCGATTCCGTCAATTTCTATCACCGTCAGGGCTATGGGCTTGATGGCTCAACGGATAAGGACTTCTTTTATCAAAACAACTCCCTTGTAACCTTTACGAATCCTACAGGGGGTACAGTGCGTAGATACTATATAAATGATGAGACTAACTTTAGCACTACCATAAACAGGGCATACACACTCACCTTCAATGGTGGCAACAGTTGGACTGCAGCATGGGTTGACAACACCACGGTGCCTCCAAGCGCAGGCACTATCAATTTCAACGATACCTTGGACAACACCACAGTGCCACCTCGCCGCACCTTGCAATTTGATGGAAAAACCATGCTTTTAGAAGATACAGGCCTTTTAGCAGGCGCTAATTTTATCGTTGGGCAAAACAAAAACGCTGCCATTAATCTCTCGGTGGCTATCTCTGATCCAAATCACCTGGCAGTTGCCGCAGGCAATACGGTCTCCCTAAACAATCTCAATAATCAGGTGCGCTATAGCATCGACGGAGGCACATCCTTCCAGATTGCCCAATTGCCAACAGGAGAATACACACGCAATCAACTTGCTGCGGCCCTACAAACAGCATTAGGAGGTGTAGCTGTAGCAGGGGTTACATACAATGGGGCAACACGCAGATTTACCATTACAAACAACATGGGTGCAAACATGCTGGTGATTGACTGGCAGGGCTCCAATAGTACCGCCGCAGGCCTCTTTGGCTTCAATACCAATTCGTTCATTAACGCTGGCGGTGGCACCGATGTGAGCGACTACAATGTCTATCCTGTCAATCCTGGCGAGAGACCAAGACCTGGAGATAACCTAAATGCAAGGATGATAAGCAACCTAAAGGATACGAATATTGTTGTTGGCAGTAAACCCCTTTCATACTATCAGGGGATCGTTGATTATGTAGGGGTAGAGGCAGAGGCATCAAAGATAAACAAGGACT
This sequence comes from uncultured bacterium, assembly GCA_937949555.1. GTDB lineage: Bacteria > Nitrospirota > Thermodesulfovibrionia > Thermodesulfovibrionales > Dissulfurispiraceae > DUZI01. Next base: position 12,246 of record CALEDV010000010.1, on the reverse strand, counting down.
TTTACGATGTTACAGTAGAGCAGTTAGAGCGCAAGAGACAAGAGACCTCTGGTGTAAGCCTCGATGAAGAGGCGATTAACCTTGTTAAACTTCAGAAGTCCTTTCAGGCTGCAGCTAAGATAATAACTGTTGCCGATGAGCTATTTGCAACTCTGGTCAATATGACAGGGCGGTAGGGAGTAAAAATAGTAGCTTACACACAAGGCCCTCCTAAAACCCCTTTAATTAAGGGGAGGAGGGAGTTATTTATAGGGAGGTGAATATTTATGAGGATCACAACAAAGATGATATATGATAAGACCCTTTTTGATATGCAGAGTAATATCAAACAGATATGGCAGTGGCATGAGCAGCTATCTACGGGGCAAAAGATAAACAGACCCTCAGACGATTCCTCAGCCATGTCGAGGATAACAGGCTATAAATCGAAGCTAAGTGAGATAGACCAGTATAAACGCACGATTGCCACAACTACAGTAAATCTAAATGCCACAAATACAGCATTGAGAAGCCTAAAGGACCTTTTACAGACAGCAAAGGACTTGATAATAAAGGTTGGCCCCATGAGCCAGGAAGACAGAAATATCTACGCAAAACAGGTCGATGGTATCAAACAGAGTGTTATTTCTATAGCAAACTCAAAGGTGGGAGATAGATATCTCTTTGGGGGATTCAGTGGCGATACTGCCCCAATAGACCCTCTCACAGGGGAATACAAGGGTACAGGAGATTCGATAATTGTGGACATAGGCAAGGGCATCAGCATAGCCTCAAATCTACCTGGTAATGACATATTCAGCTTTAATTTCGTGGCAGGCACCCCAAACGATGCCGTTTTTTCAAACGGCCTGCCTTACAACGCTATTACAAACCCTAATGAGTATAATACGAACTACGACCCCAACACGACCAATATATCAAATCCTAATACAGTAGGACCTCCAAACTACTATGAGTTTAACAACAGTTACCTCAATGAGAACTATGTCTTAAGGGCAATTAATTTCCTGCAGAAGTCCCTTGAGGTTGACCCGACAAGTCTTACTCCTGCACAAAAGACAGAGATTGACAACAGGATTGATAAGGCATATCAATATTTTGGGAAGCTTATAGAAAAGGTCTCTCAAAAGGAGGCAGATGTTAGTCTGCGCCTTTTAAAACTTCAGGACCAGAATGAATTTTTGAATAAGGTTAGCAATGACAATACTAATTATCTATCCGATGAAATGGCAATGACCCCAGACGATTATGCAAGGGTCAATCTGCTCATCCAGATGAAGGAGCAGAGCCTCCAGAGCCTAAGGAAGGTATCCTCAGAGTTCATGAAGACAAGTCTTTTTGATTTTGTTTAGGCTATACTAAGATGTGATCAGCAAGGACTCAAAGATACTTATTGCGGGCGGTACCGGTATGGTCGGCACCGCAATCATAAGCGCCCTTATAAAAAGAGGCTATATTAACCTTACAGCCTCTTTTTTTAATCATAAACCCCCCTTTACATACCCAGAGGTTCGGTATTATAAGGTTGACCTAACAAATCAACTACAGACTGCCCAATTCCTTGCCCTTGAGAGGCCTGAGTATGTCTTTATGGCTGCGGCAAGGGTAGGAGGCATTGAGGCAAACAACACCCAGCGGGCACAGTTTATCTATGAAAACCTCCAGATGATATGCAATGTGATACACTACAGCTACCTAACAGGTGTAAAAAAGCTCCTCTTTCTTGGCAGTAGCTGCATATATCCTCGGGACTGTCCTCAACCTATAAAGGAAGAATATCTACTCACAGGGGCACTGGAATATACCAATGAACCCTACGCCCTTGCGAAGATTGCAGGACTGAGGATGTGTGAGAGTTATAACCTGCAGTATGGGACAAACTTTATCTCTCTGATGCCAACAAATCTATTTGGGAAGAATGACAACTTCAACCTAAGGACATCCCATGTGCTGCCAGCAATAATGAGGAAGTTTCACCTTGCAAGGCTTCTTCAAGCGGGCAACATAGATGCCATAATTGCAGACCTACAAAAGCACGAGCTGGGTTATGATATCAATGGCTCTATAGAAGACACCCTCAGGGCCATTGGTATAACTACTGAGGCAGTGGAGATATGGGGCAGCGGCAGGCCTAAGAGAGACTTCCTGTATGTCGATGACCTTGCTGATGCCTGCCTCTTTGTAATGGAAAAGGTAGATTTTGATGATCTAAGAGGGTATAGTAGAGATATCAGGAACACCCATATCAATATAGGCTCAGGAGAGGATGTGGCGATTGAAGACTTGGCAGAGGTGATAAAGGATATAGTTGGATTTAGAGGCAAAATAGTTTACAATACCTCTATGCCCGATGGCACGATACTAAAGCTCCTGGATAATACAAGGATAAATGCCCTTGGCTGGCGCCCTTGCACAAGCCTAAGGGATGGGATAAAGAGCGTGTATCAATGGTATTGTAGAACTGATAAATGAGATAAACAAAGAAACCCTTCCCTTTTAACCTGTAAGCATGTAAAGGACAAATACCAGTCTTTAGTTTGGAAGAGGGGTAAGTAGAGGTTTGAAGGTTATATGCTTGTGCAAAAAAACATGATATTTTATATCTTCCATTCGCTAACATGGAAACTCATCTTCACCATTGGAAGTATGATGGTGATATGGGGTGTGCTTTTTACTTATCTATTCATAGCCAACAACCCCCAGGTAAAGACCGTAGAAGTGCTCTTATATGGCGTTTCTTTTGTTATTGTAATCTCCACGGCCCTTGGGATAATCCTTTATAGCTTTGTTACTAAGCCGATAGGCAAACTTGTAGATGCAATGGGCAAGCTTGCTGCTGGTGATATGGAGCATCGCATAGAGTTAAAAAACAAAGATGAGATTGGGATACTTGCAGGCTCCTTTAATTCTATGTCTGGGGAACTCAAGATATACAAGGAAAAGATGGAAAACTGGACCAAGGAATTAGAGCAGGAGGTGGAGAAGAAGACGGCAGAGATCATGAGGGCCCAGGAGCAGTTGATTAATGCTGAGAAACTGGCCTCATTAGGTAGGATGGTAGCAGGCGTAGTGCATGAGATGAATAGTCCCCTTACAGGTATCATAACCTTTGCACACATGATGCTTAAGAGGACACCAGAGGATCGGACAGAGGACATAGAAGACCTAAAGGTCATAATAGGACAGGCAGAGAGGTGTTCAAGGATCGTAAGCGGGCTACTGGGTTTTTCACGAAAGGCAGCCTCTGAGAAGAAGAAGACCGATATAAATGACCTTATTGAAAACACCCTGATGATCGTCAAGAATCAGATGAAGTTTCATAATGTCACCTTCGACCTACAATTAGACAAGGGTATACCTGATATAATCGTTGACCCCAATCAGATGCAACAGGTCTTTATTAATCTGCTCATAAACGCCTCTGATGCCATGGAAGGCAGGGGCAAGGTCACCATTGCAACATCCATAGCAAAGGAAGAGGATGGTGATTATGTGGAGATAGCCTTTCATGATACAGGTCCTGGTCTGCCTCCAGAGATAAAAGGCCGTATATTTGAGCCTTTCTTCACCACAAAACCTACCGGGAAAGGCACGGGCTTGGGATTGTCGGTAAGCTACGGCATAATAAAAAAACATGAGGGACAAATTAATGTCTCAAGTCAGCCTGGACAGGGGGCAAGTTTCTACATAAGGCTTCCTTTGAGGACAAAGGAAGCCCCCGAGATAAATACTGAAAAAGCGAGAGGATAGCATTGAAAATAGCCGATATATTACGCGTTGTTGAAGGCAGATTGATTGCAAAGGGCATGAGCGATTCTTTAGAGATACAATCGGTCTGTGGCTCAGACATGATGAGTGATGCCCTGATGTATGCCCTAAAGGGCGCGCTGCTTATAACCTCTCTGAACCAGACGCAGGTTATCAGGACTGCTGAGCTTGCAGATATTCCTGCGGTGCTTGTGGTGCTTGGAAAACCTATCTCGCAGGATATGATGTCCATGGCAGAGGAAAAAAACATAGCCCTCATAAGCTCGCCTATGTCCCTTTTTACTGCCTGCGGCAAACTCTATGAACATGGTCTAAGGAGCTGTCATGAACAACAAAATAGAGAGGATTAACGAGCCCATAGAGGCCTCTTTCCAACTCCTTGAGGGTGATTTTGCCAATGCAGGCGCTGCCTCCAGTGCGATGAAGAGGGTCTTGATGGATTTAGGTGTTGATGAGGATATTATCAGACGAGCGGCCATAGCCGCCTTTGAGGCAGAAATGAATGTTATTATCCATGGAGTCGCAGGGAGCCTGCATTATATCATTACCCGAGACCACATACTTATTACGGTTACAGATATGGGACCAGGCATACCTAACATAGAGCTTGCCATGCAGGAAGGCTATTCCACAGCTCCGGATTGGGTGCGTGAGATGGGCTGGGGCGCAGGGATGGGATTGCCTAATATAAAGAAAAACTCTGATGAATTCAATATTGACACGGTTATTGGAGAGGGAACAACATTGGAGATAAAAATATTATTGAATGATAGGGGTGAGAGAAGATGATAACAGTCGCTCAGGTAGTTGAAAGTTTAGGGGCACAGGTGGCAGTTAAGGGTGACATGGAAAGGATGGTCAAAGGGTGCTATATAAGCGACCTGTTGTCTGATGTAATGGCAAAGAGCAAAGAGGGAGAAATATGGATAACCTTGCAGATACATCCAAACATAGTGGCTGTATCGGTTATAAAAGGATTATCAGCGATAATTCTTACTAACAACAGAAGGCCAGAAGAGGAGACTGCAAAGAGGGCAGAGAAGGAAAAAATGACGATACTTGTTTTTTCCGGGAGCACCTTTGAGGCAGCCGGAAAGATATACACCTTGCTTTCTCAATAAAAGCAGGCCTTACATAACTGAATTTTGAGATACTTCAAGGCAGACCTTCATATACATTCCTGTCTTTCTGCTTGTGCAGATATTGATATTACTCCCCTTAGAATAATAAAAAGGGCAAAGGAGATAGGGCTTCAGGTAATTGCTATAGCAGACCATAATTCAGCCGAAAATCTCCTGACAGCCTCTCTTATAGCGGACAGGGAAGGGATCCTGTTGATTCCTGCTATGGAGATAACCTCCAAAGAGGAGGTGCATATACTTGCCCTTTTTGAGACATTGGACTGTGCTATGGAGATGCAGAGCCTTGTTTATAGGTCTTTACCTGAAGATGGCCTCGCAAATCAAGACCCTGTATACCAGCTGGTGGTCAACGAAGATGAAGAGATACTGGACTTTAATGGAAAAACACTTTTTGGAGCAACCTCATTAAGTGCAGCAGATATTGTAACTAAGATACACCGATGTGGAGGATTGGCTGTGGCGAGTCATGTGGATAGGGAATGCTTCAGTTTAATATCTCAACTTGGATTTATACCCCCAGAGGTTGCAATAGATGCCCTGGAGATTTCCTATAGTATAAGCATGAAAGCAGCCTTAGAGCGTTTTGCAAGTTACCGTCATCTCCCCTGGCTTAGGAACTCCGATGCCCACACACTAAATGACATTGGGATAGCATACACAATGTTTAAACTTGATGAATTGTCTTTCAAGGGGATTGCTGCGGCTTTTAAAGAAAAAGACAGACTTAGGGTAAGGAGGGAATAGTATGGAGGATCTGTCTTTACATATACTCGATATAGCAGAAAACTCTATCGCTGCAAAGGCTGACCTGATTAATATAGAGATAGTTGAAGATGAAAGGGCTGACACCCTGACAATAAGGATAACCGATAACGGGGTTGGAATGGACGAGGAGACACTAAAAAGGGTATTGGATCCCTTTTTCACCACAAAGAGGGTCAGAAACTTTGGCTTGGGGATTCCTCTATTGGCGCAGTCGGCAGAGGAGTGTAATGGGAGGTTGAGTATAATCTCTACCCCCGGTGGAGGAACAAAGATACAGGCAACCTTTCAGAGGAGTCATATGGATATGAAACCCCTTGGAGATCTGGGCGCTACAATCGTTACCCTTATTGCGGGACATCCTGAGATTGATTACGAACTTATATACAAGAAAGCCGACTACACCTATGAGATTAATACGGCAGAGTTAAAAAGGGGGCTTGAGGATCAGGATATAACCTCTCCGCCTATCTTGGACTTTATCAAGAATCATGTAAACAGTGGTATAAGCCATTGCTAAGGGCAAAAAAGATACTTGTTATAGATGATGAGGTGATAATAACCCTTAGTTGTCAAAGGGCTCTGAAGAGCGAGGGTTATGAAGTGGAGACCGCTCTGTCTGGATTAGAGGGATTAGAGATCTTCGATAGGGGTAGATTTGCCCTTGTAATTGTGGATAATAAGATGCCAGGGATTGATGGGTTTGAGGTTCTAAGGAGGATCAAAGACAAGGATCCCCTGCAAAAGGTAATACTTATGTCAGGATACCACACTATTGAACAAAGTCAAAAAGCCATTGACAGGGGCGCCCTTTTTTATCTTGAAAAGCCCTTTACTCCCGATGAGCTGCTTGAGGTTGTTCGTAGTATTGTTGAGGCTAATGATTGATTGTTTTAAGTGTGCCCACTTTTTTATCACCTGGATTAAGGAGTTCCCCTATGGCTGTAAACTGATGTCCTTTAAGTCAAGGGTTATCCCTTCTAAGGAGGTCTATCTTGCCTCTGGGGAACAGTGCCGGGGATTTAAGTTGAAAAAGGTAAGCCCCTCAGAAAACAAGTCCTCAGGCCGGGCTTAACTGTGATTATAAATGAGAGAATAACCGTGAAAGAAAGTATAAAACTGCCCTTTGGAGATTAACAAAAAGGGCGAAAAGCTATTCTTATTTACCCTTGAGGGAAGCTTTGTTGTTATTTTTAGGAAGATGCTATATTATTGAAAAGCTATGCAAAATAAATCCCACATGCTTGACGTATCTCTTCTTTATGTAGAAGACGACCTTTTCATAAGGAATATGCTTGTGAATATTCTCTCAAAGAATGTCAGAGAGATACACACTGCAGAGAATGGACTTGAGGGTTTTATGATGTATGAAAAACTCAGGCCTGACATCGTCCTGACGGATATAAGAATGCCTATTATGGATGGCCTTGAGATGGCTGCAAAGATCAAGGCTCTCAAGAAAGATGCCCCTATCATCGTTACCACTGCCTATGGAGACACAGAGAATCTCTTGCGGGCAATAGATATTGGTATAGACAGCTATGTCCTCAAACCTATTGACAAGAACAAGCTGCTAAGGTCCTTTAAAAGATACGCCGATGAGATAGAGCTTACAAAGAGGCTACAAGAGCAGGAAAATGCTACGGTTACTATCCAGGCGTTGCTAAGGGCTGCCATAGAGCAGTCACCCTCTGGAATACTTGTTTTTGATGCCCCTACTGGCAATATAAGAATTGCCAATGCGGCAGCCCTCTCTATCAGAGGAGAGACCAATGCCAAACTCACAAATATCTCCATGATTGAGCAGCCTGAGAAATGGAACTTTTTCCATGCCGATGGAAGAAGGTATAAATACTACGAGTTACCCCAGTCCCTTGCCATTATGAACGGCTCCACAGTAAAGGATGTGGAGATGATAATAAAACGGGATTCCGGTGAAATTAGATGGGTTATTGCAAGCGCTGCGCCTGTAATGGATTCTAAGAACAACATCGTTGCAAGCATCCTTATCCTTCAGGACATTACCGAACGGAGAAGTCTTGCTGATCAACTCCATCAGGCACAAAAGATGGAAGCCGTTGGGCAATTAACAGGAGGGATAGCCCATGATTTCAATAATATTCTGACAGCCATAATCGGATATGGCAGTTTGACGAAAAACAACCTATCTCCCGATGATCAAAACAGATTGTATCTTGACCAGATTCTTAATGCTGCAGAAAAGGCCTCTGTCCTGACAAAGAGCCTGCTTGCCTTTAGCAGAAAACAGATCCTATCACCAAAACAGGTCAATCTCAATGATATAATCTTAGGCACGGAAAGGCTGCTATCAAGGCTTATTGGTGAGGATATCCAACTAAGGATGGATTTACACAATGAAGATATTATGGTATTTGTAGACCCTGGACAGATTGAGCAAGTAATCATGAACCTTGCCACTAACGCAAGGGATGCAATGCCTGAGGGAGGGACATTGACTGTTGCCACAAGCCTTTCTCCCATAAAAGAAAGGGGATTTGAGGGCGTAAAACCGGATAAGATATATGCCCTTTTGAGGATTACCGATACAGGAGTAGGCATGGATGAGATGACCCTTAATAGGATCTTTGAGCCCTTTTTTACCACAAAAGAAAAGGGTAAAGGTACGGGGCTTGGTCTTGCGATGGTGTATGGAATAATAAAACAGCATAACGGCTATATATTTGTCTCCAGTTATCGTACCAAAGGGACAGACTTTAGGATATACATCCCGCTGGTTTCTAAGACATTTACAGAGGCAAAGGATAATGAGAGAGATGAAAACGATATACCTTATGGTACAGAAACGGTTCTGCTTGCTGAAGATAGTGAAGATGTAAGGGCAATTACAAAGGAAATACTATTAAATCATGGATACAAAGTAATAGAGGCAATTGATGGGGAGGAGGCGATAATAAAATTCAAGGCTAACAAGGAGGATATTGACCTATTGTTGTTTGATGTTATTATGCCCAAGAAAAATGGTAAAGATGCATACGAACAGATCCGCAAGCTAAAACCGGACATTAAGGCAATCTTTACAAGCGGTTATGCAACAGAGATATTAAGCAAAAGAAATATGCTTGAGGAGGGAATAAATTTTCTCCCAAAACCTGTAAGCCCAAATATATTGTTAAGGAAGATAAGGGAGGTGCTTGACAGGGATAAATAGGGTTATCATTGGCCCCTTTGAGAGCCTATCACTGTTTGGTTATTTTTTAGTTGTCCTAAGACTTTGATGAGACCCGCTAATATCCCTTCTCCAGCCTGATTAATAGGCGATAACAGTTTTGAATTTATGGCCCTTGATTATTAAATAATTAAATAGAGTCAGCCAACCAAAATAAGCATTACGATAAAAGGGCAATTGACTTCAATGGGCACACAGTGAAATAATAAAACATTGCGGAGGTGATATAAATGCCCATATATGAATACCTTTGTACCAAATGCAAGGAGAGTTTCGCAACCCTTCAGGGCATCAATGCAAAAACTGAGGGCACTAAGTGTCCCAAGTGCGGCTCTGAGGAGGTCCAGAAAAAAATATCTTCCTTTAGTTGTTGTTCCTTGGGCAGTGACAGCCAAGCCTTGTCTGTGGGTGGCAGGGTTAGCGGTGGCTGAGGACCTGCTTGTTAGGCGGTCTGCCTAAAAAATCATTGCTCTGAAAGCGGGTTGTTCTAATTAACAATTGATGAGTGTCTCGCCTGGAGAGGTGACCGAGCGGTTGAAGGTGCACGACTGGAAATCGTGTGTGGGGTTAAACTCACCCAGGGTTCGAATCCCTGCCTCTCCGCCAGTTGGTAAATTTTGAGTCTGGCTCGCCCTCTGCATTTACCAACTGCCGCTGTGTATTTCTTGAAAAAATCTGAACCAATTCCATTAACGGGCTCAGCGGGCAGAATTCCCTCTACCTCCTTGTGCCCTCAGAGGTGACCCTTTCGCATTTTTCTTATATTTCAAGACCTGACCCCCCCAAAAAAATTATTTTTTGCATTAAAGCGTCAGCCAGTCCTTCTCCCGCAAGGGATTGATCACCCGCACACCTTGTATCTGATAGCTTTGCTCGCCATTGAAAAGCACTAAGCCCTTACCCACTCGCTCTTTTCCAACAGCATCGGTGAATCTTTGGATCCCCTTGAGGAAAGCGACGGAAAACGTACTGGCTGACTTGATTTCTACCGGCATCAATTGCCTGCCCTGCCCTATCAGCAGATCTACCTCGTTGCCGTGGGTGTCGCGATAAAAATACAGTTCTGGACGTTGTCCAGCGTTGCACAGCCGCTTCAGCACATCAAGGATGATCAGATTTTCGTACAGGTTTCCGCGCAAAGGATCTCGGCTGGCCTGCTCTGGGGTATGGATGCCCAGCAAAAAGGCAGCCAGGCCCACATCGGTGAAATAGAGCTTGTGCGACTTGATGAGCCGTTTTCCAATGTTCTCGAACCATGGCGGCAGTTCGAACACCAGATAAGATGCCGCCAGCGCCGACAGCCATTGACGAATCGTCGGCGCCGCCACCCCGACATCGTTCGCGAGCGAGGCCATGTTCACCAACTGTCCGACCCGCCCCGCCAGCAAGAGGAGAAACTTCTGGAAGGTCGACAGGTCGCGCAACTGGATTAAGGCGCGCACATCGCGCTCAACATAAGTTTGCAGATAGCCGTTGTAAAAACGGCGCGGATCGAGCCTGTCTTCGTGCACGCGCGGATAACAACCGCGCACGATAATATCAAAAGGGTTCGAAAGCGCAGCATACTGGCGCAGTTCGCCAAGCGAAAAGGGCCAGAGCGTTAGCACGGCGGTGCGGCCCGCCAGCGATTGACTGATTGCCTCGTGCAAACGTGGCTGGTGGCTTCCGGTGAGGATGAAGCGCCCCTTGCCGCCTTCCCTATCTACCACCCCTTGCAGGTAAGAAAGCAAAACAGGCAAGCGCTGCACCTCGTCAAGGATTGCTCCATCGGAGTACTGAGCCAAAAAACCCCGTGGATCGGCCTCGGCCACCATGCGCACATCAGGGTCTTCCAGAGATACCCAAGGCTTATCTGGAAAGGTCATGCGCGCCAGCGTCGTCTTACCCGACTGACGAGGGCCCAGAAGGGTCACCACTGGATATTCGGTGGCAGAGCGTTTCAATTCATCGGCAATTTCACGTTTGATCATGAAGCCATAATACTTGTTATGCTGTGAAATTGTAAAGTTAGACCTTATTTATTCACGATACGCAAAGGTCGGCACAGGCGAGAGGACTCAAAATCACCTCACCACCCCACGCTCCCGAAGCAACTCCATCACCTGCGCCAGGCATTCTTCCACCGTGACAGTGCTGGTGTTCAGGTGCAGGTCCGGGTTGGTAGGAGGCTCCTAAGGCTCGTAGGGGGCGGAGATACCGGTGTAGTTTTTAATCAGACCGGCCCGGGCCTTTTTGTACATCCTGAGGCTAAAGGGCTGTAAATTGTGGCACGACTGCAATGGTATATTCTCCTGAGACCTCGGCAATGGCATTGATGGGTATCAACAGAGCGACTGATAGGGTAAGGACAATCAATAGCAATCTCATGATGTGTTAACCTCCTATGTGTATCTTTGTATGCCCTTGCTCATTGCCTATCTACTGCGCTATTTCTATAAAGGCAAAGAGGTATTGGTCTATCTCTTTGAAGTATTGGAATTTTACAAGATAGGGGACAGCATCATTGCCCTCTATGGACTTTAGATATACTTTATGTTGTATCTCTGGATTATCTATAATTTGTTTGAACCATTTGTCTGAGGTCTTGTATCGCTCTTCTTCCTTACCGAGGGCTACGATGAATTCCTGAAGGCATTCATGATGTTCAAAAAATTCCTCCATGGTCTTGTAACCAAAAAAATTCAATAGATACTTGTTGATATAATTCAGATTCTCTCCGCTTATCAAAATGGAAAAATTAGGATTCCAATCCATCACAGTCTGAACTAATCTGTTTTTTGCCTCCATCATCTTTCTGTATACAAACCTCAAGGTATTTTTGCGAAGGGTCTCATATAGTGTCTCGTTTAATATGGGTTTTGAGATATAGCCATCAATCCCTATCTCTATAGCCTCCATTAGATAGGGTATTTCTGTATAGGCGGTTGTGATAATGACCGGTGTCTCTGGATTAATACCCTTGATGAGTCTTGCTAAGCCAAGGCCATTCATAAAGGGCATCTGGATGTCTGTGATTACTATGTCTGGTCTGTATTGTTCAAAGGCCTCAATGCCCTCTTTGCCGTTTCTTGCAATGTATACCTTGGCAAATCGTCTGTTAAGGAACTTAGAGACATTATCTAAGATGTTAGGGTCGTCATCTACAAAAAGCACAGAGACCTCTTTGAATAATTCCTCGTTGATTTTCATATACAAATCCCCCTTTTTTGCTAAAAGCTCTACCTCCTGTGTATATTCCTACATTTCGTTTCAACAGTAGGACATGTCAAAGGCCTGTCCTAATTTTGATATTACCTCAGCCTTCAGGCATTTGTCAGCATTAGTCTTGGTTTTTTGTTGATACTTTTGAAAGGCCTTTGCCCCCTT